>NZ_JBLFEO010000031.1:0-46671 GCF_047345505.1 Maribacter aquimarinus | reverse complement strand
AAAAGGCGGAGAACATTTTAAACAACAGGCCCAGAAAAAGGTTCGGGTACAGAACGCCCAACGAGGTTTTTGCCGCAGCAATAGAAAATCAGGGCATTGTTGCGTTTATGACTTGAATCCAGCTGGGTTAAAGGAAGGGACAAAAGTTTAGGGCAGCCATACCTCACTTCGGCACGGATTATGGATGGTAAAAGGTGGCGGCTTTGACCGGACTAATTTCCAAGTAAGCATAAAATTGAATACCTTCATATTACTTTTTAAGAACACACTATGAAAAACACGGTTGTTATCCTTTTGCTCTGTTTGTTCGGAGTACAGACCTTTGCCCAGCGAAAACCCAAGATCAAGGGCAACAGGAACGTGGTGGAGACCAGACAGGAACTGCCCCCCTTCAACGCCATTGAGCTAAATGATGACGTTCCCGTGGTCCTGGAGAATGCCAATGCGCCCGGGGTGGCCATAGAGGCAGACGAGAATTTGTTGGAAGTGCTCCGTTTCGATGTGGTCAATGAGGTGCTCACCATTTCCTCTTTCTATAAGATCACCTCCAAAAAGAAGCTGAACATCAAGGTGTTCCATACCGGGCTTTTCAGTATCGATGTCCGTGCGGGCGAACTGGCCATGAAGGATGTCATTTCCACAGCCTCCCTAAAGGTGCGCACCTCCGGTACGGCCAGGGTGGAGCTCAACGCCACGGCAGATGTCATTGACTTGACCATGGAGGGCATAAGCTCGGGAGATCTGAATGTGGCCAGTGATTCCTTGATGGTGACCCTCAAGGACCGTATTGATGCCAAGATCTATTCCACCGGAAAAACCAATACCGTGTTCATGTACAAAAATGCCTCGGCCAAATGGGAGGGGAGCACGGATAGCCTAAAGGCCACCTTGTATGGGAACAGCGATCTAAAAGCGGAAAAATTGGAGGCACGGCAAGCCAATTTGATCATGGAAGATTCGCCCAACGCCAGGATCTTGGCCTTGGACCAGTTCAATCTCACTTCCAAAGGGTCTGCGAAAACCAGCCTCTACGGGAATCCCAAAATAATCATGGACAGTTTTTTGGACACCTCCCAACTGCACAAGGAAAACAATTGACCGCACTTGGCAAAGGGCTGGCGCCCGGACCGCGGCCTTAAGTCCTTTGCCAAGAGGAGGCAATGGGCGCCGTCATCAAGGTTTCCGGTATGCCAAAACCGTTCACCAGCACCTCTATATGGGGCCTTAGTTCGGTAGATAGGCGCTCTACCCGTTGGCGTATGGCCTTGCTCTTATTGCTGCCAAAATACCCTTGTTCCAAATACCAGCTGGCGTCTTTCCTGAGCTCGTGCAGGGCGTAAAGGCACCCTAGCTTTTGAAACAATTCCTTGTGCTTCCCTTCCGGCATTTGTGCCGTAAAGTCGGCAAAGGTGCTGTAGGCCAATTCAACGCTGTAGGCCTTGCCCAGGGCCAAGAGGTGGGTCTGCACCTTTAAGAAGGCCTGGTAAGAGGGCATGCCCTTTTTAATGTAGTCCCGGATTCGCATGGCCAGCGTGTAGGTGAGCCTTTCGGTCCTATGGGCAAAGGCGTGCCTGTGAAACTTGGGGTTGTAGAGGTGCTCTTTGTCCACCTTGTTCACGTACATGGGGTTAATGGAGGCGAGCTTGTTGCCCAGTTGTTGGCCCAAAAGCTTCAGCACCGAGGCAAAGCCCGCACTGTTGAACTCGGCCTTAAAGTCAGACAGCACCCCTTTGGCCGCCAATTGCAGCAGTACGTTGTTGTCTCCCTCAAAGGTGGTGAAGATGTCCACATCGCCCTTAAGATCCGCGATCCTGTTTTCCAAAAGGTATCCCTTGCCCCCGCAGGCTTCCCTACATTCTTGGATGGTGCTGTTGGCATACCAGGTAATCACAGATTTGAGGCCGGCCACTTGGGTTTCCACCCTACGCTTGTCCGGTTGGCCCTCGTCACAGTAGATCTGCATCATCTTGTCCAGGGTAACGTGGTACACGTAGGCACTGGCCACCAAGGGGGTTAGCCGCAGTTGGTGGGTGGGATAATCCATCAGGAGGTCTTCCTGTACCTTGATGCTGTCGTTAAATTGCCTGCGTCTAAGGGCGTGCCTTACGGCAATGGCCAAAGCCATTTTGGCCCCTCCAAGGCCGGCCCTGGCCACACAGATGCGGCCGCCCACCAAGGTGCCCAGCATGGTAAAAAAGCGTTTGTTGGGGTTTTTGATTTCAGACTCGTACGCTCCCGCTGCGCTGATGCGGCCGTACTTGTCCAACAGGTTTTCCCTGGGAACGGCCACTTGGTGAAACCAGATTTTGCCGTTGTCCACGCCGTTGAGGCCCAATTTATACCCGTTGTCCTCAATTGTGATGCCCGGTAAGGTGTTGTGCTCCGCATCCCGTAAGGGCACCAAGATGGCATGCACGCCCTCATTCTTTCCGTTCACGATCAATTGGGCAAAAACGGAGGCCATGGTACTGTGCAGGGCGTTGCCTATGTATTCTTTGTTGTCGTTGGGCCCGGGGGTGTGTATGATCAAGGCGTCCCGCTCCCGATCATAGGTGGCTGTGGTTTTTATGCCCCTCACGTTGCTGCCGTGCCCCGTTTCCGTCATGGCAAAACAGCCCAAGAGTTGGGCTTTCCCCGTTTGGGTCAGGTAGGCGTCATGGTGCCTTTGGGTACCCAGCTTTTGTATGCTTCCCCCAAAAAGGCCAAACTGCACCCCAAATTTTATGGTAAGGCTCCCATCGGCATACATCATGTTCTCAAAGATGGTGGCGTAGCCTTCCATGTCCCCGGTGCCGCCGTGGGCCTTGGAAAAGGCCATGGCCCCAAAGCCCTCTTGGGCCAAGTGTACCACCTGATCCAGCACCCTTTTCCGGAAGGCTTCCTTGTCCCGCTGCACTTGCCACTGAAAGTTGGGGTGTTCCAAGGCTTTACGGAAACGATCTACCACCGCGGCATTTTGGCCCTTCAGGATGTGGTCCAACTCGGCCGCGCTGTAAAAATTGGAGCTGATCTCGTGCACCGTTTCCACCTCAAAGAGATGGTTGTAGTGGTTGGGCTGTATGCCCAGGTTCACCTCAATGTGCTTCAGGGCTTCGTTAAACGGGCACTCCTCATGGTAATGGCACACCACTTTCTGGCTAAAGGTGGCCAGGGGATAGGTTTCCGTCTCGATCAATGTTACCTTGGATCGGTCAATGAGCTGTTTCCACGCTTTCAGGGTTTCGTTCCGTGGCGGTTTGGAGACCTTGAGCCAGGAGTGCAGTAGCTTTCTGTCTTCCTGGGTTAGGCTGGCATCCGAGTCAATGGCCGTGCTCACTACGTTTATTTCCGAGGCGGAGACCAAATCGTCTGACCAGATCACATAAAAAAAGGGAACATATTGTAGGGTTCCCGGGGTATAGGGCTTCTTTTTCATGGTCTGAAAATACGAAATTCTGTACGAATCCATCATAAATTATCCCCTTCGTTCCACAAAAAAGATTGAAGTCATTTGCCTATCTTTGTTGGGATGAACGAACATTTAGACCCTTCGGCAGATGGTTTTTCGGAGGCCGAACTGGATTTGGAAAAGGCCCTGAGACCGGTAAGTTTTGACGATTTTACCGGTCAGGAACAGGTGTTGGAGAACCTCAAGGTATTTGTGGAGGCCGCCAACCAGCGCGGAGAGGCCCTGGACCATACCTTGTTTCACGGTCCTCCCGGTCTGGGCAAGACCACCTTGGCCAATATTCTGGCCAATGAGCTCGGGGTGGGCATTAAGATCACCTCCGGTCCGGTGCTGGACAAGCCGGGCGATCTGGCCGGTCTGCTCACCAATCTGGATGAGCGCGATGTGCTGTTCATAGACGAGATTCATAGACTGAGCCCCATTGTGGAGGAATACCTGTATTCTGCCATGGAGGATTTTCGCATAGACATCATGATAGAGACCGGTCCCAATGCCCGATCGGTACAGATCAACCTAAGTCCCTTTACGCTGATCGGCGCCACCACACGCTCCGGTTTGCTCACGGCACCCATGCGGGCCCGCTTTGGCATTCAGAGCAGGTTGCAGTACTACTCCACCGAGCTGCTCTCCACCATCGTGACCCGAAGTGCCGAGATCCTCAAGGTGCCCATCTCCCACGAAGCGGCCATAGAGATTGCGGGCAGGAGCCGGGGAACGCCCAGGATATGCAATTCCCTCTTGCGACGCGTGCGCGATTTTGCCCAGATCAAGGGCAACGGAAAGATAGATATGGAAATCTCCAAATTTGGGCTCAAGGCGCTGAACGTGGACGCCCACGGGCTGGATGAGATGGACAATAAGATACTGACCACCATCATAGACAAGTTCAAGGGGGGGCCGGTGGGCATCACCACCCTGGCCACGGCTGTTTCGGAAAGTGCGGAGACCATTGAGGAAGTGTACGAGCCCTTTCTGATCCAACAGGGCTTTATCATGCGCACCCCGCGGGGCCGTGAGGTCACGGAATTGGCCTACAAGCACTTGGGCCGCATTAAGAACAACATACAGGGAGGCTTGTTCCAATGAAGAAACTTCCCCTTGTCTCCCGGAGCCATGTGATCAAGAACAGAAAGCAGATCCTAAGGAATCCCCTGCCCTTTCACCATGACAACTTTAACCGCCTGGGCGATGTTTTTGAGGTCGCCGTGGGCTTTGGCAAGCGCATTGTCTTTACCCGAGATGCCCAATTCATTAAACAGGTGCTCCAAACCGGGCAAAAAAAATATCAGAAATCATCCCTACAGACCAAAGATCTGGCCAAGTACATTGGCAAGGGGCTGCTCACCTCCAACGGGGAGCATTGGCGCAAACACCGCCGCTTGGTGCAACCTGCCTTTCATAAAAAGAAATTGCAGGGACTGCTGCAGATCATGTACCGTGCCATAGCCACGGAGGTGGATCGCATACGCCCCAATGAACACCAAGATGTTTACCCGCTCATGGGCGATCTGGCCTTTCAGGTCGTGGCCACTTCCCTGTTCAGTAGGGACGACATCCAGAAGGAAATGGCGGCCCTCAAGGACATTACCGAGAGCAACCAGCGCATGCTCATTAAGGAAATGAGGCAACCCTACCTGAATTGGTGGTACCGACTTTCCGGTAAAATTGCCCATCACAAGAAATTGTCCAATGGGGCGAGGGACATCTTGAACACCATTGTGGATGAACGCTTGGCGCAAGAATCGGACAAGGACGATTTATTGGACATGCTCTTGAACGCCCGTTACGAAGACGGCACGCCAATGCCGCGCCGGCAGCTCTTGGATGAAGTGCTCATTCTTTTTGCCGCGGGGCATGAGACCACCGCAAACGCCTTGGGCTTTACCCTCTTTCTGCTGGCCCGCCACCAGGAAGTTCAGGAGAGGGCCCACTCGGAAGTGGCGCGCATACCTTGGGACACGGAGATCACCATGGGGCACCTAAGGCAATTGGGCTATGTAAAGCAGTGCGTGGAGGAAGGCATGCGCCTATACCCGCCGGCCTATTACATAGACCGTGAATGTGTGGCCGAGGATACCGCCAACGGCTACACCATCCCCAAGGGCACCATGCTGTTGCTGGCCATTTATGAGCTGCACCGGGACCCGCGCTTTTGGGAAACGCCGGAAGATTTTGTTCCGGAGCGTTTCGATCCCAGCAATAAAAAGGATTTCAGTGACTATTATTTTCCGTTTGGGGCCGGCCCCAGAATGTGTGTGGGCAATAATTTTGCCATGCAGGAAATGATTTTGACGGTGGCCGAGATTTTGCGTAAATTCCGGTTGCAACCGCCCGCGCAGCCCTTGGAAGTGGATCCGCTCATTTCCCTGAAGCCCAAGGGCATTCCCCTTTTTTTTGAAAGCCGATGAACCTTTCCCAGCGTACCGCAGCCATAAAAGAGGAAGCCAAGCGCCTGGGGTTTCTGTCCTGTGGCATGTCCAAGGCGCAATTCCTGGAAGAGGAGGCCCCGCGCCTGGAGCAGTGGCTCAACAAGAACATGCACGGGGAAATGGCCTATATGGCCAATCATTTCGATAAGCGTTTGGATCCCACAAAATTGGTGGAGGGCGCCAAGACCGTCATTTCCCTGCTCTACAATTACTACCCGCACCAAGAACAGCGCCAAGACACCTACAAGGTGAGCAAATACGCCTACGGGCGCGACTATCATTTTGTGATCAAGGACAAATTGAAGGAACTGATGCATTTCATCACTTCGGAAATTGGAGCGGTGCACGGCCGCGCCTTTGTGGATTCTGCACCGGTCTTGGACAAGGCCTGGGCGGCCAGGAGCGGCCTGGGCTGGATCGGCAAACACAGCAACCTGCTCACCCAGAAAGTGGGGTCTTTTTATTTTATTGCAGAGCTCATCCTGGATTTGGACCTGGCCCATGACGCCCCGGTCACGGACCATTGCGGCAGTTGCACCGCCTGTATCGATGCCTGTCCCACCCAGGCCATTGTGGAGCCCTATGTGGTGGATGGAAGCAAGTGCATCTCCTACTTTACCATTGAGCTCAAGGACGAACTTCCCAGTGCCTTCCAGGGTAAATTTGACGATTGGATGTTTGGTTGCGACGTGTGCCAGGACGTTTGTCCGTGGAACCGGTTCTCCAAACCGCATCGGGAACCCCTCTTTGACCCCCACCCCGATTTGCTGTCCATGTCCAAGAAGGAATGGGAGGAGGTGACCGCAAACGTTTTCGGTGAAATTTTTAGGAAATCGGCCGTGAAACGCACCAAATTTTCAGGATTAAAACGTAATATTGAGTTCTTGAAGAAATAGTGGAAATGGCTGGGAAGCCAACCTTTAATGGAAATTTTGGCATGTTGGGACCCCGGGGCGCAGACCTGCCTTTTGGCAGCCGGGGCGGGAAGAGGGCATTGGCCCTTTTTGCTTAAGAATGCGTTCCGCCATCTTAAGCGTGCAAAAGAAATTGGGAAGATGAAAAACCAGGTACAGTTGATCACTTACGTGGATCGGATTGGCGGCGAGACCATCGCAGACCTCCATAGACTCTTACAGGGACCTTTAAAGGACATGTTCGGCGGGGTGCACCTTTTGCCCTTCTATGACCCCATTGATGGGGAAGACGCGGGTTTTGATCCCGTGGACCACACCAAGGTGGACCATAGGCTGGGCACCTGGGAAGACGTCAGGGCACTGGGCACCACCCATGATGTAATGGCCGATGTGATCGTGAACCATATGTCTGCCCTCTCCACGGAATTTCAGGATTACCTGCAAAAAGGGCAAGCGTCTGTCCACGCCGACCTCTTTCTCACCTTTTCCAAGATTTTCCCCCAGGGAGCCTCTGAAGAGGACCTACTGGCCATTTACCGCCCCAGACCCGGGTTTCCCTTCACCAAAATGCGGTTTGCGCAAGAGGGTGCACGTCTGGTCTGGACCACCTTCACGGCCAACCAAATAGACATTGACGTCACCGCTGCCCAGGGCAAGGCCTATCTGGACCGAATATTGAAGAAATTGCAGGATGCCGGCGTAAAGATGATCCGGTTGGATGCCGCGGGCTATGCCCTCAAGAAAGCCGGCACTTCGTGTTTCATGCTGCCGGAAACATTTGAATTCATTGACCATTTTACCCAAAAGGCAAAAAAAATGGGGATGTCCGTCTTGGTGGAGGTACACTCTTTTTACAAGACCCAGGTGCAGATTGCGGAAAAAGTGGATTATGTCTATGATTTTGCCCTTCCCGTGCTGGTGCTGGACACCCTGTTTAACCGCAATGCAAGAAATTTGAAGCATTGGCTGCAGATCGGCCCGCGCAACTGCATTACGGTATTGGACACCCATGACGGCATTGGTATTGTGGATGTGGCCTCGGAAAACGGGGTGCCCGGACTGATCGATGATGATGCCCTGGACGCCATTGTGGGCAAAATACACGAAAACAGTGGGGGCAATAGCAAAAAGGCCACCGGGGCCGCAGCCTCCAACCTAGATCTGTACCAGGTAAATTGCACCTATTTCGAGGCCCTGGGCCGCAACGGGCGCAACTATCTCCTGGCCCGGGCCATCCAGTTTTTTGTGCCCGGACTGCCACAGGTGTATTATGTGGGCCTCTTTGCGGGCGAGAACGATATGCAGCTGCTGCAAAGGACAGGGGTGGGGCGAGACATCAACAGGCATTATTTTTCCAAGGAGGAAGTGCGGGAGAAAACCGGAGAATTGTTGTTCCGGGCCATGGCAGAACTGATGCGCTTGCGCAACCGGCACCCCGCCTTTAACGGTGATTTTGAGCTGGTGCCCAGCCGGGACACGGTGCTGGAGCTTCGGTGGTCCTTGGCCTCGGATGCCATTGGGCTCCACGTGGATTTGGAAGAGGGCAGCTTTAACATCAGCGGTACGGGCCCCGAGCTCGATCAATTGGAAGATTTCCATCGCTTTTTGGGGCAAGAAGCCTGATCGCCACACCGTGCCTTGGCACAGCGATGGGGCGCCGCCGCAAGAAGGTGAAAAGAGGGCCAAAAAAAAGAAAAAACCGGCAATATTCAGTGCTTCTTCACTGGTGATGCCCATATAACGTCAACACCATGATGAACATTAAAAAACCCAGGCTCAGCTTTTGGCAGATTTTCAATATGAACGTGGGCTTTCTGGGCATACAGTACAGCTTTGGGTTGCAGCAGACCGCCATAAACCCCATTTTCCTATACCTGGGCGCGCCGGAAGAGTCCCTGCCCATTCTCAACATCGCCGGCCCGGTCACGGGACTCATTGTGCAGCCCATTGTCGGTGCCATGTCAGACAAGACCTGGTCTCCCAAATGGGGGCGTCGCAAACCCTATTTTTTAATTGGCGCTCTCATTGGCAGCCTATGCCTCTTTGCCTTCCCGAACAGCCCGGTGCTGTGGTTTGCCGTGGGGCTGCTCTGGATCTTGGATGTGGGCAACAACATGGCCATGGAGCCTTATCGCGCCTTTGTGGGAGACAAGCTCCCTGAAAAGCAATTGAGTCTGGGCTACCAGATGCAGAGTCTTTTTGTGGGGGCTGGCATTCTTTTGGCCAATGGGTCCATAATACTTTTTCAGAGACTTTTGGGCGAGGGGTCCGTAGAAGTGGCCGGTACCATTCCGCAATGGCTGTACTATTCGTTTTACATAGGCGGTATCCTCTCCATTACCACCATTCTTTGGTCCGTTTTAAAAACACCCGAAATACCTCCCTCCGAAGAAGAACTGAAGGAAATCCAAAAAGATGCCGCCCAGCCCTTTATGGAGCGCTTTGCCAAGCCCTTTAAGGAGATTGGATCGGCCATTCATGACATGCCCCCTTTTATGTGGAAACTGGGTGCGGTCTATCTGTTTCAGTGGTACGCCCTCTTTATCTATTGGCAGTACATTACCCCATTGTTCATGAAGACCTTGGGCTATGGCATTTCGGAAGCCGCCTCACAGTCGGCCACGATGAGCACAACGTACAACGTGGTGACCATAATGGTGGCCTTGGCCCTGGTGCCCCTTACCCTAAGATTTGGGGGCCGCAAGATTTACGCCCTCAGTCTGGTGGGCACGGCCCTGGCCCTTTTCTGCATTCCCTTTATTTCCCATCCGTTTTGGGTATTGGCGCCCATGGTGCTCTTTGGCATTGGTTGGGCCGCGATGATGGGCATACCCTATACCATGGTGTCCAAAGTGGTGCCCCAAGACCGTCGCGGGGTGTACATGGGCATTCTAAACATGATGATCGTGATTCCTCAGGGCATAGAAACGCTGACCTTTGGTCCCATCTACAAGTACCTCTTGGGCTCTGATGCCGTGAACGCCATGCTTTTTGCCGGGGTCTTTTTTGTGATGGCCGCTGTGCTGGCCACCAGGCTCACCGACAAGAAGCTGGACTGATGGCGCCGTTCTTCCGGAGTGTTCTGGGTGGCCTTGGCAGAAATTGAGGGGCCCGTACCGATTTTCTTCGGAATACCCCTAAATTTGTTTTTTTTAAAGCGAAATGCATGAGTAAGGAAAGACAACGCATGGAGGCCCTGATCTATCACGCCAAGCCACAGCCCGGCAAGATCAAGGTGGTGCCCACCAAACCCTATTCCACCCAACGGGACCTGGCCTTGGCCTATTCTCCGGGCGTGGCGGAACCCTGCCTGGAAATAAACAAGAACAGGGAAGAGGTTTACAAGTACACCTCCAAGGGCAATGTGGTGGCCGTGATATCCAACGGTACCGCCGTCCTGGGACTGGGCAATATTGGCCCGGAGGCGTCCAAGCCCGTGATGGAGGGCAAATGCCTGCTCTTTAAGATTTTCGCGGACATTGATGGTATCGATATTGAACTGGACACCGAGGACGTGGACAAGTTTGTGGAGACCGTAAAGACCATTGCGCCCACCTTTGGGGGCATTAACCTGGAAGACATCAAGGCCCCCGAGGCCTTTGAGATCGAGCGAAGGCTCAAGGAAGAGCTGGACATTCCGGTCATGCATGACGATCAGCACGGCACTGCCATCATTTCCTCGGCCGCCCTGCTCAATGCCCTGGAGCTCATAGAAAAGGACATTGCCAACATAAAGATCGTGGTGAGCGGTGCGGGTGCCGCGGCCATTTCCTGTACCCGCCTGTACCAAGCTTTTGGGGCAAGTGCGGAAAATATTGTGATGTTGGACAGTAAAGGGGTGATCCGAAAAGATCGCGAAGGCCTCTCTGGCCAAAAACTGGAATTTGCCACCCAAAGAAAAATAGATACCCTGGAAGAGGCCATGAAGGGAGCCGATGTCTTTATAGGGCTCTCCAAGGCCAATGTGCTTACCCCGGACATGCTGAACAGTATGGCCAAAGATCCCATTGTGTTCGCCATGGCCAATCCCGACCCGGAGATAGAGTACAAACTGGCCCTGGCCACCAGGAAGGATGTGATCATGGCCACTGGCCGATCCGATCATCCCAACCAGGTGAACAACGTGCTGGGCTTTCCCTTTATCTTCAGGGGGGCGTTGGATGTCCGTGCCACCAAGATCAATGAAGAAATGAAAATGGCGGCCGTGCGCGCCCTGGCGGAACTTACCAAGGAGCCGGTACCGGAACAGGTGAACATTACCTATGACATTACCCGACTTACCTTTGGCCGGGACTACATCATTCCCAAGCCCTTTGATCCGCGCCTCATTTCCACCATACCGCCCGCGGTGGCCAAGGCCGCCATGGAGAGTGGTGTGGCCAAGGCGCCCATTGAGGATTGGGACAAGTACCGGGAAGAATTGATGCTTCGCTCCGGAAATGACAACAAGGTGGTGCGCATGCTGCACAACCGGGCCAAAATGAACCCCAAGCGCATAGTTTTTGCCGAGGCCGAGCTACTGGATGTGATCAAGGCCGCCCAAATTGTGTACGAAGAGGGCATTGCCGTTCCCATATTGTTGGGGCACAGGCCCACCATAGAAAAACTAAAGAAGCAGCTGGAGTTTGATGCCGATGTAACGATCATTGACCCGCGCGCGCCAGAATCTGACACCACCCGCACCAAATATGCGGACAAGCTCTGGAACATGCGCAAGCGCAAGGGAGAGACGCGTTACAGTGCCCGGGTAAACATGGGCAAAAGAAATTATTATGGGGCCATGATGTTGGTGGAAGGCGATGCGGACGGGATGATCTCCGGGTACTCCAGGGCCTATCCCAAGGTGCTGCGGCCTGTTTTTGAGGTCTGCGGCAGGGCCAAGGGCGTAACCAATGCCAGTACCGTGAACATCATGATCACGGACCAGGGGCCCTTGTTGTTGTCAGATACCTCGGTGAACATAGACCCAAATGCCGAGGAACTGGCAGAGATAGCGCAGATGACGGCCAATGTGGCCAGTACCTTTGGCTTTGAGCCCGTGGTGGCCATGCTCTCCTATGCCAATTTTGGGTCCAGCAACCACCAAGGGGCCAAAAAGGTTCGGGAGGCGGTCCGTATCCTGCACGAAAAAAACCCCGGATTGGTGGTGGACGGAGAAATCCAGACCGATTTTGCCCTGAGCCAAGACCTTTGCCAAAACAATTTTCCCTTTTCAAAATTGGCGGGCAGGAAGGTGAACACCTTGATCTTCCCCAACCTGGACTCGGCCAACATTACCTATAAGCTCTTAAAGGAACTGCACAAGGCAGATTCCATTGGCCCCATCATGATCGGTTTAAAAAAGGCCGTGCACATCCTGCAATTGGGGGCCAGTGTGGACGAGATGGTGAACATGACCGCCGTGGCCGTGATCGATGCCCAAGAACGGGAGAAGCGCAAAAACGCAAAAAAGAAGGGCAGTTAGGGCCGGGGCATCAACAGAACGGCTCGGTCTTGGGTTCCTTTCATGGCCGTGGCGTTCGGATTTAAAAAAATGGGATTTGGTCCTGCTCCATCCTAGGGGCCACAGTGGACAGGATGGAACCGGGCCCATCCATCCAAAGGAACAAAAAAAAAGGTTTGGGAAGGCACCCTGGTGCTGGGCAAGGCATAACGTTGCCGGACACCACCAATGAACACAACAAAACAGTATTGTCATGATCCATCACCTGAGCGGGAAATTGGTAGAGAAGAACCCAACCTACATTGTTGTGGAATGTGCCGGCGTGGGCTACTTTGTCAATATTTCCCTGCACACCTTTTCCAAGCTCACCGATCAAGAGAACATATCCATTTTTACCCACTTGCAGGTAAAGGAAGATGCCCATACCCTTTTTGGTTTTGCCCAGAAGTCAGAACGGGAGATCTTCCGCTTGCTGCTCTCGGTCTCGGGGATCGGTTCCAGTACCGCAAGGACCATGTTGTCTTCCTTGGAGCCGGCCCAGATCAGGGACGCCATAGCCAATGCCGATGTGCGCACCATACAGGGCATTAAGGGCATTGGTGCCAAGACGGCACAACGGGTCATTTTGGACCTGAAAGACAAGATTTTGAAAGTCCAGGAAATGGGCGAAGTTTCAACCATATCGAACAATACAAACAAAGAAGAAGCGTTATCTGCATTGGAGGTTCTCGGATATACCAGGAGGCAGTCCGGGAAAGTGGTGGACAAGATCGTTGCCCAGCACCCCTCCCCAAGCGTTGAGGACATCATAAAACTCGCGCTCAAAAATTTGTAGATAGTTTGAGACAAGGGGCTTTTAGAATTCTTAAAAATCTTTTTAAGGTTGCTTTCCTGTTCTTCATGTTGATGGCCACGGTTTACACGGCCCGGGCGCAGGAGAACCAGGAGCAAGAGGCGGACTCCGTAAAGACGGGCTATGATCTGGGTCGCTTGGTGATGAAGAACCCCGAGAGCATCGTGTCCAAGTACATCTACGATGCGGATATGGACCGCTACATCTACAATGAAAAAATAGGCGATTTTGACATTGGCTATCCCATTATCCTAACCCCGGAACAGTATTACGAGCTGGTGCGCAAGGAAGGCATCAAGGACTACTTCAAGGCAAAGTCGGATGCCTACTCCGGCCAAAAAGAGGGAAGCGAGGAGGCCCGCAAGAACCTGCTGCCCAACTTCTATGTGGACAACAGTTTCTTTGAATCGGTCTTTGGGGGCAACACCATTGAGGTGATCCCGCAGGGGTCGGTGGCCATGGACCTTGGGGTCATTTGGCAAAAAAACGACAATCCCGCCCTGTCCCCCAGGAACCGGACCAATCTTTCCTTTGATTTTGATCAGCGCATAAGCCTGAGCATGCTGGGCAAAATTGGGGAGCGCCTGCAGGTGAACGCCAACTATGACACCGAGGCCACTTTTGATTTCCAGAACATTGTGAAGCTGGACTACACGCCCACCGAGGACGACATCATCAGGAAAATTGAGGTGGGCAACGTGAACATGCCCCTGAACAGTTCCCTGATCCAGGGCGCCCAGAGCCTTTTTGGGGTAAAGACACAACTGCAGTTTGGCAAGACCACCGTAACGGCCGTCTTCTCCGAACAGCGCTCACAGAACAATACCGTGGTGGCCCAGGGCGGGGGCACCTTGAACGAGTTTAACCTAACGGCCCTGGACTACGACGAGGACAAGCACTTCTTCCTGGCCCACTATTTCAGGGACAACTACGATCGTGCCCTTTCCGAATATCCCTTTATCCAGAGCCAGGTGCAGATCACGCGGCTGGAAGTTTGGGTCACCAACCGCAGTCAGCAGACCTTGAACGTCAGGAACGTGGTGGCCCTGCAGGATTTGGGCGAGCCCGATCCTGACCGCACCCGGGTTTCCCAGAACAACGGCAATGCCCCCGGATTCTTTAACAATCCCAGCGACGATCGGCCCCGCAACAACGCCAATGCCTTTGATCCGGCCCGTATCGGGGCGGGCGGCGCCCTTACGGACGGCATACGTGACATTGCCACCGTGGACAACGCCTTCAATGCCGCCAGTTTTGCCGGGGGCTACCGGCCCAACCAGGGGTTTGATTATGCCATTCTGGAAAACGCCAGGAAACTGGAGCCGGGGCGGGACTATGAGTTCGATCGGCAGTTGGGCTACATTTCCCTGAACCAAAGACTCAGCAATGATGAGGTATTGGCCGTGGCCTATCAATACACCTTTCAGGGAGAGGTGTTCCAAGTGGGGGAGTTTGCCAATGGCGCCCTGGACGCCACCACGGTCTCGGCCGGGGCCAATCCGATCATTGAGAACAATACCTTGGTGCTGAAGCTCCTCAAGAGCAACATCCTGAACGTGAGCGACCCCATCTGGGACCTGATGATGAAGAACATTTACGCCACGGGGGCCTTTAGGCTCAGTGAGGAAGATTTTAACATGAACATCCTGTATTCCGATCCCACGCCGCGAAACTACATTACCCCCATAGACGAGGGCCCCGGATCCGGATGGCCAGAAGGTTTGGAAGAACGGATCCTATTGGATGTCTTTAACCTGGACCGTTTGAACATCTACAACGATGTGCAGCCCGGAGGCGATGGTTTCTTTGATTTTGTGCCCGGCCAGACCATAGACATCCAGGGCGGTAGGATCATCTTTACCAAGGTGGAGCCCTTTGGCCGTTACCTCTTTGAGACCCTGGCCAATGGCAACCAAAACGACTATGACAATCCCGCGGCCTATAATGAAAATCAGGAGTTCTATGTCTTCAGGGACATGTACGAGCTCACCAAGGCGGCCGCCCTGCAGGACCCGGAAAAGAACAAGTTCATCTTAAAGGGCCGCTACAAATCGGAGGGCAGCAATGGCATTCCCATTGGCGCCTTCAATGTGCCCCGCGGTTCCGTGCGCGTTACCGCCGGGGGCAGGCAATTGCAGGAGGGCATTGATTATACGGTGAACTACCAGGCGGGTACGGTGCAGTTGCTGGACCCCAGTCTGGAGGCCTCCAACGTGCCCGTGAACATCTCTGTGGAGAACAATGCCGTCTTTGGCCAACAGACCCGCCGGTTCACCGGGGTGAACGTGGAACACCAGTTCAACGAAAATTTTGTCCTGGGCGGAACCCTGCTGAACCTCAATGAGCGGCCCCTTACCCAAAAGGCCAATTTTGGCGTGGAGCCCGTGAACAACTCGGTCTTTGGGCTAAACGGAAACTTTTCCACGGAACTGCCCTTCCTGACCCGTTTGGCCAACAAGCTGCCCAATATTGATACCGATGTGCCCTCTAACCTCTCCCTGAGGGGCGAGGTGGCCGCCCTGAGCCCCGGATCGCCCAAAAATGCCGATTTCAGGGGAGAGACCACCACCTATTTGGACGATTTTGAAGGCGCACAGACCCTGGTGGACATTAGGAGCTTCCTGGGCTGGACCCTGGCCAGTACCCCCTTGGAGTTTGCGCCAGGAGGGCAGTTGGCCGGTGGGAGCCCCGAAGATGCGGACAACCTGCTCAACGGATATGGCCGCGCCAAGATGGCCTGGTACACCATAGACCCCATCTTTTATACCAACCAACGCCCCAATGCCATCACCGACAATGACCTTTCCACCAACGCCACCAGGAGGGTGTTCATAGATGAGGTGTTTCCACAGGTGGACATTGCCCAAGGGCAGACCACCGTACAGGGCACCTTGGACATTGCCTATTATCCCAACCTTAAGGGCCCCTACAACAACAATCCCAATTTTGACACCGAGCCTGCCACGGACAGATGGGCGGGCATCATGCGCTCCCTGAGCAGCACCAACTTTGAGCAGACCAACGTGGAGTTTGTGCAATTTTGGGTCTTGGATCCCTATGTGGACGGGGAGGCCACCTCATCTGGCGAACTGGTGATCAACTTGGGGAACATTTCCGAAGACATTCTAAAAGACGGCCGGAAACAATACGAGAACGGCCTGCCCGGGGTGGACAGCAATGAGTTTGTGGCCCCTACCTCTTGGGGCGAGGTGCCCGCCACCCAATCCTTGGTCTATGCCTTTGATGCCAGTGAGGCCAACCGCAGCCTACAGGATTTGGGACTGGACGGATTGGACGATGCACGTGAGGGGGATATCTACACGGCCAACCCGGGAGACGATCCCGCCCTGGACAATTTTCAGTACTACCTGAACCGGGATGGGAACATCCTGGAGCGCTATCTGGACTTTAACAACCCTGATGGCAACTCGCCCGTGGAGGTCACCAACATCAATAGGGGATCCACCACCCTGCCCGATGTGGAGGACATTGACCGTGACCTTACCATGAACACCGTGAACAGCTACTATGAGTACCGCATAGAGATCAAGCCCAACACCACCATAGACGACAAGTACGTAACGGACATCAAGGAGGGCACCACCCCCGAGCTTCCCAACGGAGATCGGCTCAACCGCAGGTGGATCCAGTACAAGATCCCGCTCAACGATTTTACCCAGGCCGTTGGCGGCATCACGGATTTTAGGTCCATTAGCTTTATGCGGATGTATATGACCGGCTTTAACGACCCCACGGTATTGCGCTTTGCCACCCTGGACCTGGTGCGGGGAGATTGGCGTACCTACGTAAAGACGCTTCAGGATGCCGATGTGGACAATGACCCCACCGATGATGGCACCACCCTGGAGGTGAACACGGTGAACATAGAGGAAAACAATGGCCGGGTGCCCATACCCTATGTGCTGCCCCCGGGCGTGTTGCGCGAGCAGCTTAACAACAACAACACCATCATTCGCCAGAACGAACAATCGCTCTCCCTTTTGGTGGACAACCTGGAGCCCCGGGATGCCCGTGGGGTGTTCAAGAACCTGAACATAGACATACGGCAGTACGAAAAGCTGAAGATGTTCATGCACGCCGAGAAGATATCGGATTTGGACTATCCGGACGATTCCACCCCCTTGGTGGGCTTTTTGCGGATCGGTACGGACTTTACCCAGAACTATTACCAAATAGAGCTGCCCCTGAAATTTACGCCTTTTGGGGCCACCACGGCCGATGAGATATGGCCGGCGGAAAATGAGCTGAACATCTCCCTGGCCGATTTGAACAAGGTGAAATCGCTCTGGATCACCGGCGGGGACCTCAGTGAGGTGCGCTTCTTTGAGCTCCAGGACGGCGAGGTCTTCCCCGTGAACGAATTTGACCCCAGACCGCCCGGCACCCTGCGGATCGGTATAAAGGGAAATCCGTCCCTTGGAAGTATTCGCAGCATGATGGTGGGCGTAAAGAACCAGGACATTTTGCCCGCCAGGGGAGAGGTCTGGTTCAACGAGCTGCGCTTGGCCGGCCTGGACAACAATGGGGGCTGGGCGGCGGTGGCGGCCCTGGACGCCAACATGGCCGATTTTGCCAACATCACCGCCACGGGCAGCAAGAGCACTTCCGGCTTTGGTTCCATAGACCAGATGCCCAATGAGCGCGCCCGGGAAGATGCCATTTCCTATGATGTGGTGACCAACGTGAACGTGGGGCAGTTGCTGCCATCCAAATGGGGGGTGCAACTGCCGTTCAACTATGGTATCTCGGAACAGCTCATTACCCCGGAGTTCGATCCGGTGTACGATGATTTAAAGCTCAATGACCTTATAGAGGCGGCCCCTACGGCCGAGGCAGCGGAAGAGATCAGGGAACAGGCCGAAGACTACACCAAGCGCACCAGCATCAACTTCATAGGGGTGCGCAAAGACCGTGGGCAGGAGGCCGATGCCAATTTTTACGATGTGGAGAACTTTACCTTCAACTACTCCTACAACGAGACCAACCACCGGGATTTTGAGATCGCCCAACTGCGCGATCAGAACGTGAACACCGGTTTTGTCTATAACCACGCCTTTGATCCCGTGGAGGTGGCCCCCTTTAAAAAGAACGATTCCCTTTTAACGGCAAAGTACTGGCAGTGGCTCAAGGACCTGAATTTTAATCTGCTCCCGGCCACGATCTCGCTCAACTCCAACATCAACCGGCAGTTCAACGCCCAGCGGTTCAGGGACGTGCGCGAAGAGGGCGTGGACCGTTTGGAGCTTCCGGAGCTGCAACAGCGCAACTACCTTTTCAACTGGCAGTACGCGGTAAATTACAACCTTACCAAATCGCTCCGTCTCAACCTTACGGGGTCCAACAACAATATTGTACGGAACTATTTCAACCTGAACGAGCCCGAGGATTCCCGGGAGCGCATAGACCAGACCTTGGGCCTCTGGGACGGTTTCTTTGACCTGGGCGAACCCAACAGGCATTCCCAGCAAATGCAGCTCAACTATGACATTCCCTTTGCCAAGATACCGGGGCTGGACTTTATCACCGGCCAGTACACCTATACCAGTAATTTTGACTGGCAGCGGGGCGGCGATGCCCTGATTGCCGTGGCCGGGCAAACCATAAACACGGTGCAAAACGCCAACACCCACAACTTTACCGCCTCCATGACCATGCAGAAATTGTACGATCTGGTGGGCCTGAGAAAACGTGAGGGCGGTGCGGCCAAAGGGGCAAGGGGCGCCAGACGGGTAAATGATGCGGGCACCACGGCGGGCGATGCCGAAAAGGTGGAGAAAAAGAGCAGCGCCGCCTTCAATACCGTGGTGGACATTGTGACCATGATCAAAAGACTCAACATCAATTACAACGAGAGCAACGGAACGGTGCTGCCGGGCTATACCCAGAGCATTGGGTTCATGGGCACGGCACGGCCCACACTGGGCTTTGTGTTCGGCAGCCAGAGCGATGTGCGCTTCGATGCGGCCCGAAACGGTTGGCTCACCACCTTCCCGGAGTTTAACCAACAGTTCATCTTTAACACCAACAAGCAGCTCAATGTCACGGCCACCGCGCAAGTGACCCGAGACCTGACCATAGATCTGGTGGCCGATCGGCAGTTTTCCAGTAGGGTTCAGGAAAATTACGACATACAGGCGCTGTTGGACAACCGAACGGGGCTGCAGAACGAACTGGGCAACTTCAGTATTTCCACCATGATGATCGGCACGGCCTTTGGCAAGAGCGATGAGTTCGATTCTGCCAACTTTGAACGGTTCAAGGAAAACAGGATCACCATTGCCAATAGGCTCGAGGCAGACCGCGGGGGGCAGTCCGGGGGCAACGTGGATGCCGAAGGATTTCCCGTCCGGTACGGCAAGACCCAGCAAGATGTGCTCTTGCCGGCCTTCTTTGCCGCCTATACCGGGCAGAATGCCGATCGGGTAAACCTGGACAGTTTCAGGGACATTCCCATTCCCAACTGGAACATTAAGTACACCGGCCTCATGAAGAACAAGTGGTTCAAAAAGAAATTTAGGCGCTTTTCCCTGCAGCACGGGTACCGGGCCGCGTACAGCATCAACTCCTTTCAGACCAACTTGGAAAAGCAGAACGGTGCCTTTGATGAGGACGGGAACATCCTGCCGGACCTTATCTTGAACAATGTGGTGCTCACCGATCAGTTCAACCCCTTGGTGCGCCTGGATTTTGAGATGCAGAACTCCGTGAGCGTCCTGGCCGAGATACGCACGGACAGGGCCCTCTCCCTGAGTTTTGACAACAACCTCATGACAGAGGTAAACGGCCAGGAATATACCGTGGGGCTGGGCTACCGCATCAAGGATGTGCAGTTCGTGACCAACATTGGGGGCAACAAGACCCGTTTAAAAGGGGACCTGAACCTCAAGGCAGATGTGAGCCTAAGGGACAACATCACCATTATACGCAACCTGGACATAGACAACAACCAGATCACCTCTGGCCAGAACCTGCTCTCCGTGAAGTTCACGGCAGACTACGCCCTGAGCAAGCAGCTGAACGCCCTGTTCTTTTACGACCACAACTTCTCGCAGTTTGCCGTTTCCACGGCCTTTCCCCAGACCACCATCAACGCGGGCTTTACCCTGAGGTACAATTTTGGCAATTAAGAGTGCCCCGGCCCGTTCAATGCGGCTCGGTTTTTTTTTGATTACCATGGGGGAATCCGTTACATTTGTTCTTTGTTAAATATTTTATAATGAACATACCAGCAGAATTAAAGTACACCAAGGACCACGAATGGGTACGGATCGAAGGCGATACCGCCATAGTGGGCATTACCGATTTTGCCCAGGGCGAATTGGGAGACATTGTCTATGTGGAAGTGGAAACCGTGGACGAGACCTTGGGCAAGGACGAGGTCTTTGGCACGGTGGAAGCCGTAAAGACCGTTTCCGACCTGTTTTTGCCCCTGAGCGGGGAGATCGTGGAATTCAACGAGGCGCTGGAAGATGCCCCTGAAACGGTGAACTCCGATCCATACGGCGAAGGTTGGATGGTGAAGATCGCTTTTAGCGATGCCGATGAGATCAACGCCCTTTTGTCCGCGGACGACTATAAGGAGTTGGTGGGTGCTTAAAAAGCGCATGTTCTCCATATTGTGCATAGGCTGGTTGATGTTGGTTACATTGGCCAGCTTATTTTCTTTCCCCCGGACCGATACCCCCATGTCGCGTTTGCCCCATGCGGACAAGCTGGTGCATTTTGTTTTTTATGGGGTCATGGCCGTCTTGATCTACCTGGCGATCGGTGAGCGGAAGGGCAAAAAGGGCCTGGTTACCTCCTTTCTTTGGGTGGCCTTTCTGTGCGCCGTGGTTTATGGTATGGTTATTGAGGTATTACAGCACAATTTAACCACGGACCGTCACGGAGATATTTTCGATGCACTGGCCAATACCCTGGGTGCGGCAGTGGGCGCTTTGGTGATCAAGATGGCGTATTGGGCAGCGCCCGGATTAAAATCAAAAAATTAGTTGTTTTTTAGAAAAATTATTAATTAAATTAGCAAACCTTATAAACTTTGAGAGATGGAACCGAAAAAAAATCCAAAAGCAGACCTTTCCAAGAATAGTGCACTGTACTTCGTCATTGGTCTTGCCGTGGTCATGGCCCTTGTGTACGGTGCCTTTGAATGGAAAACCTATGATGATGCCAACAATTACGATATCTCCATGGACGTGGACGATCTCTTGGATGAAGAGGTTCCGATGACCGAACAGATAAAGACCCCACCGCCCCCACCGCCCCCCGCCGCCCCAGAGATCATTGAGGTTGTGGAAGATGAGGAAGAGGTGGAAGAGACCGTGATCGAGTCCACGGAGACCAGCCAGGAAGAAGAGATCATTGAAGTGGAAGATGTGGTCGTGGAAGAAGTGGATGAGGACGTGGACGTTCCCTTTTCGGTGATCGAAGACGTACCGGTCTTTCCCGGATGCGAGAACGAGAGCGACAAGCGGGCCTGTTTCAACAAAATGATACAAAAGCACATTGCGCGTAATTTCCGTTACCCCGAGATCGCCCAGGAAATGGGCATTCAGGGCAGGGTGGCCGTGATGTTCGTGATCCAAAAGGACGGAAGCATCGGTAACGTTAGGATGAGGGGCCCCGATAAAAACCTGGAGCAGGAGGCGGCCCGCATCATCAACAAATTGCCAAAAATGACCCCCGGAAAGCAAAGGGGACGTGCGGTTCGGGTGCCCTTTAGCATCCCCATCAACTTTAAACTGCAATAGAGAAATAATACCGCTCAATGGTATGCAAAGGCCTTGGACAATCTCCAGGCCTTTTTTTTGTGCCCATTTTTTTGGGCTTTGGTCCATTCCCTAAATATATTATAAATAAGGGGCTATGGTTGCAGGAAAATGGGGTACAGGCTATCTTTGTGCCACTTATTTCAAAAAAAAATGAAAACTGCTGTGGAAGTGGCAACTACAAAATCGTTTGCTGCTGTTTTTGCCGACTTCAAGGAAATCACCAAGGTAAGGCTGGCGGTGAGCGTGGTGTTTTCTTCCATTGCGGGATATTTTTTGGGCGCTCCCCACATCCAATGGCAGTCCGTTTTGTTGCTGGCCTTTGGGGGCTATTGCATGGTGGGTGCCAGCAATGCGTATAACCAGGTCATTGAGCGGGACCTGGACGCCCTGATGAAGCGCACCAGGAAACGGCCCATAGCCTCGGGAAGAATGTCCGTGCCAGCGGCCATGGCCACGGCCATTACCTTGACCCTGTTGGGGGTCATGGCCCTTTATGTGCTTAACCCCAAAACGGCCATGTTCGGGGCCATTTCCATTTTTCTCTACACCAGTGTGTACACGCCCTTAAAGACCATTACGCCCTTGGCGGTGTTCGTGGGGGCACTGCCGGGGGCCATACCCTTTATGTTGGGCTGGGTGGCCGCCACGGACGAGTTTGGCATTGAGCCGGGCACGCTGTTCATGATCCAGTTCTTTTGGCAGTTTCCCCATTTCTGGGCCTTGGGCTGGATGTTGGACGACGACTACAGGAGAGGTGGCTTTAAAATGCTCCCCACGGGAAAAAAAGATGCGGGCACCATTTTACAGATCATCATGTACACCATTTGGATGATCGTCATCTCGGTGATACCCGTCTTTGGCATCACGGGCAGGCTGGAGCTCTCGGTGGGGGCCGCCGCCATAGTGCTCATGATGGGGCTGTGCATGCTCTATTACGCCCTGGCGCTGTACACGGACCGCAGCAATGCGGCGGCAAGGAGGCTTATGTTGGCAAGTGTTGCCTATATTACCTTGATGCAAGTGGTCTATGTGATCGATAAATTTTTGTAAGCGATGGATTTAACACAAGGTACGGTACAGGAAAAAAATGCAAGGGCAAGGAAGATGATGCTCTGGTTCGGGATCGTGAGCCTGATCATGGGCTTCGCCGGATGGACCAGTGCCTACATTGTGAGCAGTGCCCGGGAAGACTGGGTGTCAGAGCTTAACCTGCCCACCTATTTTTACGTGAGCACGGCCATAATCATTCTCAGTAGTTTTACCTATATCCTGGCAAAAAAGGCCATTGCCGGGGGAGATGCCAAAAGTTGCACCACCTGGTTGTGGGTTACCCTGGCCCTTGGGGGCGCCTTTATCTTTTTTCAGTTCCAAGGCTTTGCCCAGATGGTGGCAGACGGGTATTACTTTACCGGCCCCACCAGCAACATAAAACTATCTTATGTGTTCCTGATCGCCATGGTGCACATTGTGCACGTGGCGGTGGGCATCATTAGTCTTTTGGTGGTGCTCTACCAGCAGATCAAGGGAAAATACACGGCCCAAGACTATTTGGGACTCTCCCTGGGGGCCACGTTTTGGCATTTCTTGGACCTGCTCTGGTTGTACCTCATCGTATTTATGAGCACGGTGGGATAATAATTGCGGGCAAAAAAAGTTTTGGATGGGCAAGCCCTTTCATTTACTTCAAAAAAATGTAAATTTGCTAAAGTTTTATTAAAGCGATACATCAATATATGGATTCTACGGTTACAACGACAGCGGACGGCAATGTATGGGGTGGTGGCAACAGGCCACTGGGTGCCAGTTACGGCAAGCTCATGATGTGGTTCTTCCTGGTATCGGATGCATTGACCTTTTCCGGGTTCTTGGCAGCCTATGGTTTTTCCAGGTTTAAATTTGAGGATACCTGGCCCATTGCAGACGAGGTCTTTACCCACGTGCCCTTTGTGCACGGCGTGTACCCCATGATCTATGTGGCCATCATGACCTTTATTCTGATCATGTCCTCGGTGACCATGGTGTTGGCCGTGGATGCGGGGCACAGAATGAAAAAGGATGCCGTGATCTGGTACATGTTCCTCACCGTTATCGGGGGCATCATTTTCTTGGGTTCCCAGGCCTGGGAGTGGGCCACGTTCATCAAGGGCGATTTTGGGGCCGTGGAGACCAAGGGAGGAAGGATTTTGCAGTTTGTGAAGGCAGATACCGGAGAACGGGCCGCCTTGGCAGATTTTGCCATCACCATACCGGACGAGCGGGTAGCGCACGAAAGAAAGAACGGAGTGTGGTACTATGAGGGGGAAGAGCTTCCCAGTTTTACCGTGAACGAAGTGTACGAGGGCTTTAAGGCCAACCCCAACATATTGATGCGCACCGAGGTGATCAATGAAGAAGGGCACAAGACCGTGCTGAGCCGGGAAGAGGGCCTGGCAAAGTTTGAGAACGCCGTGCGCGTGGTGGAAGGCGCCAATCTTGTGCGAAACGAATACGGCAGCAGGCTCTTTGCCGATTTTTTCTTTTTCATTACCGGCTTTCACGGCTTTCACGTGTTCTCTGGCGTGGTGCTCAACCTCATTATTTTCTTTAACGTCATTTTGGGCACCTATGAGCGCAGGGGCCATTATGAAATGGTGGAAAAAGTGGGCCTCTACTGGCACTTTGTGGATTTGGTGTGGGTCTTTGTTTTCACCTTCTTTTACTTGGTATAATCAACATAATTTTTTAAGGTCCGGCCGCACGGCGGACAAAAGACAATTTGGATATGGCACACGAGCATAAATTGGAAATCTTCAGGGGTCTTTGGAAATTTAGGTCCAACGTTCATAAAATATGGGGCGTGCTCTTCTTTTTGGCCTTTGTGACGGCCATTGAGGTGGTCCTGGGCATCATTAAGCCCCCTTTTCTCATGAACACGGACATCTTGGGGATGAAGCTCCTGAACTGGATCTTCATTATCCTTACCCTGATCAAGGCCTACTACATTGCCTGGGATTACATGCACCTAAGGGACGAAAAGAGCTCCCTGCGCAGAACCATTGTCTGGACACCTGTCTTCTTGGTCATTTACTTGGTGCTCTTGCTCTTGGTAGAGGCAGATTACATTTACAACATTTACCATTCCAGTTTTGTGGAATGGGATTTCTAAGGGATAAATTAACAATATGGAAAGACGGTTTAAACACCGTCTTTTTTATTTTTGTACCCCAGGGCATATGACCCGTTTCAGCGTCTTCCCGTATGTTTAAAAGGGGAGTGCCGGAACACGGTGCCGCGGAGAAAAAAAAATCAGTTGAAAAAGACTTTTGTACTGCTCGTGCTTTTTGTGCTGCCCATTGTGGCCTATCTCTTCTTTGCCTCTGGGGTAAACAATTTTGGCAAGCTGCCCGTACTCACCACCGATATCCCCGAGCTCAATTTTTCGGGCCGCTCCGTGCGGTTACAGGATAAGATAACCGTACTGGGCTTTCTGGGGCACGGGGTGGATCAAAAAAAGGGCAACGCCTTCAACCTAAATCAAAAAATATACAAGCGCTTTCACGAGTTCAAGGACTTCCAGTTTGTGATGTTGGTTCCGGAAGGTACGGAAACGGCGGTAAGCGAGCTTAAGGAAGAGCTCTCGGCCTTGGCCGATATTGGGAAATGGCAATTTGTGCACGCAACGGATGGGGAGATAAAGACGGTTTTTGAGAGTTTGGAAACCGACCTGGAACTGCAGGCCGATCTGGGCACCCCCTACGTCTTCATCATAGACAAGGACCGTAACCTACGGGGCAGGGACAAGGATGAGGACGAAGGTACCAAATATGGTTTCAATGCCACCTCCGTGGCGGATCTGAACAACAAGATGGAAGACGATGTAAAGATCATTCTGGCGGAATATCGGCTGGCACTGAAGAAGAACAACGCAAACCGTACCACGAAATGAACAAGAAGTACACCTACATCTGGGTTTCTTTGATCATCCTCATTTTTGGCATCCTCGTGGTGCCCAAAATCGTGGAGCGCATCAAGACCGGCAATGTGGTGGAGCACGATCGTTTGAACGTGGACCGGGACAACGCGGCGCTGAGCTACATCATGCTCAACGGGGAGCGGCGCAAGGTGCCCGAGTTCCGTTTTTTGAACCAGGACAGCCTCTATGTAACGGACAAGGACTATTTGGGAAAAGTGTACCTGGTGGAGTTCTTCTTTACCTCCTGCCCCAGCATCTGCCCCATCATGACCGAAAACCTGGTGGCCCTCCAGGACCACTTTGCCTACAACGACAATTTTGGTGTGGCCTCGTTTAGCATAACGCCAGACTATGATACCCCTGAGGTGCTGCGCAACTACGCGCAGAAGTATGGCATTGTGGACAAGGATTGGAACTTGTTCACCGGGGACAAAGAAGGGGTGTTTCACCTGGCCAACAGTGGTTTCAACATTTTTGCTGCCGAAATGCCGGAGGCCCCGGGCGGTTTTGAACATTCTGGATTGTTCGCCCTGGTGGACAAACAGGGCTACCTAAGATCCAGGCAGGACAAATTTGGCAACCCCTTGGTGTACTACCGTGGGGCCATCACCGAAGCGATGGGGGTGAACGAGCACGGCGAGGAGGAGCAGATAAGTATGCTCAAAGAAGACATTAAAAAACTATTACTGGAATAAGGTGGGAAAAGAACTGGTATTGAAAGAGAAGAGATTCAACAAATTGATCACGGTGGTGTCCGTTGTGATCCCCGTGGTGGTGGCCCTGCTCTTTGGGGTAAAGCTGCCCAATGTGGAGCCCCTGAGCTTTTTGCCGCCCATTTATGCCACCACCAATGGCATTACCGCCGTGCTTCTGGTCTTGGCTGTGGTGGCCATAAAAAAGGGCAACCAACGGTTGCACCAGCAGTTAATGAGCACCTGCATTGCCCTGTCCGTATTGTTTTTGGTGATGTACATAGGCTACCACATGACCTCGGAAAGCACCCCTTACGGTGGTGAGGGTGCCATTCGGTATTTTTACTTTTTTATTTTGATATCCCATATCCTGTTGTCCATTGTCTTGATCCCCTTGGTCTTGCGCACCTACGCCAAGGCCTATCTCAAAGATTTTGAAGCCCACCGGAAAATGGCCAAATACACCTTTCCCCTTTGGTTGTATGTGGCCGTGACCGGGGTGGTGGTCTATATCATGATATCCCCGTACTATGCGCATTGATGTAAAAAGAACCGTGGTTTTCCTTTTGGTGGTATTGCTGCTTCCCCAATGGGCCCAGGCGCAGTGCGCCATGTGCCGTGCCGTGCTGGAAAGTGAGGCCTCCGGTGCCCAGGCAGAGGGCATTAACAATGGCATTGTTTATTTAATGGCCGTGCCCTACATCTTGGTGGCCGGGGTCTTTTATTTTGTTTACAGGAAGGTGAAGTCTTGAGGAAATAACACAGTTTTAACAGTTATTTCCCCTTTTGGGTGTAACAATCCCCAAAAATCCAAGTCTTATTTTTTTGGAAAGGGAACTTGCTTTTTTCTACCGGACGGCACAAGGCCGGGGCATCTGTTTGATGGTCTTGCGCACCGCCCGATCACAAGCTGGGCAGGGGCTGTTCTTTTTCTTCATCAATCAAAAAAAAAATCAATCCAACATGTTCGATCTGGAACGCTGGCAAGAAATTTTCGATACCATTCGGAAAAATAAGTTGCGCACGTTTTTAACGGGGCTCTCCGTGGCATCGGGCATTTTCATCTTGGTGATCCTGCTCGGTTTTGGCCAAGGGATGCAGAACGGTATTGCCAAGGAGTTTCAACAGGACGCCGCCACCAGCGTTTGGGTGTGGCCGGGCGTTACCACCAAGGAGTACAAGGGCCTTAATCCGGGCCGGCCAATTCAATTGCGCAATGAGCACTATGACTTCTCCGCGGCCCTCCTGGCCGATGACATAGAGTACAGGTCTCCCCGTGTCTTTGTCAGGGGCACCTCCGTTAATTTCGGTGCCGAATCCCTGCCCTATCGCGTCCAGGGCGTTTCCCCCCAATTTCAGTTCATAGAGAATGCCTACGTTTCCCAGGGGAGGTTCCTGAACCATCTGGACGAGAAGGGCGTGGCCAAGGTGGCGCTCATTGGCAACAAGATCAAGCGCGATGTCTTTAAGGATACCCTGGACCCTTTGGGGCAAATGTTGGACATTTCCGGTATTCCCTTTAAAATCGTTGGGGTGTACGGAGATGTGGGCGGGGAGCGGGAAGAGGAGCGCATCTTTATTCCGGTAAGTACGGCCCAAAAAGTATTCAATGGCGCGGACCACATCAACAACATGGCCTATACCTTGCCCCCGGCCGAAAATTTTGAGGCCGCGGTGGCCCAGTCCATCGCCTTCAAGGAATCTTTGGACACCTATCTAAAACAGGCGCATACCGTGGCCCCCGATGACACCGCTGCCATACAGATATGGAACCCCATGGAAGAGGCCAAGCGTTTCTACAACCTTATGGGCGGCATAAAGTTCTTTTTTTGGTTCGTGGGCATCTGCACCATCATTGCCGGGGTGGTGGGCGTGAGCAACATCATGCTCATTGTGGTCAAGGAGCGCACCCGGGAAATAGGGATCCGCAAGGCGTTGGGGGCCAAGCCCTGGTCCATTGTGGGCATGATCCTGCACGAGGCCATATTTGTGACCGCCATTGCGGGTTTCACGGGCCTGATCTGCAGTATGGGCCTCCTGGAGCTATTGGGTCCGCACATTGAGGTGGACTATGTCCTGAACCCCAGCGTAAACTTCAATGTGGCCCTCACCACGGTGTTCATCCTTATTTTTGCCGGTGCGGCAGCGGGCTTTTTCCCCGCATGGAAGGCGGCACGGGTACACGTGATAAAGGCTTTGAAAGATGAATGACAACCCTTACCGCCATGTTCAGTAAAGACCGTTGGCAAGAAATCTTGGAAGTGCTCTCCACCAATGTGTTCCGAACCTTGGCCACGGCCTTTGGGGTGGCCTGGGGCATCTTTATCCTCATTGTGCTCTTGGCGGCCGGCAAGGGGCTGGAAAATGGGATACGGGCAGATTTTGGGGACATTGCCACCAATACCATGTTCATGTGGTCGCGCAGCACGGCAAAAGCCTATAAGGGCCTCCCCAAGGGCAGGACCTACAATTTTAAGGTAGAGGACGTAAAGGCCATTGATGAAAAGGTTCCGGGTCTGCGCTTTATATCGCCCCGCAACCAATTGGGTGGTTTTGGCGGTGCCAACAACGTGGTGCGGGGCCTTAGAACGGGGGCCTTCAATGTGTATGGCGACTATCCGGACATCATTAGGCAGGAGCCCATGACCATTACCCGGGGTCGCTTCATGAACCAGAACGATATAGCGGACAAGCGCAAGGTGGCCGTGATCGGCGAAGGCGTGGTCAACGGGCTGTACAGCATGGACCAGGACATCCTCGGTTCTTACATAAAGATACAGGGCGTAAACTTTATGGTCATTGGGTCCTACGCCAAAAAAAGCAGCAATGGGGATGGGGAGGAAGGGCAAAAGGAGATCTTTGTGCCCTTTACCGCCTTTTCGCAGGCCTTTAACCGAGGGGACGACGTGGGTTGGATGGCCATTACCGCCCATGACGGAAATTCCATTACCGCCCTCAAGGAAGACATTGTGAACGTGGTCAAGGAGAACAGGCGCATACATCCGGACGATGAGCGGGCCGTTGGTTATTTTGATCTCTACGAGCAGTACAGCCGTGTGGAGAGCCTTTTTGGTGCCCTGCAGTGGGTGGCCTATTTTGTTGGCGTCCTGGTCCTCTTGTCCGGCATTATCGGGGTTAGCAACATCATGCTCATTGTGATCAAGGAGCGCACCAAGGAAATTGGGATCCGCAGGGCATTGGGAGAGGCCCCATGGTCCATAAAAAAACAGATTCTCATGGAAGCCATCTTTCTTACCGTGATCTCCGGAATGGCCGGCATTGTGTTTGGGGCCGCGGCCATTTATGGCATTAACGCATTGCTGGACCATTTGGGGCCCGTGGACATGTTCGTTAACCCGAGTGTGGACCTTGGCACGGTGATCACGGCCTTGACCATATTGGTCATCTCAGGACTGTTGGCCGGTTTTATCCCGGCAAGAAGTGCCCTAAAGGTAAGGCCCATAGAGGCCCTTAGATCGGAATGACGCTTTTTGGGCAGGGCTAAGCGGCCCATGGCCAAATTGGAACAAACATAAACTGGAACAAAAAATGAAAAAAAGTGTTACGCTCACCATCTTACTGCTCATAGCCGTCACCTTTGGCTCGGCCATGTACTATCTGTACCAAAAAAATGCCGAGAACCCGGTGCAGTATGAAACCGAAACCCCTACCAAGGAGACCATTGTAAAAAAGGCCATGGCCACGGGCAGCATTCTTCCCTTGGAAGAAGTGCTGATCAAACCCAACATCTCCGGGGTCATTGAGGAGATTTTTGTGGAAGGCGGAGATTTTGTGTCCTCCGGAGACCTTTTGGCGCGCATAAAGGTGGTGCCCAACCTCAGTGCCCTAAACGATGCCCGCAACGCCATAGAGGACGTAAAGATCACCCTGGCGGACCAACGAAGAAACCTGGCCCGCCAGACCGCCCTGTTCGATAAAGGGGTGATCTCCCAAGTGGATCTGGAGCGGGCCCAGGTGGCCCATGACCAGGCAAAACAGGCCCATGCCGCGGCCAACAAGCGTTTTGATATCATAAAGACCGGCACCACCCAGGGTTACGGCAACGCGGCCAATACCCAGATAAGGGCCACGGTGAGCGGCATGGTGCTAGAGGTGCCGGTAGAGGTGGGCAACCAGGTCATTGAGGCCAACAATTTTAACGAGGGCACCACCTTGGCCGCCATTGCAGACGTGGAAAAGATGATTTTTGAGGGCAAGGTGGATGAGTCTGAAGTGGGCAAGATAAAAGAGGGCCTGCCGTTGGAAATTACCGTGGGCGCCATTGAGAACGCCGTTTTTGATGCCACGTTGGATTATATTGCCCCCAAGGGCAAGGAGGAGAACGGCGCCATACAGTTCGAGATAAAGGGCACCTTGGCCCAACAGGATTCCATCTTTATCAGGGCCGGTCTCAGTGCCAATGCCTCCATTATCCTGGCCAGGGCAGAGGAGGTGCTGGCCATCAAGGAGGCCTTGGTGCAGTTTGATGAGGATACAAAAAAGCCCTTTGTGGAGGTGCGGACGGGCGATCAAGAGTTTGAGCGCAGGGAGGTGGTACTGGGCATAAGTGACGGGATCCACGTGCAGATAAAGGACGGTCTCTCTGAAAATGATGCCGTTAAGGTCTGGAACCGGGTACGGCCCAATGAACTTGCCGGGAACAATTAAAAACAAAAAGAGTTGCCAGTATGCTTGTGGGCAAAAACCGATGATGCGCAATTTTACTTGGGACCAGAAGGCTTAAGATGTGCGAGTTTGTGTTTGTGGTTCCATAAGTTATTGAGGCCTGCTTTACGGGTGTTTGTGACCGGACATGTTGTTGGGCTTGCGTCCTGGAGTCCCAAGGAGGGCCAGTACCATTTTGTTTCCACAACATTTGTGGTAGAACCAAAAAAAAATATCCGATATCCTGTAACATTCAGGGCAGAGATCGGTCTTATGGTACAAGTAAGCACTGCCCGCTTAACAATTAACGGAACCAAGGAATGATACACATCAGCAATTTGCACAAGTCCTATAAGATGGGAAGCAATTCCCTTCACGTGCTCAAGGGAATAGATTTTAACGTGGAGGAAGGGGAGCTTGTGGCCATCATGGGGTCTTCCGGATCCGGAAAATCGACCCTGTTGAACATTTTGGGGATGTTGGATTCGGCAGATTCCGGAGATTATGTACTGGACGGCGTGCCCATTGTGAACCTCAATGAAACCAAGGCTGCACAGTACCGGAACAAGTTTCTGGGCTTCATTTTCCAGTCTTTTAACCTGATCAACTACAAGAGTGCCCTGGAAAACGTGGCCCTGCCCCTGTACTACCAGCGGGTGAGCCGCAAGGTGCGCCAGGAAAAGGCCCTGAAATATTTGGAACAGGTGGGGCTAAGGGATTGGGCCACCCACCTGCCCAGTGAACTTTCCGGTGGCCAAAAGCAACGGGTGGCCATAGCCAGGGCCATGGCGGCAGAGCCCAAGGTGCTCCTCGCCGATGAGCCCACCGGTGCCCTGGACAGCACCACCTCCTACGAGGTCATGGACCTGATCCAAAAAATAAACGACGCCGGCAATACCATTTTGGTGGTGACACACGAAGAAGACATTGCCCATATGTGCAAGCGGATCGTGCACTTAAAGGACGGCGTGATCGTAGAGGACAAAAAAGTGGAACAAGTAAGGGCTTCCCAATATGTTTAGCATAGACACCTGGAAAGAGATATTCAAGACCATACAGAAGAACAAGCTGCGTACCTTCCTTACGGGGTTCACCGTGGCCTTGGGCATCTTTATCTTTGTGACCCTTTTTGGGATGGGCAACGGCCTAAACAACACCTTCATGAAGTTTTTTGGGGACGATGCCACCAATATCTTCAGGATCTATCCCTCCGAAACCACCATTCCTTACGGAGGTTTCAAGGCCAAGCGGCAGATTGAGTTTGAAAATGACGACCTGGACCTGATCATGCGCGAGTTTGCCCCTTTGGTGGACTACATGACCCCCCAGATACAGCGGGGCGCCCTGGTCACCTTCAAGGATAAATCGGACAATTATACCACCCGCGGCGTCTCCCCGGGCATGCAAATGGCCGAAAAGAACATTTTAATGAAGGGCAGGTACATCAACGCCAAGGACATTAGGGACAGGACCAAGTACGCCGTGATCGGCCGTATGGTGGAAAAAGACCTTTTTGAGGGCCGTGAATCCCTGGGCGAGTACGTGGATGTTGGCGGAAGCGCCTTTAAGGTCATTGGCGTGTTCCAAGACGATGGTGGGGACAATGAGGAGCGCTTCATCTACATCCCCTTTACCACGCGCCAGCTCATTGAGGGAAACAACAACAAGATCGATCGCATCATCTTGGCCTTTAACGAGGCCATTGGGTATGATGGCGCCATGAAGTTTCAACGCAACCTGGACCAGTTCCTGCGCAAGACCAAGGTCATTAGCCCCAAGGACCCGCGGGGCATCAGGATAGAGAACGTGGCAGACAATCTAAAGCGCAACCAGCAATTTGCGGGCATCCTAAAGATCATTATTTCTGGCATTGCCTTTGCCGTGATCATTTCCGGTATTCTGGGCATAAGCAACATCATGGTGTTCGTGGTAAAGGAGCGCACCAAGGAGATCGGCATCCGCAAGGCACTGGGGGCCACCCCGGGGGCCATCATCAGCACCATTTTGCTGGAGTCCATCTTCATTACCACCCTTTTTGGCTTTCTGGGCATGATCGGGGGCATTGTTACCCTTAACCTGATCAATGGCAAGGCCCTGGAAGACGACTATTTCATTACCAATCCCGGCATCCAGTCCGGTACGGCCATTTTTGTGACCATTCTGTTAATTGTCTGTGGTGCGCTTGCCGCCTATCTGCCCGCCAAGAAAGCGGCAAGGATCAAGCCCATTGTGGCCTTAAATGACGAATGATATGAGACAGCTATTTGATAGGGACACGTGGATCGAGATTTTTCAGTCCATCAACAAAAACAAGCTCAGGACCTTTCTTACCATGGTCGGGGTCTTTATAGGCATCTATATCTATATTGGGCTCTCCGGGGCCTCCAAGGGGCTGGACAATGGTTTTGAAAAAGAGTTCGAGACCGTGGCGCGTAACAGCATGTTCATTTGGGCCCAGAGCACCAGCAAGCCCTATGCCGGTTTTAAGACGGGCCGCCAAATACAGTTGAAACTTCAGGATGCCGAGGTGCTGCGCCGGCAGGTACCGGAGATCGTGGCCCTGGCCCCCAGGAACGTAAGGGGCGTTTTCGGTTCCAGCCCGGGGGTGATCACCAGGGGGCTCAAGTCTGGCAATTACTCCGTTTTTGGGGATTTTCCCGAATTCACCAAAATTGCCACCAAAAGGATCTATGACGGTGGGCGCTTCATCAATGATGACGATATTGCCCAGGAGCGCAAGGTGGCCGTGATCGGCGAGCGCACCCAAGACGAGCTCTTTGACGAGGATGAGGATCCCATAGGCGGTTACATTGAGATAGACAACGTAAATTTTCAGGTGGTGGGCGTGCACAAGTTTGCCGGGGGAGGCCCTTTTGACAATGACAGCGACATCTTTATCCCTTTTACCACCTACCGTAAGATCTACAATACCGGAGACAATGTGGCCTGGTTTACCGTGGCCGCGGCAGACGATGCCGATGTGGTGGCCGTGGAGCAGGCCATAAAGGCCAACTTGAGGCGCATACACAAGGCAGACCCCACGGACGAGAAGGCCATTGGCTCCTTTAACCTGGGCGAAGTCTTCAAGAAAATCTTTGGCTTTGCCAACGGGCTCACCTTTCTCTCGCTCATTGTGGGCATTGCCACCATCTTGGCCGGGGTCATAGGCATTGGCAACATCCTCTTGATCTCCGTGAAGGAACGCACCAAGGAATTGGGCGTGCGCCGGGCGCTGGGGGCCACCCCATCGGAAGTGCGCAACCAGATCCTGATCGAGTCGCTCTTTCTCACCATGCTGGCCGGGGTGATCGGCATCATAGCGGGCGCATTGACCCTAAAGGGCATAGACGTGATGACCCAGAACGTGGAAATACCCTACAGCAACCCCACGGTCCCGGTGGCCTATGTCATTGGGTCGTTGCTGCTCATGGTGATGCTGGGCGTTTTGATCGGCCTCATTCCCGCACAGCGAGCGGTGAGCATAAAGCCCATTGATGCCCTGAGGGAAGAATGATAAAAGGAACCACTAACAACAAATAGATAACTAATACAACTAAAAAATGAACAAGATCGTAAAGTATATATTGATCGCGCTATTGGTGATCGGTGCCTTATGGGCCGCCCTGTTCTTTGTAAAGAGCAACAGCAAGAGCACCATTGAGTATGACACTTCCCAACCCTTTACCACCACCATAGAAAGGAAAACGGTGGCCACCGGAAAGGTCATCCCGGAAGATGAGGTGGAGATAAAGCCCCAGATCACCGGAATCATAGACAAGATCATGGTGGAAGAGGGGATGAAGATCAATGCCGGTGAGCTCATTGCCGTGATCAAGGTGGTGCCCAACGAGCAGGCCATGTACCAGGCCCGTGGGCGGGTGCGCAATGCGGAGCTGGCCCTGAATAATGCCAAGATCGAATATGAACGCAACAAGACGCTCTACGACAAGGGCGTGGTCTCCAACCAGGATTTCATCAACCAGAAACTGGCCTTTGAGCAGGCAGAGCAAGAACTCAAGAACGCCAACGCAGACTACCAGATCATCCGCAGGGGATCCATTGGGGGCTCTTCGGAGGCCAACACCAACATCCGCGCCACCGTATCGGGCACCATTCTGGAGATTCCGGTAAAAGAGGGCGATCAGGTGATCCAGAGCAACAACTTCAACGATGGTACCACGGTGGCCTCCATTGCCGATCTGGGGAAGATGATCTTTGAGGGCAAGGTAGATGAGGGCGAAGTGGGCAAGCTGGAAGTGGGCATGCCCCTGGAAATTAGCCTGGGCGCCATTGAAGACCGTACCTTCGAGGCCAAATTGAAGTTCATAGCCCCCAAGGGCGTGGAAGAGGCCGGAGCGGTACAGTTCAAGATCGAGGGCGATGTAACGGTGGATGACAGCGTGCTGATCCGGGCCGGCTACAGCGCCAACGCCTCCCTGGTCCTGGAAAGCAAAAAAGATGTGCTGGCCATCCCCGAAGCACTGTTGCAGTTTGACAAGGACACGGCAGAGCCCTTTGTGGAAGTGGCCACCGGCGATCAGAAATTTGAGCGCCGGGACATTGAAATAGGCATTTCGGACGGGGTGAACGTGGAGGTCGTTTCCGGATTGGAGGAAAGTGACGAGGTGAAGCACTGGAACAAGACGGAGCCCATTAAAAAAGGTGAGGAAGAAGAGGGCGAAGAGGAAGCCGCCTAACAGACATCCATCAACATAATCAATAGCAATCAAAAAACAAGAACATGAAATGTAAAGCCATTACACTACTGCTGCTCTTTGCCGCAACGGCGCTCTCCGCGCAGGTAAAGCAATGGACGCTGCAGGAGTGCGTGGAGTATGCGGTGGAGCACAACCTTACCGTGGCCCAATTTGAACTGGACCTCGAAAATGCCGAGATAGACAAGTCCGACGCCCTGGGCAATTTCCTTCCCACGCTAAACGCCAATACATCGTACTCCAGCAACACGGGTTTCTCCATTAACCCCACCAACAACTTGCCCACCAACAGGACCCAGAACAATGTGAACGCGGGCCTCACTACCGGGGTCACCCTTTTTGATGGGCTTCGCAACGTGCACCAGCTCAACCGGGCCAAACTCAACGCCATTGCCAACCAGTACCGCCTGGACGACCTAAAGGATGATATTAGGCTCAGCGTGGCCAACAGTTATCTGCAAGTGCTGAGCAACAAGGAGCTGCTCAAGGTGGCCAGGGCACAATATCAGTTTACCGAGCAGGACCTGATCAGGACCAAGGAGCTGGTGGAGTCCGGGGTGCTGCCCAGGGGCGATCTCTTGGAAATAGAGGCCACTGCCGCCAACCAGCAGCAGCAGATCATCAATGCAGAGGGGCAGGTGCTCATCTCCAGGATCGGCCTGGCACAACTGCTGCAGATCACGGACTACGATAATTTTGACATTGCGGACCAGGCGTTCGACATTCCACCATCGGACATTCTGAGCAACACCCCCAGTTCCATTTACGCCAAGGCGCTGGAGTTCAGGAACGATATTAAATTGTCCCAGACCAATGTGGAACTGGCGGAAAAGGACCTGGACATCAGTAAAGGGGCCTTGTTGCCCACCTTGGGGGCCTTTGCCAACTACGGCACCCGATATTCGGATGTGGCACAGCTTCCCGTACCGGGACTGCCCTCGGGCTCCATTCCCCAGTTCTTTACGCCCAGCTTTACCGATCAGCTCTGGATCTTTGATGGGGTCTCCTTTGGGGTGCAGCTCAACGTGCCCATATTCAACGGATTCAGTGTGCGCAACGCCATTGACCGCTCCGAAATAAACGTGGAGCGGGCCAAATTGCAGTTGGAGCAGGAGAAGCTGGACCTGGAGAACATCGTGAACCAATCTTATGTGGATGTCAATACCACCTTCAAGGCCTACGAGGCCGCGGAAAAGACTTTGGAGGCCCGGAGATTGGCCTTTGAATATGCCAAAGAGCGTTTTGACGTGGGGCTGATGAACGCCTTCGATTTTAGCCAGGCCCAGGCCCGGGTGGACAATGCCGCCGCCGATGTGGTGCGCACCAAATACGACTATATTTTTAGGTTGAAGATATTGGAGTTCTACTTTGGCATGCCCATTGTGCTGAACTAGACCGATGCTTGGATATAAAATGGAACGCCCGTGAATTACAGGTTCACGGGCTTTTGCTTTTTGGGCGTAAGCCCTACCTTTGGCACATGGGACTGATCTTGAATTTGGAAACGGCCACCACCAATTGCTCCGTTGGCGTGGCCCAGGACGGAAGGTTGTTGTCATTAAAAGAGCACAATGCCCCCAATTACTCCCACGGAGAGCAGCTGCACCTCTTTATCAAGGAAAGTCTGGAAATGGCCGGGAAGGACCTTGGCGATCTGGATGCCGTGGCCGTGAGCAAGGGCCCCGGTTCCTATACGGGGCTGCGCATTGGGGTGTCTGCCGCCAAGGGGCTTTGTTTTGCCCTGGGACTGCCACTGATCGCCGTTCCCACCTTAAAGAGTATGGCCCTGTCCGTGAAGGAGAGGGTACGGGATATGGTGGTTTCCGTGCTGGACGCGCGCAGGATGGAGGTCTATGCGGCCGTTTACGACGCCCGGCTCCAAGCCCTTGGGCCCACCGAGGCCGTGGTGGTAAACCGTGATTCCTTTTCCATTTACAGGCATCGGGAGGTGCTGTTCGTGGGCAGTGGCGCCGCCAAGATAGCAGACCTCTTGGACCATGACACTTTTTCCTATGACCCCACGGTGATCCCTTCCGCAAGGCAAATGGTTGCTTTGAGCCAGGAAAGGTATGCGGCGGGCCAGTTGGAGGATGTTGCTTATTTTGAGCCCTATTACCTAAAGGACTTTATGCTGCAGACCAAGAAAAAACAGGGCCACTGACCGTATCACTTCTCCCCGATGGTGTGCATGACCCGCTGTGGAAAGGGTATTTCAATGCCGGCCTCGTCAAAGCGGTATTTTATTTCTTCCATCACGTGAAAATGGGCGGCCCAAAAGACCTCATTGTCTGCCCAAAAGCGCAAGGTCAGGTTCACGGAACTATCGCCCAGTTCCCCAACATAGACCTCGGGTGCCGGTTGGGTGCGTATGTTTTCGTTTTCCTTGCAGATGGCCAAGAGGATGTCCTTGGCCTGTTTTATGTTGGATCCGTACCCGATGCCCACGTCTATCTTGTCCCGGCGCATGGGCTCGGCATTGTAATTGATGATGTTGTTGTTGCTCAATTGCCCGTTGGGGATTATGGCCTCCTGGTTGCCAAAAGTGGTGAGCTTGGTGGTAAAGATGTTAATGTCCTTTACGGCACCGTCCACCCCTTGGGCAGAAATCCAATCGCCGATCTTGAACGGTTTAAAGACCAAGATGAGCACGCCGCCGGCAAAATTGGCCAGTGACCCCTGTAGGGCCAGCCCCACGGCCAGCCCGGCAGCCCCTAAAATGGCCACCAAAGAGGTGGTTTTTACACCCAATTGGGTAATGACCAAAACAAACAGGATCAGTTTCAGGGCAATTTTTATAAAGCTCTGCAGAAATCTTTCCAGAGCCTGGTCGTAATCGCGTTTTTCAAAATGCCGGCGCACCAGTCTGTTGATCAGCCTAATGGCGTAGATGCCGGCAATTAGGATCACCACGGCCCAGATGAGGTTGGGCAGGGCGCTCCATATCCAGGCTATGGCATTGTCTGCGTGTGCTTTCCAGTCGGTCAATTTTTCCATCTTCAAATCAGATTTTTATGTGTTTGGGAAATGAGTTGCGTTAGGTTGGGCAGCATCTGTGGCGGTCCTGGTCTTCCGCGGGGCTTTCCGTGTCCCTTGGAAGTTAGTTGCCAAGGGGCGACACAATCGGAGCATGCCAAGGAACCGTGGCTTGTGCTGGCAGTGCAAAGGAACAAAAAAAGCGCCTTTAGGCGCTTTTTAAAAGGTGTTCGGGTCAATTATTTAACCTCGAAGGTTATTTTTACGTTCACCCGGAACTCAGTGACCTTGCCATCGTCCACCATCGCGCTCTGTTCGTTCACGTAAACCGATTTAATGTTCTTGACCGATTTGGCGGCCTGATCTACCGCCTTTCTGGTGGCATCTTCCCAACTTTTGTCGGAATTGGCCAATACTTCAATAACTTTTAAAACTGCCATAATTAGTGTTTTTAAATGAAGCCTTAAAATACTAAAAAATGATGGGACGCCCACGGCGAAAGGTCAATTTTTAACCGTTTAGGGCAACAACCTCATTGATACGGTCACCCATCATGTTCTTGAGCATGGTCTCAATGCCGTTCTTTAGGGTAAAGGTAGAGGAGGGACAACCGCTGCAGGCGCCCTGTAGGATCACGTTTACCCGTTTGTGCTCCGCTTCGTAAGACTTAAAGAGAATGTTGCCGCCATCACTGGCCACGGCAGGCTTTACGTACTCTTCCAGAATGGCCACGATCTCTTTGGAGGTGTCGTCCAAAGGGCCCGCGGGCGCACTGGCTTCCGTGGTAGGGGCCACTTCGGGGGCGTTCACGGATCGCGCGCCATCGCCCACCACTTCCTTGCCGTCTGCTATGAAGTTTCGGATCAGTTCGCGCAGTTCCAGGGTTATGTCTTCCCATTCGGCCACCTCGTACTTGCTCACGGAAACGTAGTTCTCGTCCAGGAACACCTGTTTTACGAACGGAAACTGGAAAAGGGCCATTGCCAGGGGAGCGTGCTTGGCCTCGTCTATGTTCTTGAACTCATAGGCCGTGCCCACAATTTTCTTGCTGGCCACAAACTTCATCGTGGCCGGGTTGGGCGTAACTTCGGCATAGACCGTCACGGGAATCTTTTTGTCGGTCTGTTCCTCGATCACCACCGGTTCCCCGGCGTTGAGGTACTCCACCAATTGCTGGGCCACCTCGTCCTTGACATCTTCCCACTGCACAATGTCGTACCGTTCCAGTCCTATGAAATTTCCGGACACATAGACCGTTTTGATAAAGGGCAGGTGAAACAGTTGTTGCGCCAGGGGCGAGTTTTGGGCCTCGTCTATGTTTTTGAACTCGTAGTTTTTTCGTTGCACCAACAGGTGGTTGGCCTCAAACTTCAGAATGTGAGGATTGTTGGTGGCCACCACGGTAATGGAATACTCCTTCATTGTTTCTGTTTTATGTTGTGTGCAGATGGCTGGGCCCTTGGTTGGGGTAAAAAATTCAAAAAAAAGAAATTTTTGGACAAAAATCAATGATTTTACCCTCCTGTCCTGTCCCGATCTGCGGCTTATGCCTATATTGCAAAAATACGAAGGAAATCTAAGATGTGCCCTACATAATAATGTTTCGTGTGGGCCGTTATACCTTATGGTCGCCGGCCTGCCCCTGGCGCCTCCCAAAGCCCTAAGATGAAGTGTAAATATCTTCCTGTCCTACTTGTGCTGTTTCTATTTGGTCACTGGGCCAAGGCACAGGAGGGCATTCCCGTTTATTTTGATTATTTGGCAGACAATTACTACCTGGTTTACCCTTCTATGGCGGGGATAGGCGAGGGCGGAAAGATCCGGGCCACGGCCAGGATGCAGTGGTTTGATGTGGAAGACGCCCCGAGCCTGCAGACCATAAATGCCAATTTTAGGTTAGGGGACGGGCCCAGTGGGGTAGGGGTCATTCTCTTTAACGATGCCAATGGCTACCATTCCCAAACGGGCGCCAAAATGACCTATGCCCACCATTTGCGCATGGGCGGCACGGACATCAGGGCGCTGAACCAACTTTCCTTTGGGATCAGCGGCACGATCTTACAGAGTAGCCTGGACGAATCCGAGTTCAGGTCCCTTGTGCCCGATCCGGCCATAGCGGGCCAACGGCTCAGCGCATCTTATTTTAACGTGGACCTGGGCCTTTCTTATAACCTGCAGGAGTTCTATGCCCATTTTGCCGTGCTCAATGCGCTCACGGGCAGCCAGCGCAACGTGTACTACCGGGACCGCCAGGACAACCCGGACCAGCTGGTTATTGACAACATTCGCCGTTACCTTGTTTCCGCAGGCTACATCTTTGGAAGAAATGAGTGGCAGGTGGAGCCCTCCGTACTGTTTCAGTTGACCGAGTTTACCCGGGAAAAGACCATTGACATCAACGCCAAGGTGTACAAGGACGTGGATTTTGGTAGGGTGTGGGGCGGAATCTCCTATCGCAGGAGTTTTGACGGGGCGCAATTCCAGACCGCCACCGGCTTTGGCGAACAGCGCCTGCAGCTCGTGACCCCCATTGTGGGGGCCAATATCAAGAACTTTATGGTGTCCTATAACTACTCCTACCAAATGGGCGACATCCGTTTTTCCAACGGCGGCTTTCATCAGATCACCCTGGGGTACGACTTTGGCCAGCGCGAGCGACGCTATGATTGTTATTGCCCGGCCGCCCAGTAACCGCCTTCCGTAGTGCCATGTTAAACGACATGTGGTGCCGGCCACCGTTTTCTGCCCGGGCCTCTTTTGGCGTCCCAAGGGCATCTCCCCGTTCCGTGCTGTGCCTACCAACGGATGTGCTTTGCCAATGCCTGTCTCTTTATGGCCCTGACCATGGCGCTTTCCAGGGTGGGTTGGGAAGCATCCTCTTGTTTTTGGGCCATGTATTCCTTCCTTTTCATGTCCAGGTCCTGTATCTCTTTCTGTATGGCTTCCCGCTCCTTGCGCTTGGCCTCAATGATGGCTTCCATTTCTTCTTTGGATTTGTTGCGCAGTTCTTTCGGAAGCGCATCCTTGTCCAGCTGGGAGAGGTCAAAGGACTCGTCCGTGGTGGCATCGACCAGGTCCCATGCTTTGTTGGAGTACAAACGGGAGCTTTTGCTCACCGCCCTTTTCACCGCCACGGCCTCTTCCATTTCCATGGCATTGGCATCCTGTACGGCCTGCTTCCGAAATTTGGACGCCCCCAGGCTGCCAAAGGAGATATAGGTCTTGTTCAGCTTGGTGTTCAGCTTTAGGATCACGTCGTCGTAGGGCGTGCTTATGTGCACCACATCCCTGTTGTGGTCAATGGCCATGTATTCCCCACCGGTGAGCTGGGCTCCCTTTTTCCATTGGGTGCGTACCCCCAGTGCATGGTTTCCGCAGAAAATGGTGTTTACCACCACGTCTTTTTCCTTGGCGTTCAGGGCGGCGTTCACATAACTTTGCCGGCCTTGGTCAAAGGGTTCGTTTCCGGCAATGAAGATCATTTTCAAATCTCCGGGCGTGCTGCCCCAATCCAGTTGTTTCAAGGAGGTATTGATCACCGCCCCGCAGTATTCCTCCCCGCCGTGGGTGGTCAGGGAAAACAGTTTCTCGGAGATTTCATCCAGGTCCGAGCTAAAATCCAGCACTTGCTGTATGTACCCCTCACGGGAAGAAAGGTTGTCGTTCCCATATTGGTACAGGGCAATTTGCAGTTTGGGCGGGGCACCGTTGCCACATCTGGCGTGGGTAAACTCGTTCACAATGTCCCATAACTGGGATTTGGCTTGGTTAATGAGTCCGTCCATACTGTTGCTGGTATCCAACAAGAGGGCAATTTTTACCGAAGCACCGTCTTTTCGTTCGGAATCGATATGGGAGGGGATAAAGCTCCGTTTTTCTTGTGCTTTTTCATGTTGCATGGCATCGTTGGGCCGGGAATGTCCCAAGAAGAGCGCTGCCAAGAGGCAAAGGCCTATGCTGTGATACTTTTTCATGATGATTTGTTTAAAGGGTTATGGCGTAAAACTAGGGCCAGGCCCGGTAAAGAAAAACCGGGACTTAGGGAAGTGCCCCTTTCCCTGCGCCAAGGTGGGCTTTGGGTGAGTGAAGTGGGTTAAACGCTCTTTTTTGGGGCACCATGCCCTACCTCCCCATTTTTTGAAATCATATAAATGACCTAAGTTTACCATAAGTATGCAAAAGATGCGATCCCTAGCGAACATCATGTTGTCCCTTTTTTTAATGTGGGGCCTTTGGGCACACGGCCAAACCGGGACCGATACCGGCAGGCTAGACCTTGGCGGTCAGGTGCTCAACGCTTCCAATGAACCCTTGGCCGGTGTTTCCGTGAGCGTTGAAAGTGGTGTTGGTACGATGACCGATGCCGCCGGGAAATTTCACATTTCCGTGTCCCTGGGCCGGGAACTGGTCTTTGAGCACCCTGGTTTCCAAACGGCCAGGAAACGGGTGGAAGATGCAAAGCCCCTAAAAGTGGTCTTGGCCCAACAAGGGGAAGGGGGTGCAACGGTTTCCGGAAGGGAACCGGGCCGGTTAACATCGGCCCCATCATCCAAGAAAAAGGGGCTGCACGCGGTCTATTTGGATTCTGCCAGGTTCCATATGCGGAAGGACATTGCCAAGAGTGTCGATTTTGTTGCCGCCTCCATCAATGAAATGGAAGACGGTGGGGATCAGAACGCCTTGGCGCAGTCGCTGAGCGTCTTGGGCGAGATCTATTTCTTTTACAAGCAGTACGATCTGGCCGCGGATAATTTTGAGCAATCGTTAAAGATCAATGAAACGTTTTCCACGGCCCTATGGCTGGCGCGGTCCCATCTCCTGGACAAGGAAGTGGGCTTGGCCGAGGAGGTCTTGCTTCCCTTGCGCAACCAAAGGGGGGTGCCACGCCAACAGCAGGTGGAGCTCCTGGAGCTCCTGGGCGACCTTAAAAAGGCAAAACGGGACCTGCCGGGCGCCGTATCCCTGTACCAGGAGGGTTTGCAAATGGCGCAGCAAGGGCGGCTGTCCTTGCAGATCACCGACCTCAATTCAAAGATTGCCGATGCCTACAGTGAGGGCAACCAATTTATGGAGGCCGAGCGCTACTATGGCAATTCCCTGGAAATGGCCAATCAACAGACGCCCACAAGGGCCTTGAGGGAAAATGAAAAAGTGGCCGATTTTTACAATAAGAAAAACGATTACCAAGAGGAAATCGCCCTTAGGAAGAACAGCTTGCGGGAGTTGAACAAGTTGAACGTGCGGGAGAGAGGGGCCAGGGAGTTGGATTTGGGGGATACGCTCACCTCCCAGCGCATCAACTACAAAATAGCGAACGCCTATATTGCCCAGGACAAGTACAGCGAGGCCATCTCCCATTTGGAGCAGAGCATTGTGGAGGCCGATTTTGAGGACGACCTGTTGGTACAGAAGGATGCCACCAGGAAGCTGTCCGAGGTCTATGAGGTCAAGGGAGATTTCAACAAGGCACTGCAAACCTACCAAGCCTATGTGAACGTGGTGGATACCTTGTATGTGCGCAAGGAAGAGGAGATATCCCGCGCGGCCCGCTTTACCCGTGAGATCAGCTCCGTGCAGAACAGGATCAAGGGACTGGAGCAGGAACGGGAGCTCACGGCCAGCAAATACAATTTGGCACTGACGGAACAGGCCCTCTCCCAAGAAAGTTACAAGAGGCAACAGTGGTTGATCTATTCCCTGGTGCTTGGCCTTTGCCTAATGGGGCTGGCGGCCTTTTTCTTTTACCGCAGCAACCAACAGCAGAAATTGGCCAACAACCTGTTGGCATTGAAGTCTCTCCGCTCCCAGATGAACCCCCATTTTATCTTCAATGCCCTGAACTCCGTCAATAATTTCATTGCCAAGAACGATGAACGGAGCGCCAACAAGTACCTGAGCGACTTTTCCAAGCTCATGCGGTCCGTTTTGGACAATTCAGAGGCCGATTTCATTCCCTTGTCCGAAGAGCTGCAACTGTTGGAGCTCTACGTAAAATTGGAACATTCGCGCTTTCCGGATAAATTTGACTATCATATTGAGATCGAGGAGGGCCTTAACGTGGAGCATTTTCAGATTCCCCCCATGTTGTTGCAGCCCTACATAGAGAACGCCATTTGGCACGGCCTGCGCTATAAACGGGCCAAGGGCACATTGGAGATAAGGGTGGCCGCCGTGACGGGGAACCAGGTGCAGGTAACCATCAGGGACAACGGCATTGGGCGCCAGGCCTCTGCCCGGGCAAAGACCCAGCATCAGAAGAAAAAACGATCCAAGGGAATGGCCAATATAGCAAGGCGGGTGGCCATACTCAACAAAATGCAACCGGACAAGGTGTCCATAGCCATAAACGATCTCAAGGAAGATGGTAGCGGAACCGAGGTGATCTTAACATTGAAAAAAGACTGATGGAACTCACAGCCATTGTAGTGGACGACGAGCCCACTAGCCGGGAAATCCTTACGAACTATATGGGCAAGTACTGTCCCGGAGTTCGCTTGTTGGGCGAGGCCGGCTCTATGGAAGAGGCCTTGGCCCTGATCGGGGCACAGCCCCCCGACGTGGTCTTTTTGGACGTGGAAATGCCCTTTGGCAACGCCTTTGACTTTTTGGCGGCCGTTCCGGACCGGAGCTTTGAGACCGTTTTTGTCACCGCCTATGAGCACTACGCCAAAGACGCCCTGAACCAGCAGGCCGCATACTACCTTACCAAGCCCATAGATATTGGGGAGCTCATCCATGCCGTGGACCATGTCCTGGAAATCAGGAGCAGGGAAAAGGCCCTGGAAGACCAGGTGCTGAGGCCCAAGATGGGCCAGGTGCAGGGAAAGATCACCCTGCCACAGCAAGACGGATTTGAGGTGCTGGACGTGGCAGACATCCTGTACTGCCGGGCAGATGACAATTACACGGAGATATTCCTGGAGAACAAAAGATTGGTGGTTAGCAAGACTTTAAAATATTTTGAGGAGCATCTTTCCCAATTTGCCTTTGCTCGCACCCACAAATCCTATCTCGTGAACGTGAACCGGGTGGTAAAGTACAAAAAGGGAAAGGGGGGCAGCCTCATTCTTTCCAATGGCAGGGAGCTGTTGGTGTCCGCTTCCAGAAAGAAAGCCTTTTTGGCGTATTTTAAATAGGGTAAACATAAGCGTATGATCAAAGAGGTCAGGGGCCACGCCCCTAAAATTGGGAACGATTGTTACATTGCCGAAAATGCCACGGTGGTGGGCCAGGTACAGATGGGCGATCAATGCAGTATTTGGTTCAATGCGGTGGTGCGCGGGGATGTGCACTACATTGAAATGGGCAACAAGGTAAATGTACAGGACGGGGCGGTGATCCATTGCACCTATGAAAAAGCGCCCACCAAGATCGGGAACAATGTCTCCATTGGGCATAATGCCATTGTGCACGGCTGCACCGTAAAGGACAATGTGCTCATAGGAATGGGCAGCATCATCATGGACCACTGCGTGGTGGAGAGCAACAGCATCATTGCGGCGGGAGCGGTGCTAACCAAGGGCACCCACGTGCCCCAGGGAAGCGTCTTTGCCGGTATGCCCGCCAAAAAGATAAAGGAGGTGGATCCTTCCCTGAGCCGTGGCGAGATCGATCGCATCGCGGAGGCCTATGTCATGTACTCCGGCTGGTTCAAGGAAGGGGGTTGATTTTTTTGGTTCTATGTTAAATACAGTGGGTAATCGAATTTCAGTTTACCCGCTATGAAATAGATCATGTTTATAAAATTCTCCGTGTTCCGGTAGCCCCTTGCCCTTTTCTTGGCAAGCTGTATCTT
>NZ_JBLFEO010000030.1:0-48031 GCF_047345505.1 Maribacter aquimarinus | reverse complement strand
CAAGATACAGCTTGCCAAGAAAAGGGCAAGGGGCTACCGGAACACGGAGAATTTTATAAACATGATCTATTTCATAGCGGGTAAACTGAAATTCGATTACCCACTGTATTTAACATAGAACCATAATTTTTCAAAGGATAACTTGGTTGCTTGAGTGTTATATAGTAGACTTTCGTGGATGAGGGTGCAAAGCCCAATAAAATCAAGACTTTTGCGATTGAGGTGTAGCCATCGCTACGGTGAGTGAGCAAAAGTCAGTGCAACGATTGATTTTGCAGGGATTTGCAGCCGTAATACCTGCCCGTTCCTTTCAGGCGGGGAATTTCTATTGCTTAATCTGGGTTTAAGAAGCCTTGACCATGGATATCGGTTTCTTGTTTGGAAACAGGCCGGAAAAGTTGAACCCTTATACTGTTTCACACCTTACTAATGAGGGGGCTACCTCCCGTAAAATGAAGCAATCTGGAATCTGGGCAAGCCCATGGCCACGCTGTTTCCGGGAAGGTGGGCACGGCGATCGGGTTGGCAGGGGTTTGCAGAAGTAATGGAATTTATGGTTTGAAGTGTTTCCTGACCATTTTCAAGGGGCATCTGGCCTGGGGCGGGCCGCCGGTACCGAGACGTTCTTAAAAACGGTAACAAAAACCCGATGTAACCGAAGATTTCATCGGTGAAACCGGCCCAAGGGACAAAGTGGTGCCCGTAGGTCGGATAAGCCAAAAACCCTATGGCCAGACCGGCCAAAATATGTACCTTTGCCGGCTTTAAACCCATTTTTGATGTCGAAAATCTTATACACAAAAACCGATGAGGCCCCTGCTTTGGCCACGGCCTCCTTTCTTCCCATAGTAAAAGCGTTTACCTGTACCGCCCACATAGACATCGTTTCACAGGACATTTCCCTGGCCGGCCGGATTCTGGCCGCTTTCCCAGAATACCTCACCGAGACCCAACGGGTGCCCAACGCCCTGATGGTTTTGGGTGAAATGGCCAAACAGCCAGAGGCGAACATTATAAAACTGCCCAATATCAGCGCATCGCTGCCCCAGCTCAAGGAGGCCATAGCCGAACTGAGGGAAAAAGGCCTCACCGTACCACCCTACCCCAATGTGCCCAAAACGGACAAGGAAAAAGACATCAGGTCCAGGTACGACAAAATAAAGGGCAGCGCCGTAAACCCCGTACTAAGGGAAGGCAACTCCGATCGCCGTGCACCCAAGGCCGTGAAAAACTACGCCAAAAACAACCCACATAAAATGGGGCCATGGCGCCCTGATTCCAAAACCCACGTGGCCACCATGTCGGGGGGCGATTTCAAGGCAAACGAAAAATCGATCACCTTGGACGCCAACACCACGGTAAAGGTGGTATTGGAGACCCCGGAGGGAAAACAGCAAGTGCTCAAAGAGCACATTGACCTCTTGGCCGGGGAAATCATTGATGCCACCGTTATGGAAAAGAAGGCCTTGGTGCAATTCCTGGAAGCCCAGAAACAAGAAGCCAAGGAACAGAACGTGCTGTTTTCAGTGCACCTAAAGGCCACGATGATGAAGGTTTCGGACCCCATTATCTTCGGGCTGGTAATGGAGACCCTCCTGGGCACGGTGCTTGAGAAACACTCGGAGACCCTGAAAGGTCTGGGCTACAGTCCCAAGAGCGGCCTGGAGGTGCTCTACAACAAACTGGCCGATCTGCCCAGGGAACAGCGCGAAACCATTGAAAATGACCTCCGGGAGGCCCTGGAGGAAGGGCCCGATCTGGCCATGGTCAATTCCGATGAGGGCATTACCAACCTGCACGTACCCAGCGATATCATCATTGACGCATCCATGCCCGCCATGATCCGCAATTCGGGCCAGATGTGGAATGCCAAGGGCCAACCCCAGGACACCAAGGCCGTGATACCGGACAGCAGCTATGCCGGCATTTACCAGGCCACCATTGATTTTTGCAAACAACATGGCGCCTTTGACCCCACCACCATGGGAACCGTGCCCAACGTGGGACTCATGGCCCAAAAGGCCGAGGAATATGGTTCCCATGACAAGACCTTTGAGATGGCCCTGGAAGGAAGGGTCAAGGTCATTGACATGGCCTCCGGAAAAACCTTGTTGGAACACCAAGTGGCCAAGGGCGACATTTGGCGCATGTGCCAGGTCAAGGACGCCCCCATACGCAACTGGGTGCAATTGGCCGTTTCCAGGGCAAGGGCCACACAGGTGCCCGCAGTCTTTTGGTTGGACCAAGACCGTGCCCACGATGCCCAGTTGATCGCAAAAGTGAACCACTATCTGCAAGAAGAGGACACCAATGGGCTGGAATTATACATCATGTCCCCGGTAGCGGCCACCAAATATACCTTGCAGCGCATAAAGGACGGACAGGACACCATATCCGTGTCCGGAAACGTGCTACGGGACTACCTCACGGACCTCTTCCCCATCTTGGAGGTGGGCACCAGTGCCAAAATGTTGTCCATAGTGCCGCTGATGAACGGTGGCGGACTTTTTGAGACGGGAGCGGGCGGATCGGCCCCCAAGCACGTACAGCAGTTTCTGTCCGAAGGCCACCTGCGCTGGGATTCCCTGGGGGAGTTCCTTGCCCTGGGCGTTTCCCTTGAATTCTGTGGCGAAAAATACGGCAACCGGCGTGCCGCGGTACTAGGCGAATGTCTGGACCGCGCCACCGAAACGTTATTGGAGCAAAGAAAGACCCCTTCCAGAAAGGTAAACGAACTGGACACCCGTGGCAGTCACTTTTACCTGGCCCTTTATTGGGCACAGGCCCTGGCCGGGCAAAAGACAAACGTTGAACTGAGCAACCACTTTACACCGGTGTACCATATGCTCAGGGACAAAGAGGCCAAGATCACGGAAGAGTTGTTACGGGCCCAGGGCAGTCCCCAGAACTTGGGCGGCTACTACCTGCCCAATGAGGACATGGTGCAGCGCGCCATGCGCCCCAGTGACACCTTCAACGATATCCTGGATGAAATCCGTTGCCAGGTACAGATGTAGGTGCTGGCTGTTCCCAAAACGGGCAACGGCTTGTTTTTAACGTGAAGCTCCCCGACCAGGGAGCTTTTTACTTGGTACAAAATGGCACGCTTGTGCTCCTTTCTGTTTACTTTTGTAAAAAAATACTATGACAGGTATCCGGCAAGGCGTTCTCGCAGTTTGCCTATTGTTCTTCAGTGCGGGCGTTGCCCAAGAGAAGTTTACCCTGAGCGGGACCATATCCGAAGAAAGCAGTAACGAAACCCTCATAGGGGTCACCGTGGCCTTTCCGGAGCTCTCCACGGGCGTTACCACCAACGAATACGGCTTTTATTCCATAACCCTCCCAGAGGGCACCTACCAACTTGTGGTGAGCTATCTGGGCTATGGGGACCTAAGGCGCAGCATCACCCTGGACAAAAACCTAAAGCTGGACTTTAGTCTTTCTGAAGAGGCCCAGGAACTGGAAGAGGTGGTGGTGACCCAAAACGTGGAAAAAATGGATATCCGAAAACCGCAAATGAGCGTGAACACCCTTTCCGTGGGCACCATTAAAAAAATTCCGGTGATCTTGGGCGAGGCAGATGTGATCAAATCCATATTGCTCTTGCCCGGCGTAACCAATGCCGGGGAAGGCGCCTCGGGTTTCAACGTCCGCGGCGGGGCGGTGGACCAAAACTTGATTTTGTTGGATGAGGCCATCATCTTCAACTCCTCGCACCTTTTTGGTTTCTTCTCGGTATTTAACCCAGATGCGATCAAGGACATAAAACTGTACAAAGGGGGCATTCCCGCCCGATACGGGGGCCGGGTGTCTTCCGTGCTCGATATTTTTCAAAAAGAGGGCAACAGCAAAAACTTTAAGGCCAATGGCGGCATTGGGGCCGTGGCCAGCAGGTTACTGCTGGAGGGACCCATAAAAAAGGACAAAGCCGCGTTCTTGATCGGCGGCCGCGCCTCTTACGCCCACCTCTTTTTGCCCCTGTTCGATCTGGACAACACCGCCTATTTCTATGACCTGAACACCAAGCTCAACTACCGCATCAATGAAAAAAACAACATTTTTCTCTCTGGCTACTTTGGCCGGGACGTCTTTGGCATAAGCGATAGTTTTGTGAACACCTATGGCAATGCCGTGGGCAATTTTAGGTGGAACCACCTGTTCTCTGACAAGTTGTTCTCCAACCTCTCCTTGATCTACTCGGATTACTATTACGGACTCACCTTGGATTTTGTTGGGTTCGATTGGAACTCGGGCATTAGAAACTTCAACTTAAAATACGATCTGAAGCATTACCTCAACGACAAATTGCAGGTAAATTATGGGCTCAACAACGTTTACTATCAGTTCAATCCCGGGAAGATATCGCCCAGCCGTCCGGATTCGGGTATTTTGGAAGAACAGCTCACCCAAAAGTATGCCAATGAATTTGCGGCCTACGTAGATCTGGAGCACCGGGTCACCGAACGGCTCAGCTTGGGCTACGGTTTGCGCTTCAGCAATTTTTTGCGTTTGGGCCAAGACGAGATCAACGTCTATGAGAACAACAACCCCCTCACCTTTGACCCCGCCCTGCAATTGTACCAAGAGGCAGACCCCATTGCCGTGAGCACCCCGGGAAGGGGCGGTAGCCTGGCCACCTATAACAACTTTGAGCCCAGGATCTCCTTTTCCTATTTGTTGAACGGGGACAGCTCCATAAAGGGAAGTTACACCCGCTTGGCACAATACCTGCACCTGATAAGCAACACCAACTCCCCCACCCCGCTGGATGTCTGGACGCCCAGCGGCCCCTTCATTGAGCCCCAATTGCTGGACCAGTACGCCTTTGGGTTTTTCAAGAACATCAAAGGGGGCGACTATACCTTTGAAACCGAGGTCTTTTACAAGGACATTCAAAATAGGATCGATTATATAGACGGTGCCAACCTCATTGCCAACAATGCCATAGAGCAGGTGATCCTCAACGGGGAGGCCAGGGCCTACGGGCTGGAAGTACTGTTGCGCAAGAATGTGGGCAAGTTCCAGGGATGGCTGGCCTACACCCTGTCCAAGTCAGAACAGCGCACCCCGGGCCGTAATTTGGTGCCGGGCGTCACCGAGACCGGCATTAACTTTGGGGAATGGTACAACACCCCTTTTGACAAGCCCCATGACCTATCCCTATTTGCCAGTTATGATTGGAACAACAAGTGGAGCTTTAACACCAACTTTGTGTACCAGACCGGCCAGCCCACCAATTTCCCGGTGGGCCAGTTTGAGTTCCAGGGGCTTACCGTGCCCTATTTTGGCCTTCGCAACCAACAGCGGCTCCCGGACTACCACAGGGTGGATGTCTCTGCCACCTTGACCCCAAGGAAGAATGCCCGCAGAAAGATAAAGGGCGAGTGGGTCTTTAGCATCTACAATGTGTACAACCGCAGAAATGCGGCATCCATAAACTTTAGGCGCAATCAGGACACCGGCGCCAACGAAGCGGTACGGACCGCCATATTTGGTGTGGTTCCCGCAGTGACCTATAATTTTAAATTTTGAGCCATGCAAAAGCAACTCCTTTCCTTACTGGTGGTATGGGCCCTCTTTTCCTGTGAAGACGTGGTGGAGGTGGAAACCCCCACAGAACCACCGCGCCTCATTGTTGAGGCCCTGATCAGGATAGACAACGGTGCACCCATCACCACCGCCCGCATTGCCGTTAGCCAGAGCAGTTCCTTTTTTGAGGACATCCAGCCCGTGTCCGTGGATGGCCTCAGTATTCAGAACTTGGACCGTACCAATGCAAGCCCCCTGGAACCGCAGACCCTTGTGTTTTTAGAAACGGCACCGGGATCCTATGAGGTCACGGCAGAGACCGATTTTTTTACCTCCGGAAGGCTTCTTTTGGTCATTGACGTGGATGGCGAACGTTACATTGCCCGGACCACCTTTGTCCCCACGTCCCCCATTGACAGGGTGGTACAGGGTGATCAGACCCTCTTTTCCGGGGAGGAAAAAGAAGTGGTCATCGCCTTTACGGACAATGGGGAACGTGATGATTTCTATATATTTGATTTCGGGTTTGGCGAGTTCTTGGGAACGGAGGACGAATTTTACCAAGGACAGCAGTTTGAGTTCTCCTATTTTTATGACGACAATGTGGAGGCCGGAGACACACTAAGGATCAGCATCCTGGGGGCAGACGAAGCTTTTTACAATTATATGAACCAGATCGTGGCACAGGCCGGAGGCGACCAAGGGCCCTTCCAGACGCCGGCCGCCACCACCAAGGGGAATGTGATCAATGTTACCGGCGTGAGCGATGTCACCACTTTTATGGGAACGGGCAACACGGACAAATTTGCCTTGGGCTATTTTGCCGTGGTACAGGAATATGTGGAGACCATTACCTTGGAATGAGCGGGGCACGGCCCTGAAACCAAAACGTGGCCATGCCCGAGAAGTTGGGCAATATCAGAAAAAACCGGATGGCCTTTCTCATGCTTGTTTTCCATACGCGGTACGCTGGTTGGGTACGCTCATCACTATCAAAAAAAAACAAAACGAATGCACAACAAAGGACAAGGGCCCAAAAGGACGGACAAGGAACTTTTGGTCAAGGGAATCCGGCGCTTGGCCATTACCGTGGTGTTGATGTTCGCGGCACCCATTGTTATCTGGCAGGCCTTTAAAAATGAGGGGCACCCTCTATATTGGCCAGTGCTGGCCCTGGGCCTTCTTTTGGCCGCAGGGGCCGTTTTTATGGGTTTTAAGGGCATCATGACCATGGTGAACGCCCTTTTTGGCAAGAGAAAAAGCTGAGTGCCCCCGGGCCGTACACCCACCTTACCGCCCACCGGCTCCGAATGGATGGGAAACCTTTGGGGCAAGGGACCTGGCACACCGCCGCCCCCTTTTACCGCCTTCCCTTTTTGGCGGTTACCTTCCATTTGTTGTACAACTTGGAGTAATCATAGTCCAGCACCGACTCCTGTCTTTCCAGTTTTCCGGAAGCAAAGGCGCGCTGTAGGATGTCTTCAATGAGGTAATCTTCCTCCACCAGGTCCGGCTTAAACTCCTCCTTGATACTTATTTTGAACATGTTGGCCGTGGTGTTGTACCAAAAGGCCCTCCAGCCGTTTCGCAATTCCTTGACCAGGTCAAAAGCGGTACTGCCGGTCTGTCTGTAAATGAGCTTTACCAGAATCTGGCCCTCCGTACGGGTAAGTTTCTTCAATTCCTCCGAAAACTCATCTTCAATGTACCTGTGAATCTTCCGGGTGTACTTGCGGCGCAACCTAGGTTTTTTTATGCCGGCCAAGCTATCATTGAGCTCCACCAAGCGCTCTGCGGCCAATTTGGCGTAGGGGTACACCTTGTGGGTCTTTCGCCTCAGGATATAATAGCGCAACTTTTCCTTGTAATCATCAAACTCCAAGGCTCCAAAGACATAGGCCTCCTGCAGGGGAATGGAGCTTTGAAAGACAGAATCTCCCTCTATGATAATGAGTCGCTCCGCCACGGAATCCATTGGTTGCTCCGGCACTTGGGCCACGCCCAGCAAGGAAAGGCCCAACAGCATCAAAAAACAAAAACGTTGTACGTTCATAACAGCATAGCTAGCAAAAGCTCTGCCAAAATTAGGCATATTTGAACAAGCTTATTATTAAAAACAAGTGAATATTGCTAAGTTTGCAACAAAGAAAAAATCCATGGCCAAAAGCATCCTCAACAAAAAATCGATCACCTTTTTGGAAACCTATCTAAACAATGCCTCCCCCACGGGCTATGAGTGGGAAGGCCAAAAAATATGGATGGATTACCTAAAGCCGTATGTGGACACCTTCATTACGGACACCTATGGCACGGCGGTGGGCGTCATTAACCCGGAGGCCCCCTATAAGGTGGTCATAGAGGGACATTCGGATGAAATTTCCTGGTACGTGAACTACATCACGGACAACGGCCTGCTCTATGTGATCCGGAACGGGGGCAGCGACCACCAGATCGCCCCCTCCAAATGGGTGAACATACACACCAAAAATGGCATTGTGAAGGGCGTTTTTGGCTGGCCGGCCATACACACCCGGAAATCCGGCAAGGAAGAGCCCCCAAAGCTGGACAACATCTTTATAGACATAGGCGCCAAGGACAAAGAGGAAGTGGAGAAAATGGGGGTGCACGTAGGCTGTGTCATCACCTACCCAGACACCTTCCAAATACTGAACAAGGATAAATTTGTGTGCCGTGCCATAGACAACCGGGCCGGTGGCTTTATGATCGCGGAAGTGGCCAGGCTGTTGCACCAAAACAAGAAAAAGCTGCCCTTTGGTCTTTATGTGACCAACTCGGTGCAAGAAGAAATTGGCCTGCGCGGTGCGGAAATGATCACCCAGACCATTAAGCCCAACGTGGCCATTGTCACGGATGTTTGCCATGACACCACCACGCCCATGATCGAAAAGAAGACCCAAGGCCATACCGAAATGGGGGCCGGCCCCGTTATTTCCTATGCGCCGGCCGTACAGAACAAATTGCGCGAGCGCATCTTGGAAACGGCAGAGGCCCGGAAAATTCCCTTTCAGCGCATGGCGGCGAGCCGCATGACGGGAACGGACACGGACGCTTTCGCCTACAGCAACGGAGGGGTGGCCTCGGCCTTGATCTCCCTGCCCCTGCGCTACATGCACACCACGGTGGAAACCGTGCACAAAGACGATGTTGAAAATGTGATCCGACTCATCTATGAGACGCTGCTCACCATAAAGGAAGGGGAAACCTTCAGTTATTTTGATTGATGGGGTGATGGACCGCGCCCCGGGACGTGCATTTTTGCCGTTTTGATGCTTCCACCGAATACAATTGGGCCGGAAATACGTTAGATGGATGGACGAATACTTGGATGTTCTTGATGCCCAAGGGAAGCCCACGGGCCGGGTGGCCTTAAAATCCGAAGTGCATCAAAAAGGCCTGTATCACGCCACGGTACATGTCTGGTTCCATACCCCTCAGGGACAAGTGCTCTTGCAACAACGGGGCAAGGACAAAGACACCCACCCCCTGCTTTGGGATGTTTCCGTCGCGGGGCATATTGGGGCTGGTGAAGCGATCACATCTGCCGCAGTGCGGGAAGTGGACGAAGAAATTGGGCTACAGATCGGCACGGGGTCTTTGAGCTCCATAGGCCGTTTCACATCTGTGCAACATCACCCCAACCTTCTGGATAGGGAGTTTCAACATTGCTTTCTTAGCCCCCTTAACGTACCCCTGCAGCGGCTGAGCAAACAAGAGAGCGAGGTGGCCGATCTAAAATTGATTTCTTTGGAGGATTTCAAGGCCATGTGGGCGCATCCTGTACGGTCGCAGGACCTTGTGCCACATAGTAGATTTTATTACCAGAGTATTTTTAGGGCCATTGAAGACAAGCTAGAATGACGTTATAAACTCGCCCAACGCATCCATGGCGTACGTGGTCTGTTCCCCACTGGCCATATTTTTGACCACCAGGGTACGGTCCCTTAGCTCCTGGTCTCCCAACAGCACCACAAAAGGCACGTTACGGTTATTGGCGTATTTGAACTGTTTTTGGATCTTGGCGTTGGTGGGATACACATCCGTCCTCAACCCGGCCTTTCTGAGTTCTTGCGCCAATTTGAGGGAGGCAAGCGCCTCCCGTTCCCCGAAATTCAAAAAGAGCACGTCCAAAGATTTTTCCAGGGCCTCGGGGAAAAGGCCCAACTCCTCCATGACCAGGTAAATACGGTCCAGGCCAAAGGAAATGCCCACACCGCTCACGTTCTTGAGCCCAAAGATACCGGTAAGGTCGTCATAGCGCCCCCCGCCTCCAATGGAGCCCATGTGCACCCCTTTGGGGGCACTGACCTCAAAGATGGCACCGGTATAGTAGTTTAGGCCTCTGGCCAAGGTCACATCCAGGGCCAGGTGGGCCGTTTGCAGTCCCATTTGGGCCACGCCCTCCAGAATGAACCGAAGCTCTGCCACCCCTTGGCTTCCCTGCTCCGAATCCTTTAGCATATCTGCCAACTTTTGCAGCTGTTCCTCATTGGTGCCGGTAAGGGAAAACAAAGGGGATGCCTTTGCAATGGCGGCTTCCGAGATGCCTTTGGCGCGCATCTCCGTTTTTACGCCCTCCTCCCCTATCTTGTCCAACTTGTCCAGGGCCACGGTAAAATCCACCAACAGGTCTTGGGCGTGGATCACCTCTGCAATGCCCGCCAGCACTTTTCTGTTGTTCATTTTTATGGTGGTGCCCTTGAGCCCCAGATCGGAGAAAACGGCGTCATAGAGCTGCACCAACTCGATCTCCTGCAATAGGGAGTGTGCGCCCACCACATCGGCATCGCATTGGTAAAACTCCCTGAACCTCCCTCTCTGGGGCCTATCGGCCCGCCAGACCGGCTGTATCTGATAGCGTTTAAAGGGAAAATCCAGTTCGTTCCGGTGCATCACCACATAGCGCGCAAAAGGCACGGTAAGATCGTAGCGCAGGGCCTTCTCGGTAATTTTTGGGGCCAGGGCGGCGGCGTCCCTGCCCGCATAGAGGTCCTGGGGCACCTTGCCCAAAAAATCGCCCGAATTCAAGATCTTGAAGATCAGCCGATCTCCCTCTTCGCCATATTTGCCCAAAAGGGTGTCCGAGTTTTCAAAGGCAGGGGTCTCAATGGGCAAGAAGCCATAGGCCCGAAAATGCTTTTTAACCACTTCAAAGATGTGGTTGCGCTTGCTGATCTCTGCCGGTGAAAAATCCCGTGTCCCCTTGGGGATGGATGGTTTTTGTGCCATATTTGGTTTTTAACTGCCTATGCCGGTCCAAATTCATTGAAACACGGGACCAGCAAACATTGCGATACAAATATAGTTTGCGAGCCCTTCCTTGCCAAGGCCGCTCCACAATACTTTCGGGGCCCTTGCCACAAATGCCAAGGCCCCCTGCCCAGCTGGGGACCAACCTCCCCACAAATGGGCACTGGACCCGTGCCGGCTGTTTTTTTTTATGACGTTTCCATCATTTTGGCAAACCACTGGTACAGTTCGCCTTTGGTGATCACGGCGCCCTGTTGTATGAGCTTGAACTTGTCCAGGTTCCTGTCTTCCGTGTAGGCCTTTGATGCGGTCATGTACTCCACAAAATCTGACTGCCAATTTTTCTTGAACCAGTCGAAACCGGTTTTGGTGGTAAGGTCGATTTTGGGGTTCATCACCTTCACCGCGAACAACTTCATCTCCTTGGGGGCAAGTTCAAAGAGGTGCATTTGTTGGGCACTGATGTTCTCCAAATAACGTACCTTTCCCAAAACGCCCTCCCAAATGAGGTCGCTGAAAACATCGAGCTCCTCTTCGGCCACCTGGGGACGCTGTTTTTTAATGTTGGCCCACTCTGCGGCGGTAATGGACTGGGAGGCCAAAAAGTTGGCGAATTCCGGTTGCAGTTCCTCCAGTTGTTCCTTGGTTAAACGGGCGTATTTCATGACGATAAAAAAAAGAAGCCCTTCAGGAGACTGAAAGGCTTGGGTAAAAAATATGCGTTACAGTTTACTTTTGCTCTGCCACCACTTCAAAAGGGAAGTCCACGACCACCTCTCTGTGCAATCTGATCTGCGCATTGTAAGGGCCCGTGCGCTTCACGGAACCACCTTGGATGCTGATGAATTTCTTGTCCACCTCGTGTCCTTCCTTGGCCAGGGCCTCAGATAGGTCCATCACGGTAACGGAACCGAACAGCTTGTCGCCGTCACCGGTCTTGGCGGTTATCTTCATTTCCAGCCCCTTGATGGCATTGGCCACCTTGGTGGCGGAATCGATCACTTTTTTCTCTTTGTGGGCGCGCTGCCTTAGGTTCTCTGCCAACACTTTCTTGGCAGATGTGGTGGCCATTGTGGCCAATCCTTGGGGTATAAGGTAGTTGCGGCCATACCCGTTCTTCACGGTGACCACATCGTCCTTAAAACCTAAATTCTCTACGTCTTCCTTTAATATAAGCTCCATGTTCCCTTTCTTTTATTTTAGTAAATCGCCTACGTAGGGCATCAAAGCCAAATGACGCGCTCTCTTCACGGCCTGGGCCACTTTTCTTTGGTACTTCAATGAGGTGCCCGTGAGCCTTCTGGGCAACAATTTGCCCTGTTCGTTCACCAATTTCATCAAGAAGTCCGCGTCTTTGTAATCAATGTACTTTATACCGGACTTTTTAAAACGGCAATACTTCTTTTTGGTGTTGGTCTCAATGTTCAGCGGGGTCAAATACCTGATTTCCCCATCCTTTTTGCCTTTGGCCTGTTGTTGTAGTGTGGACATAGTCTTTACGCTTTAGATGTTTTTAACCTTGTTCTCCTTTTCTCTGCCCAAGCAATGGCATGCTTGTCCAATTTAACGGTAAGGAAACGCATGATACGCTCATCTCGCTTCAATTCCTGCTCATAGGGCATCACGGCCTCGCCTGGACCGCTAAACTCGAACAAGTGGTAAAAACCACTTTTTTTGTTTTGGATGGGATAAGCCAATTTTTTAAGGCCCCAATTCTCCTTGGAGACCATTTTGGCTCCATTCTTAATTAAGAAATTCTCAAATTTCTTAACTGTTTCCTCTATCTGGTCTTCAGATAGAACGGGATTTAAAATGAAAACAGTTTCGTAATGGTTCATAATACATTTTATTTTAAGGAGTGCAAAAATAGCCAATAATTTAAAACTTATACAAGAAATGGAAAAAATCTTCGTTATGTATGGGAGTGTAACAAAAACAGTAACCCAAATCTATAAACCAAAATCATGGCAAACCATACAATAAACGGTACATTGTTCACATCTTTTGTTGCACCAACTATCGTTTTTTGAGTACTTTGCCCTTGATTTAACCCCACAAATCAGCCCCTATGAAATTAAAGAGTATCATTGTCGACGACTCATCCATGCAGCGGATGGCCGTGGCCAAATTGGTAAACAACCACCCCAACCTAACGATGGTAGCTGAGTACAGCAACGCCATAGAAGCAAAGAACGGCATTAAGAACCACGAGATAGACCTTATCTTTTTGGATGTTGAAATGCCCATTATCACAGGGTTTGACCTACTCGAATCCCTTGATAACAGCCCACAGGTGATCTTGATTACCGGGAAACCGGACTACGCCCTGAAAGCCTTTGATTATGATGTTACCGATTACCTTCACAAGCCCATTACCATGTCCCGTTTTGATGCTTCGGTTAAACGTGCCGTGGCAAAATACGAGCAGATACACAGGGTGCACGAAGACGAGGAGCACATCTTTGTAAAGAGCAATCTCAAGAAGCGCAAAGTGATTCTGAACGATATCAAATGGATCGAGGCCCTTGGAGATTACATAAAATTGGTCACGGACGAAGCCAACATTGTAATTTTATCAACAATGAAGTCGTTCGAAAAACAGCTTCCGGAAGACAAGTTTTTACGCATACACAAATCGTACATCGTTAACTTGGAGAAGGTTGAGAAATTCAACAGCAAGAATGTAGAGGTCAGTGGCCGAAGCATTCCCCTGAGCAGGAACAAAAAAACCGAGCTGGCGGAAGCCCTGAGCAATGTATAGATTGTCTATGGGAAAAGAATACTTATAAAACCGCCTTGGGGCGGTTTTTTTTATATGTGATCCACGTTGTGGATGACCCGCACACTGCGGTAGGCGGCAATGGCGGCAAAGGATTTGCCCACCTTGGCAATGTACTGCTTGGTACCGGCCACGCTGGCCCTGCCGTCCATCTTTACCAAAAGGTGTTTTAGGTACTGGTTGCGAATGCGCGCCACTGGCGGATACTCGGGCCCCAGCACCCGATCGCCAAAATGCTGCCTCAGGGCTCCCGCGAACCAGTCCGCCGCCTCGTTGAGCACGTGGTAGTTCTTGTGCTTAAAGGTAATTTTAACAATGCGCACCAAGGGTGGATAATTGTATTGCCTTCTTTGGTAGAGCTGCTCTTTGTACATGGTGTCGTAATCCCCGGTAGAGACCTGTTTCAGTATTTGGTGGTAGGGGTTGTAGGTCTGTATGATGACCCGGCCGCGCCTCTCGGTGCGTCCCGCCCTGCCGGCCACTTGGGTCAACAACTGAAAGCTGCGCTCGTGGGTGCGGTAATCCGGGAAATTGAGCAAGGCATCGGCGTTCATGACGCCCACCAGGTTCACGTTTCTAAAATCCAAGCCCTTTGTGAGCATTTGGGTGCCCACCAGAATATCCAGTTCCCGTCTTTCAAAGGCGGTAATGATCTTTTCGTAGCCGTGCTTTCCGCGGGTGGTGTCCAGGTCCATCCGGCCCACTTTGGCCTCTGGAAAAAGCGCCCGTACCTCCTGTTCTATCTGTTCGGTACCAAATCCCTTGGTGTCCAGGTCCACACTGCCGCAGGCATGGCACCCTTGGGGAATGGCCGTGTGGTGCCCGCAGTAGTGGCAGCGCAACTGCTTTTTGTATTGGTGGTAGGTAAGGCTCACATCGCAATTGGGGCATTGCGGCGCATTGCCACAGGACGTGCATTCCAAAATGGGTGCGTAGCCGCGCCTGTTCTGAAAAAGGATCACTTGGTCTCCCAGCTCCAGGGTATCGGTCATCTCCTGCAGCAAACGTTCGGAAAAATGGCCCTTCATACGCTTTTTACGGTGCGCTTCCTTGATGTCCACCAACTCCATTTCCGGCAAGGGCACGTTGGCATACCGCCTATTGATCTCGGTATAGCCATATTTTCCCTTTTGGGCATTGTGGTAACTCTCCAAGCTGGGGGTGGCCGATCCCAGGAGCACATTGGCCCGGTGCAGCTTTCCCAGTACAATGGCCGCATCCCGGGCGTGGTAACGCGGGGCAGGGTCAAACTGTTTAAAAGAGGCCTCGTGCTCCTCGTCCACAATGATCAGTCCCAGATCGGCAAATGGGAGCAGCAGGGAAGACCTGGCACCAATGACCAACTGAGCCTTCTCTTCCCGGGCCAGTACGTTGTTCCAAACCTCTACCCTTTCCTGTACGTTGTACTTGGAGTGGTACACGGCTATACGGTCTCCAAAATAGCGTTGCAGACGCGCGATCAACTGGGTGGTGAGCGCAATTTCCGGCAATAGGTAAAGCACTTGTTTCCCCTGATCCAGAACGGTCTGGATCAACTGCACGTACACCTCGGTCTTGCCCGAGGAGGTAATGCCCTTTAACAGGCTCACCTTGTTCTCGGCAAAGTGGGAGCGGATGTCTTCAAGGGCGTTCTGCTGCACCTCGTTGAGCACCTTTGCGGCCTGCGTTCCCCCTTGCTGTTCGTGGGATACCCGATCGTGACGCAATTGGTAGGTTTCCAAAATGCCTTTTTCCACCAAACTTTTCACCACGGCACGGGTGCAATGGGCCGCCTGCTCCAAATCTGAAAGTGGAATGGGCTTATTGCCAGTGCCCATCAATTGGAACAAGGCCAAAACAGCTTGACTTTGTTTGGGCGCCCGGGACAGGGAATGGAGCAAGGGCTCCAAATGGGCATCGTCCGCGTAGTGTGGCGCCAATCTTACATAGTGCACCAACTTGGGCTTGTACTGCTCGTACACCTCTTCCTTTAACCGTATCACATCCTTGTCCAAAAGGCGCTGAAGGGTGGGCAGGGCGTTCTTTTTGTCCAATATGCCGGCAATTTCCCGCACCTTTAAGATGGGTTGGTGCTGCAGGGCCTCAAACACCAGGAACTCATCATCCTCCAAGAGCCCTTCCTGTACCGTGGTGTCCTTGTTCAGCACCACAAAGGTTTCACTTTCCAACAAAAAGGCGCCCGGCAGGGCCGATCGCATTACTTCGCCCAAGGTGGCCATATAATAGTCCGCGATCCATTGCCAATGGCGCATCTGTGTGGCGGTGACCAAGACATCGTCATCCAAGATTTCATGAATTTCCTTTGCCGTGTACGCCGTGGGCGGCTGGGTGTGCACGCGCGCCACCAAGGCCGTGTAGATCTTGGATTTGCCAAAGGGCACCGCCACCCGCATTCCGGGAAGCAAATGTGCGGCCTCTTCCGGGGTCACGGCGTAGGTGAAGAGCCGTTCCAAGGGAATGGGCAATATGACGTCTATGAAATTGGACATACCCCTACCCTTCTACCCTTAACCACGTTTGGGTCCTGTAAATAAACGCAAGGTATCCCCTGACCTTTAATTCATTGGGGTTCTCTGGGTTAAGCCAAAGTTTAAGCCTAAAGGTCATGGCCTGTTCCGGATCAAAAAGGCGCTTTCCCTTCCATTCGCCATCCCCGTCATGTTCCGCCGCGGTAATGATCTCCATCCCGATCACGGGCTTGTCCTTGAGATCGCCATCGCACTTGGTGCAGCGGGCATTTTCCTTGCCCTCCTCCAAAATATCCACCACTTTACCGTAGAGCAGTCCCCCATCTTCATAAATCTCTATGATGCCCTTGGGCTTGCCGGTGCGGTCGTCTATGGTCTTCCAGCGCCCAAAAACATCCTGGGCGGAAAGGGGGGCCACTGTGGCGCAGCACAGCACTACAAAAAGTATCTTACGGATCTTTTTCATTCTTTATCTTCCATTTTTCTTAGGGAATTCAAGGAGGCGTTGAGCTCAAATCCCAGCAGCAAGATATTGGAATTTAACCAGATGTAAACCATTAATATCAATAAACCGCCCAAGGCCCCGTACAATTCGTTGTAGCGGGCAAACTTTTCAATGTACACCCCAAACAGAAATGCGGTGGCCAAAAACAGGAACGTGGTCATTAGGGCCCCCACGGAGAAGAACTTGGCCTTTTTGCCCTCGGCCGTGCCAAAATAGTAGAGCGTGGCCACGGTGAGATAGGATAAAATAACAAAGAACAGGAATTTGGCGATCTGCACGCCCAGAATGTCGTCCTCGCCCAAAACATAACCTCCCTGTTGGGCCGCAAATTCGGTAAGGTAGCCCAGCACATAGATCTCAAAGTACACAAAGGCCACAAAACCAATGATGATCAAAATGGAGAGGATGAGACCCACCATAAGGGCATAGGCATATTGTTTAAAAAAATTGCGGGTAAGGCTCACGTGGTAGGAATTCTCGAAACCGCCAAAAATGGCGCTCACTCCGTTGGCCATTAGAAAAATGGAGATGAAAAAAGTGGAAGACAGGAGCCCGGGCCGCTTTTGGTCCTTTATCTGTTGATAGATCTGCTCAAAATAATCGCTCGTGGCGGCGGGCAGGAAGGACTCCAGGAATGCCGGAAAGTTGGCGTCAAAGTCCGTATTCTGTAAATTGAAGAAAGAGATGACAAAGGGGACCAGGGTAAGCATAAAAATGAGCAGGGGAAAAAGGGCCAGGAACAGACTAAAGGCAATGGAACCGGCCCTTGAGGACAAGGCACCCTGTACTATTCCAAAAACGTACATTTCTGCCAGATCATAGATGGACAGGCCCTCGAAGCCCGGCAACTTTATCTGCTTTAGGGCACGCACCACCCAATTGACCACCGGGATGCCTTTAAGTTTATCCTCAATTTCACGGGACATCTATACGGCTTTAAGACTCAGGTCCAGATTGTGCACCGAATGGGTGAGCGCGCCACTGGAAATATAGTCCACCCCACATTCCGCATAGGCCCTGATGGTGTGCTCATTGATGCCACCGGACGACTCCGTGAGGCACCGATCACCAATCATGGCCACGGCCTTTCTGGTATCTGCGTAATTAAAATTATCGATCAAAATGCGGTACACACCGCCACAGTCCAAGATCTGTTCTATCTCCGTTAGGTTCCTGGCCTCCACAATGATCTTCAGGTCGCGGCCCGTCTCTTTCAGATAGTTCTTGGTCTTGTTGATCGCCATGTTGACCCCTCCGGCAAAATCAATATGGTTGTCCTTGAGCATGATCATGTCATAGAGGGCAAAACGATGGTTTTCACCGCCCCCCAAGGTCACGGCCCATTTCTCAAGGGCCCGGATGCCCGGCGTGGTCTTGCGGGTGTCCAGCACCTTGGTCCCGGTGCCCTGCAGCAAGCCCACAAAGTGGTGGGTCTTGGTGGCTATGGCGCTCATGCGCTGCATGGCGTTGAGCACCAAGCGCTCTGCCTTAAGGATGCTTTGGGAGCTTCCGGAGACATGGAAGGCCACGTCCCCGTGCGACACCTGGGCACCATCGGGCAGGATCACCTCCATCTGCAAGTGGGGATCCACGTAGGCAAACACCTGGCGGGCAAAGTCCACCCCGGCCAAAATACCCTGGTCCTTTACCAATAGTTTTGCCTTACCCCGGGCCGTTTCCGGAATACAGGCCAGAGAACTATGGTCTCCATCGCCCACATCCTCACGTATGGCATTTGCTATGATACCATCTATCTCTTCTTGAAACTGCGCTTTTGAAATCATCGGTGTTGTTTGTCATCCGCTAAAATACAAATCCATTTGGGAATTTAATTTACTTTTGGGGAATGACGATAAAACTATTGGCGGTGGGGAAAACGGACAGTCCACAACTGAAACAACTGATGTCCGTTTACGAGGGCAGACTAGCCCATTACGTGCCCTTTGCCCTTGAAATCTTGCCCGATCTAAAAAAAACGAAGCACCTGAGCGAATCCCAACAGAAAGACAAGGAAGGGGAAATGGTACTGAAAAAATTGGACCCCTCCGATCACCTTATCCTTTTTGACGAGGTTGGAAAGCCATATAGCTCGGTGGCCTTTGCCCAATTTTTGCAAAAGAAGATGAACAGTGGCCTAAAACGGTTGGTGTTCTTGATCGGGGGCCCTTATGGTTTTAGCGAAGCCGTCAGGGCACGGGCCAATGGAAGCATCAGCCTTTCCAAAATGACCTTTTCCCACCAAATGGTACGCCTGTTCTGTTTGGAGCAGTTGTACCGGGCCCAAACCATTCTAAGGAACGAGCCCTACCACCACAAATAAGATGTTTGCAACGGCCTGCCGCACCTTACCCTCCCTTTCCAGGGGAACACCGGCATTTGGCCCGGAAGGATTTTAAAACTGCCGTGGGAAAACAAAGCGCGCGGGCTAATACAGTACCCTGAACTTGATGGTGTGCTCCACCTTTTTAAGGGCCTTGATCACGTCCTTGTTGTATTCCTTGTCCAGGTCGGTGATCACATAGCCCACATCACTGTCCGTGGAGAGATACTGGCTGGAGATGTTTAGCTCGTACTGGGCCAGCACCTTGTTGATCTTGGCCATGATGCCCGGAACGTTTTTATGGATGTGCAAAAAGCGGTGCGCCCCGTTCTGTTTGGGAAGGCGTATGTTGGGGAAGTTCACCGCATCGACCGTGTTCCCTGAATTGATGTATTCCATGATCTTATTGGGCACAAAAAAGGCAATGTCCCGTTGGGCCTCCTCGGTACTGCCGCCCACGTGGGGGGTTAAAATGACATTGTCCAATCCCTGTAGGCGTGTTTTGAAACTTCCATTGGCACGGGGCTCTTCCGGATAGACATCTATGGCCGCACCGGCCAGGTGCTTGCTCTCCAGGGCCTTGGCCAGGGCGTCTATATCCACCACAAAACCGCGGGAAAGATTAATGAGCAAAGACCCTTTCTTCATCAGGGCCAACTCCTTCTCCCCAATAAAATTTTTGTTGTTCTTGTTGTCGTCAATGTGCAGGGTAACCACATCGGAGATGCGCAAGAGCTCTTCCAGGGTACTGCACTTAATGGCATTGCCCAGGGCCAACTTGTCATTGACATCATAATAGTTTACCCGCATGCCCAGGGCCTCTGCGAGCACGGAGAGCTGCTTGCCAATGTTGCCGTAACCAATGATGCCCAAATTCTTGCCCCGCACCTCCCGGGAACCCAGGGCGGTTTTTTGCCACTGCCCTTGGTGAATTTCCGTACTGCGCTGAAAAACGCTGCGCATGAGCATGATGATCTCGCCAATGGCCAGTTCCACCACGGATCGCGTGTTGCTGTACGGTGCGTTGAAGACCACAACGCCCTTGTTCTTGGCGTGCTTTAAGTCTATTTGGGTGGTGCCAATGCAGAAGGCGCCCACCACCAAGAGCTTCTCTGCCGCGTCCAGCACTTTCGGGGTAACCACCGTCTTGGAGCGGATGCCCAGCACGTGCACATCCCTTATTTTTTCAACAAGCTCCTCCTCCGGTAGGCTATGGGTTATGAGCTCTACCGAAAAACCTTCCCTTGAAAGATTTTCAAAAGCGGCCGGGTGCACGTTTTCCAACAATAGGATCTTGATTCTGTTCTTGGGGTAAGAGATGTTTCTAGGCAATTGGTTCACGTATAAAAATTCATCCAAATTAGGGGCAATATGATCGGCATTGGCGGCGGCCTTGTCGCGGTGCACGTTTTCGGTGTAGGCAAAAAATTTATCGGCAATACCGGCCTCACGCATTACGTAATCACTGTAACCGTCACCAATGACCTGCACTTCGCCGTCCAGGTCCATTTGTTTTAGACAGGCAATTTTTCCGTTGTGCTTGGAGAGGACATTGTTGGCGTCAAAACCAATGATGTTCCCTGCCTCATCAAACTCAAACGTATTGGCAAACACCCGCTCCGAGGGAATATTGTAATCGGCCACAATGGGATCTATGAATTCCTTGAAGCCGCAAGAGATCACATAGATGTCTTCCGCATACTCCTTAAAAAAGGCCTTGTTGCTCTCAATGGACTTGGAGATCTTTTCTTTCAAGACCCCGATCAAGGCGTACAGGTCTTTTTTGTTGGCGTGGAGCAGTTTCAGCCTTCGCTCCAAGGATTCCGTAAAGGAAATCTCCCCATCTATGCCCAAATTGGTGATTTCCTGAATCTTGCGCACCACGGCATCGCGCTCCGGCCGCCCCTCAAGGGTCATTTCGGCCAGGACGTCCAAAGCCTCCACGCTGGTGAGGGTACTATCAAAATCAAAAACAAATTTCCTTTGGGGTTTTGTTGCCGTACTCACAGGGGTATTTTAAGGGTCTTGGGCACAAAAATAAAAATTTAATCCCGCATCCCTTCAAGGATGGGACAAATAAAACATTTTGAGGGCCATTTGGATAAAAAAGGAGCTCTGGCACCCTTTCATTTGCCCCTTTATTGGCCTTGATTGTCTTTAACCCAGATGGCTGTAGAGCAGGCCGGAGAGCATTGCCAGTCCAAAACTGACCAAGGTGCCGATCAAGATGTACTCTGTGAGCTTTCTGTTGTTGCGCTCCTTTAGGTCATTGAACCTAAAGACAGATTTTGCAGTTATGAGCAGGCCTATGCCGCCCCACTGGCCTAGAACCACGAACATAAAGACAAAGAGACGCTCCAAGATGCCAATGTAACGCCCCGCGTTGTTGAGCGATCGGTGATCCGTCTCTATTTGATCGGACATGCCCTCCAGCAGTTTTCCCATGATCACGGCAGCGGGCACGGTCACAAAGAACAGGGCGGTGACCAATGGCCAGTCCAAAACGGCCAAGCCCTGTACCAGGTGCCCGGGCAGTTGCTGGTGGTACGCCACCCCATAGAGCACCGCCAAATGGAGCATTTGATCTAAGAAAAACAGGGCCGTGTCCCTTTTGAACAAGGGCTGCACGTAGCTTTTGGCAGTATCAATGGCCCCGTGGGAAAGTGCAATGACCAATGCCAGCCCGTAGTGCCCCAAATCCCACAAAACGATCATGTAGAGGGCAAAATGCACCAGGATGTGGAGGTAGAGGTAGCGGGAGGCTATTTTCCGGGATTCACGGTGCAGCACCCATTTTTTGGGCTGCAACAAGAAATCTGCCAGTAGGTGCGCCAACAAGAGCTTTACAAAGAGCATGTTAGGAAGAGGTGTCGGTTTTCATGTATTCCGAATAAAAGTGCAACAGCTCCAAGACCAGCTCAAACCGGGCCCGTTTTAGGCGTTGGCTCACGGCAGATTGTTTAATGCCCAACTGTTTGGCGATCTCTTTTTGGGGGGCATGGACATCATCCAACATCAAGGATACGATCTCTGCCGAGACGGCACTCCAGTGGTCCATAAAATCCAGGGCCAATCTAAACATAAGGTTCAGGACGGCATCCTTGTCCGAATGCCCGGTGGCAATGCTCAGATTTACCTTGCTCTGCTTTAGGGCGTCCAGGTTGCGACCAGAGCGGCGGTAGGCCGGCCCGTTGCTCTCAGTGACCCCGGACCCCTGAAAGGTCTCCAGCCCTATGCCAATGCCCATGCGCACGTCCAATCCTTTCACGGACTTCATCATCGCCTTGATCTTTAGGGCAGTGTGCAGGGCGTTTCTTTCGTTGACCTTGAGCTGAAACTCATCTCCCCTGTAAATTTCCCATTGCAGGGGCGCTTCCCCAAATCTTGAGAAATACTCCTTTAACCGGGGGAGCCATTCCGCGGGGGAATGGTTGGCAGACTTTATGATATCACCCGTTATGATTGCGATCACTGGAATAAGGTTTTTGAGTAATATACCTCTTTATTATTTAATTTACTAATATTTCCCGATAGCAGCACATCCTCCTCAGAACCACCTGCGCACCATAAGACAGTACTGCTTGTAGGGCTTCCCCAACTTCTCCAACAGGATCCGCTCTTCCGGGATGATCTGAAACCGGTTCATGTATCCCACAAAGGCCGCGGCGGTGAGGGTGTTAAAGGCATTCCCAAAATAGAGCCCTACGGCCAAAAGCACCAAAAGCAATGCCAGGTACATGGGGTTCCGGGTAAACTGATAGACACCACTGGTGACCAATTTGGTGATCTTCTGCGGATGCATGGGATCTATACTGGTTTTGGACCGATGGAACTGCAGCAGGGAAACCAGTCCCAAGACAAAGGCGGCCACCAACAAGACGGCGGCCAGTGCCCACCTACCGAAAAAATCGAAATAGCCCACGGGCAAAAAATTGCCCACTACGTTCATAAGGCCAACAAAGATCAAAAACACAACGACCGGCGGCAACTTTAGCTCCATGTAACAAAATTACTACATTTGGGGTGCACGGCGGACACAAAACCCAGCGAAATCATGATTGAAATGCTTTTTGCCACCCATAACCCCAACAAATTGGCCGAAGTACAACAACTGCTTCCAGACCACATAAAATTACTTTCCTTAAGGGATATGGGCTGTAAGGCGGACATTCCGGAAACGGCCACTACCCTAAAGGGCAATGCCAAATTAAAGGCAGATTTTGGCCTGGCCACCTACCACCTGCCCTGTTTTGCCGATGATACCGGTCTTTTGGTAACCGCCCTTAACGGGGCACCTGGGGTGCATTCTGCCCGCTATGCGGGGCCCCAGAACAATGCCGAGGCCAATATGGCCAAGCTGTTGCGTGCCCTTGGGGACAAGGAAGACCGCAGGGCCAAGTTCCAGACCGTGATCGCGCTGAACATGAACGGCCAGACCCTATATTTTAAAGGGGAGGTCCAAGGGAGCATCCGAAAGGAAAAAAGCGGAAGCGGTGGTTTTGGCTACGACCCCATTTTTGAACCCCAGGGTTATGACATCACCTTTGCTGAAATGCCCTTGGACACCAAAAACAGCATTGGGCATCGCGGAAAGGCTTTTTCCAAACTGATCGCCCACCTTGGCTCCCTACCAGCGGTAAAATAGCCTGACAATACCCAGATCAAGAGCAAAAACAAAAGGGCCCAAGACCACCCACCGCCCCCATTGCCGGCATTGCCAAAAAAGCTTAAATGAGGGGCAACCACAAAAAACCGATAAAATAAGACTATCTTTGCTGCCTTAACAATGCCGCTGGTAAGCATGTGTTGCGCCGAGTCTAAAGGTTATATGGGATAATCGCTCTATGCAACATACATATTTGCGATTGCATATAACTTAGAACATGGAAAAATTTAAAGCATTGGGGCTCCAAGAGTCCCTTTTGGACGCCGTGCGCGACCTTGGGTTCGAAACCCCTTCTGAAGTACAGGAAAAAGCCATCCCCATTTTATTGGAAAGCGAGACGGACCTCGTGGCACTTGCCCAGACGGGCACCGGAAAAACAGCGGCCTTTGGCTTTCCGCTCATTCAAAAAATAGATCGTGGGAGCAGGACCACCCAAGGGCTGATCCTTTCCCCAACGCGGGAGCTTTGCCTGCAGATCACCAATGAAATGAAGCTTTACGCCAAGTACGAGCGATCCGTGAACGTGGTGGCCATTTACGGTGGCGCCAGCATTACGGAACAGGCCCGGCAGATCAAGCGCGGCGCGCAGATCATTGTGGCCACACCGGGAAGGATGAAGGACATGATCAACCGAAGGTTGGTGGACATAGGCAAAATTGACTATTGTGTGCTGGACGAGGCCGATGAAATGTTGAACATGGGGTTCATGGAAGACATTAAGGACATTCTTTCCAACACGCCCAATGACAAGAGCACCTGGCTGTTCTCTGCCACCATGCCCAAAGAGGTGGCCACCATTGCCAAGAAGTTCATGCATTCCCCACAGGAAATCACCGTGGGGGCAAAGAACTCCGGAGCCACCACGGTGCAGCACGAGTACTACGTTGTGGGCGGCCGGGACAGGTATCCGGCCCTGAAGCGCCTGGCAGACACCAACCCCGATATTTTCTCGGTGGTGTTCTGCCGTACCAAGCGCGATACCCAAAAAGTGGCCGAAAAACTCATTGAAGATGGGTACAACGCCGGCGCCCTGCACGGCGACCTGAGCCAAAACCAGCGGGACCTGGTCATGAACGCCTTTCGCAAAAAACAGATACAGATGCTCGTGGCCACCGATGTGGCCGCCAGGGGCATAGACGTGGACGATATTACGCACGTGATCAACTACCAACTGCCAGACGAGATAGAGACCTACACCCACCGCAGCGGCAGAACGGGCCGGGCAGGAAAATCGGGCATTTCCATGGTCATCGTTACCCGCAGTGAACTCCGTAAGATCAAGGCCATAGAAAAAAAGATCAAACAGGAGTTTGTGGCCAAGACCATACCCACCGGGATGGAGATCTGTGAAATTCAGCTCTACCATTTGGCCAACAAGATCAAGGACACCAAGATCAACCCCGATGTGGAGCCCTACCTACCGGCCATTGGCGATGTCCTCGCGGGCATAGACCGCGATGAACTGATACAGAAAATGGTGTCGGTGGAGTTTACCCGCTTTTACAACTACTACAACAAAAACAATGACCTAAAGTCGTCCCCGGCCGGCCAGGAAGGCAAAAAGGGCGATTTCACATCGTCCAATGGGGCGGTGCGCTACTTTATCAATGTGGGCGAGAAAGATGGCTACGATTGGATGACGCTCAAGGATTTCATAAAGGAGACCGCGGGTCTGGGACGGGACGATCTCTTTAAGGTGGATGTGAAGGACAGTTTCTCCTTTTTTAACACGGAACCGGAAGTATCCGATCGGCTCATGGCCGCCTTTAAGGACCTCAAAGTGGCGGGCAGGTTCGTGAACGTGGAAATATCCAGCAATCCCGGAGGTGCTGGCGGTGGTCGCCGGGGCGGCCACAGGGACAAGGCCAAGCGCAAGGGCAAGAAACATTTCAATGACGCCCCCAAGGGCAAAAGAAGGGAGCACAGCAAAGGGGCTGGGCCCCATTCGGGCAAAAGACGAAGCGGCCGTAAAAAAGGGAATTTCTTTTAGTTAATTCTATATTAAAAGGAAGTAGTAAGGATATTTTTTTTATTTTGTTTGTAAGACAAAGTTTGGCCTTGGGCCCATGAAATACACCCTATTGTTCATTTTTACCTTGTTCTGCTCTCTTGGGTACGCCCAAGGGCAGGCCATGCGCGATACCATAAAGGCCGTGGTGATCAATGCCCAGAACGATCGCCCCATGGAGAGCGTGCACGTGGTGAACCTGAACCAAGTGGTGGGCACCATTACCAATGAGCAGGGTGAATTTGCCCTTCCGGCCGCCGTGAACGACACGCTCTACCTCTCCTTTTTGGGCTTTAGATCGCAAAAGATCCGTGTAACCAATGACATGCTCAAGTTCAAGAACACCCAGATTGCACTCACCGAGCTTGCCTATGCCCTTGAGGAAGTTACCGTAAGACCCTACCAACTTACCGGATACCTGGAGATAGACGTGAAGAACCTGCCCCTGAACAATGCCTACCAATACAGCATTTCTGGCTTGTCCCTGGGCTACGAGGGCGGTAACAGGAACCCCACGGCAGTGACCAAAGTGCTGGGCGCCATACTCAATCCGGCCGATCTGCTGCGAAACCTTTTTGGCAAAAGGCCCAACCAGATGCGCAAGCTGCGGCAAATGAAGGAAGACGACCAGATCAGGAACCTCTTGGCCTCCAAGTTTGATCGGGAGACCCTGGTTGAACTGCTGCAGTTGGAGAAAGTGGACCTGGAAGACATCTTGAACAATTGCAACTACTCCCGCTCCTTCATCACCACGGCCAACGACCTCCAGATCCTGGACGCCATTAGCAGCTGTTATGAGGAGTACAAAGTGCTCAACCGTAAAAAATAGCGGCAAGCCCATCTTATCCCAAAGAAAAAAGGGCTGGATGCCACCTGCCTTTGGCCCCAAATTTATTTTTCTTTTCTAGCCTCATTTCATAGCTTTATACCAAATCCTTTGTCATGCAAAAAATGCTTTTCTCCGCCTTGTTCTTTCTGTTCCTGTTTTCCTGCAAGACAGAGAAAAAAGAAACCCAAAAAGTGGTGGCGCCGGCCGTGGAAACAACAGAGGAGGCGGCACCCACCACCCCATTTGTATGGGAGGGTGCCAACATCTATTTTTTGTTGACGGACAGATTCCACAACGGCAATCCGGAAAATGACCTCAACTACGATCGAAGCAAGGAAACCGGTGTCCTCAGGGGTTTTATGGGCGGGGACATTGCCGGCATCACCCAAAAAATAGAGGAAGGCTATTTTACCGATCTGGGCATCAACGCCATCTGGTTCACCCCAGTGGTGGAGCAGGTGCACGGCAGCACGGACGAAGGCACGGGCAACACCTATGCCTACCACGGCTACTGGACCAAGGACTGGACCGCACTGGATCCCAACTTTGGCACCAGGCAAGACCTGGAACGTCTGGTGGACACGGCACACGACAAGGGCATCAGGGTCATTTTGGACGTGGTGCTCAACCATACCGGTCCCGTGACGGAAAAAGATGCGGTGTGGCCAGAGGAATGGGTCATTACCGATCCCACTTGCGAGTTCACCACCTACGAGAACACCACCAACTGCACCTTGGTGGACAACCTTCCGGACATCCTCACGGCCACGGATACCCCCGTGGACCTGCCCGATGCCCTACTGGCCAAGTGGAAAGAAGAGGGGCGCCTGAGCGAGGAACTGGAAGAGCTGCAGCTGTTCTTTGATAGAACCGGCTACCCCAGGGCGCCCCGTTTCTACATCATTAAATGGCTCACGGATTACATCCATGAACTGGGCGTGGACGGCTTTCGGGTGGACACCGTGAAACACGTGAACGAAAATGCTTGGCAAGAGCTCCAGACCCAGGCCAACTACGCCTTTGAGACCTGGAAAAAGAAACACCCCAAAAAGGTATTGGACAACACTCCCTTTTATATGATGGGCGAGGTGTACAATTATGGCATCTCCGGAGGAAGGGAGTTCGATTTTGGCGATAAAAAAGTGGATTATTTTGACCACGGTTTCAACAGCCTCATCAATTTTGAGCTCAAGTATGATGCAAAAAACGATTACGAACGCATTTTTACCAAGTACGATGAACTTTTGAACTCCAAGTTAGAGGGAAAGGGCGTGGTAAATTACCTTACTTCCCACGACGATGGCGCCCCGTTTGACAAGGAGCGGAAGGCCAGCCTCCGTACCGCCAATGTGCTGCTCCTTACCCCGGGCACCTCACAGGTGTACTATGGGGATGAAACGGCCCGGAACCTCATCGTGGAAGGCACTCAGGGAGATGCCACCCTGCGCTCCTTCATGAATTGGGAAGAACTGGAAAATGATCCCAAGACCCAAGAGGTTCTGCGCCACTGGCAAAAGCTGGGAACATTTAGGAGCTCACATCCGGCCGTGGGCGCGGGCAGGCACCAGCGCTTGTCCAAAGCACCGTACGTGTTCAGCAGAACGTTTATAAAAGAAGGGGTCAGCGACCGGGTCGTTGTGGGCCTGGACCTGCCCGAAGGGGAAAAGACGCTTTCGGTAAAGGGTGTTTTTGAGAACGGTACTGCCGTGCATGACGCCTATTCCAACACCCCGCTTACGGTGGAAAACGGCAAGGTGGTGCTGAACTCCCCGTACACCGTTGCCCTGTTGGAGGCCAAGGAACCGGAAAGCCAGATGTAATAGGTGGTTGTCCTTGGGCAGCGCTTTGACCCAAGGGGTTGGCACAAGATCACTCTTGGGCGTGAAATCGCTGTAGAATGAAATCAATGTCCTTGATGGATTTCTTGGTCCAATCCAGGCGTTTTTCAAATTTCTCACGGTCCGTCAGGGGCCAGTTCAAATCGCTTTTTAGCAGTTTATTGCTCAAATCCTGGAGTATGATGGCCGCTGCCACGGAAATATTGAAACTCTGGGTGAATCCGCGCATGGGGATTTTTAGATAGCCGTCCGCAGTGGCCATTACCTCTTGGGTCAGGCCATCGCGCTCGGTCCCGAAAAACAGGGCCACTTTTTCCCTCAGCTCAAAATCGGACAGCAAGGTGGCCTTCTCGTGGGGCGTGGTGGCCACAATTTGGTAGCCCCTTTCCCGCAGGTGGCGCACACAGTCCAAACTGTTGCCATAACGATGTACATCTACCCACTGTTGGGCGCCCATGGCAATATTGCCGTCCAGCCGGTTCCTGTTTCTTCCCTCAATGACGTGGGCCTCCTGTATGCCAAAGATATCGCAACTGCGGATCACCGCACTGGTGTTGTGCAATTGGTACACATCTTCCATGGCCACGGTTATGCACTTGGTGCGTTGGTCCAAAACCTCTTTAAAGCGGTTCTTCCGCTCTTCGGAAATAAAACCTTCCAAATAATGTAGCAGCGCGCGCTCCATGGGGCCAAGATAGTAAAAATGTGGCATTGCCCCGGGAAGCCTGGCCTTGTCCAAAGTGATGCGCAACAACGCCCCATAAGCCATAATTTTGGTTATTTTAGTATCCATGAAAGAAATTGTGGTATTGACGGGGGCCGGCATCAGTGCCGAAAGCGGGCTCAAGACCTTTAGGGACGCCAACGGTCTGTGGGAAGGGCATGATGTCATGGAGGTGGCCTCCCCAGAGGGCTTTGAGCGCCATCCGGAACTGGTCTTGGACTTTTACAACCAACGGCGGCGGCAGCTCTTGGAGGTACACCCCAACCCTGCCCATAGGGCCCTGCACCGATTGGAGTCCCATTACCGTGTAACAATCGTCACCCAAAATGTGGATGACCTTCACGAAAGGGCGGGCAGTACGGAAGTGCTGCACCTGCACGGGGAACTGTTCAAGGTAAGAAGCACCCGGGGCAACGGGGAAGTCATGGAATGGAAAAAAGACCTGGTGCTGGGAGATGTCTGTGGGCAGGGACATCAACTTAGACCGCACATTGTTTGGTTCGGAGAGCAAGTGCCGCTGTTGCACACCGCCATCTCCGTAGTGGAAAAAGCGGACATCCTCATCATCATTGGCACCTCCATGCAAGTGTATCCTGCCGCCAGTTTGGTAGATTATGTGGGCGCGCAGGCACCCATTTATTTTATAGACCCCAGACCGGCAGTCTCCCGTGGCAGTAGGAACAACCTCAACATCATCCCAAGTACGGCCGTTGAGGGCGTGCCGCCCTTGGTGGAACAGCTCATCCAAGAAGTGGAAACCAGTTAGAAACGATCCCGAAGATCGGGGGAACCTACCTCGGGGCAGGCCCACGGGCATTCATAAGAAACTGAATTTAAATTTCGAGGCAAGCCTCGGACATCAAACCCCTTGGCGGTGCCAATGAACAAAATTGAACTTTTGAACGCCCTGGACAATGTGGATGCCTCCAGAGATGGCCGTGATCGCATGGCGGCGATGGTTCTGGCCGATCCGCCGATTTTTAAGGTACTGCTCCATTTGGCGATGCAACCGGGACATCCAGCGGGATATAAAGCATTTTGGGTGCTGGAACGTGTTGTACTTCAAGATCTGGCCTTGCTCCTGCCCCACTTGGACACTTTCTTGGCCGGCCTTCCCGCACTGAACAAACCACAGGCGGTGCGGCCCGCCGCCAAGATCTGTGAACTGCTTTTAACCACCCAGCAGAGGCAACATAGGGATACAGGACCAAAACTGCTCCAAAAAAAGCACTTGAGCGCCCTGACCGCAATTTGTTTTGACTGGCTCTTGGGCGATGCCAAAGTGGCCCCCAAGGCGTATGCCATGACCTGCCTCCATCTCTTGGGAGAGCAACAGCCCTGGATACACCCCGAACTCAAGGTGATTTTGGAGCGCGACATGCCCCTTGCCTCTGCGGGCTACCGGGCACGGGCCAAGAACATACTTAAAAAGTTGAAGGCCCAAAGGGAATGGCGGCATTGAAGCAATGCTTTTAAACCTCCCGGTATATGGGTATATTTGCCGCACCTAAACAAAAGACAGATGGCATTGAACACATTGAACGCAATTTCCCCCATAGACGGACGGTACCGGGGAAAAACCCAAGCACTGGCCCCATACTTCTCAGAAGAGGCGCTGATCAAGTACCGGGTTCGGGTAGAGATTGAGTATTTCATTGCACTTTGCGAACTCCCCTTGCCGCAGCTGCAAGATTTTGACCCTTCAAAATTTACCGCGCTCAGGGAAATCTATGAACAATTCAGTGCAGAAGATGCCCGTGCCATAAAGACCATTGAAAAGACCACCAACCACGATGTAAAGGCGGTGGAATACTTTATAAAGGAAGTGTTCGATTCCTTGGGCCTTTCCGAATTCAAGGAGTTCATCCATTTTGGCCTTACCTCACAGGACATTAACAATACGGCCGTTCCCCTGAGCATCAAGGAGGCCATGAACGAGGAATACGTTCCCCTGTTTTTTAAGGTGCTCAACAGATTAAAGGCCCTGTCCCAGGAATGGGCCTTGATCCCCATGCTGGCCAGGACCCACGGGCAACCGGCCTCCCCCACCCGATTGGGCAAGGAAATCGAGGTCTTTGTGGTGCGGTTGCAAGAGCAGTTCAACCTGCTTAACGATATTCCCAGCGCGGCAAAATTTGGTGGGGCCACGGGCAACTACAATGCCCATAAAATTGCCTATCCCGGGGTGGACTGGAAGGCTTTTGGGCAAAAATTTGTCCAAGAAAAACTGGGATTGCACCACTCTTTCCCCACCACACAGATCGAGCACTATGACCATATGGCCGCCCTGTTCGATACCTTGAAGCGGATCAATACCATACTGTTGGACCTGGACAGGGATTTTTGGAGCTACGTTTCCATGGATTATTTTAAACAGAAGATAAAGGCCGGCGAAGTGGGCTCATCGGCCATGCCGCATAAGGTGAACCCCATAGATTTTGAGAATTCCGAGGGAAATCTCGGTATTGCCAATGCCCTTTTTGAGCACCTTTCGGCCAAATTACCGGTATCCCGATTGCAGCGAGACCTTACCGACAGTACGGTGCTGCGCAATGTGGGCGTGCCCTTTGCCCATACCCTCATTGCCTTTCAGAGCACCTTGAAGGGACTGGACAAGCTCTTGCTGAACGAAAGTAAGTTTGAGCAGGACCTGGAGAACAACTGGCCGGTGGTGGCAGAGGCCATACAGACCATTTTGCGGCGCGAGGGCTATCCCAACCCCTACGAAGCCCTAAAGGGACTTACCAGGACCAATGAGGCCATCAATCAAAAATCCATTGCCCAGTTCATTGACACCCTTGCGGTCAGTGATGCCATAAAGAAAGAGCTCAAGAACATTACCCCGAGCACGTACACCGGCATATAAGGGAATAGGGAAAAATCCATGCTGCCGGCCACAAAAAAAAGACCGCAACAATGGCGGTCTTTCTTTTTTTTGGGACAATGTTCAAGGTTACTTCTCCACCTGCACTTCGTGCGGATAAGGTATTTCAATGCCGGCCTTGTCCAGTGCCAATTTGCAGCCTTCATAGGTGGCAAAGTACACGTCCCAGTAGTGCTCCGGCTTACAGTAGGGCCTCACGGCAAAGTTAACGGAACTGTCTGCCAGTTCCATAACGTTTACGGAAGGGGCGGGATCTTTTAACACCAGCTCATTGGAGGTAAGGACTTCCATAAGCACATCCTTGGTCTTTTTTATGTCCTCTTCGTAAGCCACCCCGATAACGGTATCCACACGTATCTTTCCCTCTGCGGTGTAGTTTACAATGTTTCCGTTGGCCATGGCGCCGTTGGGCACAATGACCAGTTTGTTCTCAGGCGACACCAATTTGGTGGTAAAGATCTCTATCTCCTTTACCACGCCAAGTACATCTTGGGCCTCGACGAGGTCGCCAATGCGATAGGGCTTAAAGATCATGATCAGTACACCTCCCGCAAAATTGGAGAGCGAGCCTTGCAGGGCCAGACCCACCGCCAAACCGGCAGCGGCAATGACAGCGGCCAAACTGGTGGTCTCCACCCCTAGTTGGGAAATGACCGTGATGATCAAGAAGATGCGCAGTGCCCAAGAAACCAGGTTCAATAAGAATTTCTGAAGCGACTCATCGTAACTTCCGCGTGACAGGGTCTTTCGCAGTACGCCCACGATTTTTTTAATGATCCATGACCCAATCATGTAAATGAGGATGGCCCCGATCACCTTGGGCCCATAATCGGTAACAAAATCAATGCCTTTGTTGATCCAAACTTCTGCGTTTTCCATATAACTTCTCGTGTTTTTAAGTGAAGGTTAATTATTTCTTAAGAACCAAAAATATCGATAAAGTCACATTAATTGTCCACCAATGCACTTTTTTGTGTAAAAAAATGGGGAAACGGCCCAATTTTGGTATGGATCCGTCCCTATTTGGCCTTTTTTTCAAGGCATCGGAAAAAAGCCAGGGAAAAGATGTGCCCAACACAGGGGATGGCGTTTGCCAGAAGTGGAATTGGGGCCATTCAGGGTCGCGGATGGATGTGGGTTGGCCAAAACACCAATGGAATGGCCTTACGGCATAAGGCGCTCAATCCTGGAACACCTCCTTGAAATCTTCAAACTGGTCCAGGTTCACATCGGATTTACTGAGCAATTGTATAAATTGGACCAGATGGGCCGGATTCATATCATTGCCCAGCAGGCGCACCAGCACAAAACCCTTTTCGTCATGGGCCCCGTACACCACAAGCTCATCAATGGCATCCCCCTCACCCACCATCCGTAGGGTGGCCTTTCCGTAGGGCGTGTTCATCTTCATGAGCTCCCCGTACTTTTTCCCTTTTAAAATGGCGGCCACCTTCTCCTTTTCCAGGGCAAAGGCCTCCCTATTGGCGTCGTTGGCCCTAAAGGCCAGCACGTTCATCTTTTTTAGGGAGGCCAGTACCTCCCGTTCGGTTTCGGACAGGGCAACCTCGTCAAGGTTCAACATGCTGGTGGGGATGTCCAAGGAAACAAAATGGCCATCCTCGGCCTTGTCCACATAATATTGTTGCAGGCTGGGCCCGGAGGAACAGGACCACATCCATGCGGCGGCCAGGGTCATACAAAGGAAGTTCAAGGTTTTCATGGGTCTTGTTTAAATGATAATGGTGTATTGGATGTTACCTAAACTACCTCGAAGCAAGCCGCGAGGCATTCATAGGAAACTGAATTTTAAATTCGAGGCAGGCCTCGGAGCATCAAACCCTTTGGCGGTGCCCATGAACTGTCCGTGCTATTGCGAACTCCCGGCCTGCTGCAGCTCTTTTGGGAGGTCCATGGCCTGCGCCAACTTGCCAATGTTGTTCAGGTCCATCTCCCCGGTCAGGCTTACCAGAACGGTCTCCATTTTGCCCATTGGGCCGGCATCCACGGCTTTGTCCAATCCGGAGACAAACATCAACAATTCGTTCACGTGGTCCTTTTTTTTGCCCTCGCGCACATAGAATTTTACGTGGACATCTTGGTCCCTGACCCGCATCAACTCCTCCAGCTTGTTCGTTTTTAGGTAGGTGGCCACGGTTTTGGCCATATCGCGCGTTGCGTCCACATCTTGGGTCATATAAATGCTTATTTCCTCAAGCCCGGACACCAATTGGGACAGTTCCTTGGCTTCGGGATCTTTGCTCAGCTCGCCCATACTGGCGGCCAGGTCAATGAGTCCCTTGTTAATGGTGATGGCACCCACATCTTTGTGATGCTCATATTTATTGAAAACCGACTGCGATATGGCCCAAAAGGGCATTAGTGCGATGGATAAAATGTAAACTGTTTTTCTCATGATGTTCGTTTTTGTGCCCCCACAGGGGCTGATTGATGGATGATTAATGATTGATGGATGGATGGATGGATGGATGGATGGATGGATGAGGGTCTCGATCGACGCCGCATGGCTGATGCTTACGCAGCAAGATGGCACCTCCGGAACCGTTTTTACTCTTTCTTTTTTTGGGACGCCTTTCCCAATTGGTCACCGCCGGGCAGGTCCATTTTATCGGTAAGTTTGGAAACGGATCTTAGGTTGATGTCCCCGGTCAGGGACAGCAATACGGTCTCCATTTTTTTTCCGTTGATGTCCACATTGGCTTCCTTTAGCCCCGTGACAAACATGAGCAGCTCCCTGACGTGATCGGCATCCTTGCCCTCTTTTACGTAAAACTTTACGTTGCTGCCCCCGTCCCGGATGCGCATGAGCTCCTCAAAGGCATCGTCCTTTAGTCGGGTGCCCACCCAGGCATCCACGTCTTTGGTAATGGCCGCGTCTTCGGTGGTGATGACCTTAAAGCTCTGTATGGAGTTCACCAGTTCAAAAAACTCACGCGCTTCCGCATCTTCGGTGTCCACGCTCATTTTGGCCAACATCTGGAACATTTTGGGCTGCATGGCCACAAAGGTGACCTTATCATCATTTTCATACTTGTCAAAAATATCCTGTGCCTGGGCCATCAAGGGCGCCAAGACCAGGAGCAACAATAGGGGTAACTTTTTCATAACATTCTTGTTTAGGGTTTTCATCGATTTTACTTGGTTTCCCAACCCGTTTTGGGCAGGCTTACATTCGTTTTTTGTTCGCGTTTGGGTACTGCCTTGGGGCATTCGCTTCCATCATTGGTCCTTGGGCAGAAATTTTTGGGTGCTTTCCTCAAATTCCCTTAAGTGGTGCAGTTGCTCCGTTCCCTTGTTAAAATTGATGGCGAGCAGGGCAAAAGCCTCCTTTGCCGATGCAATTTCGGCGGCCGTGTAGGTGGCCTCCAAGTGCGCTTCCCTTTCTTGCGCACCGTTAAAGTAGAGTCCGGTGGCCAGCACCACGGCGGCCACGGCAGCGGCCCATCCGTAGTGGCCCTTATTCTTGGGCAGGGCCTGGGGCCGCACCGAACGTTCTTCCTTGCTCTGCGCCAGATGCGCAAACAGGGCGGTATGCTGTTGCAGATGTTCCGGCACGTCCTGGGCCGTAAAAAATTCCCGCAGGCGTTCCTCTTCGGCCAGGGACGTCTCTGCCTCAAAGTATTTTTCCAATAATTTTTCTATCCTATCCAGTTCCATAGTTGTGCTTTTTCATCAATTGGTCCCTGACGGTTTTCCTGGCCCTGCTCAGGGCCACGCGCACCGCTGTGGGCTTCATTTCCAATATTTGTGCAATTTCCTCGTACTCGTACTGTTCCACATCGCGCATTTGCAGCACCATGCGCTGGGTCTCGGGCAATTCCTGCATGATCTTCTGCACCCAGTGCACGCTGTCCTTGGTTTCCACCTCGCGCTGCAAGGAAGGCCCGTGGCCCGTAAAATTGGTGTGCAGCAAGGTTAGGTTTGTGGCCTGTTTGCTCTTTAACCTGTCCAGGCAAAAGTTCTTGGTCATAGTCATGGCCACCGCCTCTGCACTGCGGTACTGCCCCATACTGTCCTTCTTTGCCCACAGCTTTAGCAAAACCTCTTGGGTGGCATCCTCGGCCTCCTCGGCGCTCACCAACAAACGCTTGGCCAGGCGGTACAATTTGTCCCTAAAAGGCATCACCTCATTCAAAAATTCCACTTGTCTCATTACGGTCGGTTGCTCGCAAGTTACGTTAAGGGCTTACAATAGGGAGACGACGTTCATCGACTTTTGTTACACAGAATTTGTTTTTATGGGATATGTAGCTATTTTTAACGTCCAAGATAAGCTCCCTGCACGTACATAAAACCGTGGAACCTATCCACTGGCACAGTTGGAACGATTATTGAGGCACTAAAATAAAATTGAAGTTATGAAAAAGATCTTTTTATCGCTGCTCCTTTTGGGCGCCTGCTTTACCTCTTGCAACAAGGAAGATGATGAACCGGTGGTGGAAGAGACCCAGGAAGAGGAGAATCAGGAGGAGCCCCAAGAAGAAGTGGATATCACGGTGCAGAACTTTATGTGGCAGACCATGAACAATTATTACTTCTGGCAGGCAGATGTTCCCGTGCTGAGCGACACCCAATTTGCCACACAATCCGATTATGAAAGCTATTTGAGCGGCCACCCGGACCCAGAAAATTTTATTCAAAACCAATTGCTCTACGTGGAAGACCGCTTCACCTTCTGGAACGCCGACTACCGGGAACTGACCCAACAACTTTCCGGAGTGTCCAAGAGCAACGGGCTTGAATTTGGTCTGAGCCGCATTGGCAATACGGACAACATTTTTGGCTTTGTGCAGTATGTGGTGAAGAATTCCGATGCCAGTACCAAGGATATCAGAAGGGGCGATTATTTTATCGGGGTCAACGGCACGGACCTGACGGTGAACAATTACATAGACCTCCTCTTTGGTGATAACGACAGTTACACGCTGAACATGGCAGATATTGCCAACAATACCATAAGCCCCAATGGTAAGGAAGTGGCCCTCACCAAACAAGAAAACCTTTTGGAGGATCCCATTCTGGTGAACCGGGTGCTTTCCATTGGCGACAAGAAAATAGGCTATTTAATGTACAACCAGTTTCAAGCCGGATCCGGCGAGCAATTGAACGAGGTCTTTGGTGAGTTTAAAGGTGAAGGGGTCACAGATTTGGTGCTGGACCTTAGGTACAACCTGGGCGGACGTGGCACTACGGCCCAGATCTTGGCCAGTCTTATCTACGGCACCAATACGGAAGAACTGATGTACCGGACACGCTACAACAGCAAATTGCAGGCTGCCTTTGGCGCGGACGATCTGGACAATTATTTTGTGGCCACCACCGGTACGGTGGAAAACAATACCGATAGTCCATTGAACACCCTTAACCTGGCCAAGGTGTACATTTTGGCCACAGACTCCTCCGCCTCTGCCAGTGAGTTGGTCATGGTGGGTCTCGAGCCCTACATCAACGTGGTGCACATTGGGGGCACCACGGTGGGCAAAAACCAAGGTTCAGTGACTTTCGTGGACGACTTTGAGAATGGGAACGTATATGACAGGGACCGCGAAGACAAAATAAACCCCAACAACCAGTGGGCCATACAGCCCATTATTAGCCGTGTGGAGAACAGTGCGGGCTTTTCTGACTATGCGGATGGTTTGGTTCCGGACATTCCGTTGGAGGAAGACATTACCAATCTGGGTACCCTGGGCGATGCCAGTGAACCCTTGCTGGCCAGGGCCATACAGGAAATCACGGGAAGCTCCGCAAAAAGGAGTTTTAATGTGGCCATGCCGGCCGATCTCCTCTCCAGCTCAAAACTGGTAAATGATCGGAATTCCATTTTAATAGTGGACCTGCCCAACAAACAAGGGGGTATGCCACTAAAGCCCACGGAATAATGCAACAACCCACCACCTGGGGCACCTTGCTCTTGATGTCCCTGTTCTTCCTATCCTGCTCAAAGGACAAGGAATTGGTCATTCCCGGAACGGTATCCCCCAATGCGGATGCCGATGTGCCGGTACAGGATTTTATGTGGAAGGCCATGAACTTTTGGTACTTCTGGCAAGAAGAGGTACCGGACCTCGCAGATGACCGTTTTGTGAACACGCCCGAGGGCCGGGACGCCTACACGGCCTTTCTGCAGTCTGAGGAAGATCCGGGCCAGTTTTTTGACAACAAACTGCTTTTTACCGAAGACCGTTTTAGCTACTACAACCCAGACTACCGGGAACTTACCAATGCCCTTGCGGGCATCTCGCGGAGCAACGGCCTGGAGTTTGGTCTGGTGGGCGTGGCCAACAGTGAATCGGTCTTTGGATATGTGCGCTACATTGTGCCCAACTCCGATGCCGCGGGCAAGGACATAAATCGGGGCGACATCTTTTCGGGGGTGAACGGAACGCCCCTGACCCGTAGCAATTTTAGGGAACTTCTCTTTGGGGAAGAGGCCACCTACACCCTGAACATGGCCACCCTTGTGAACAACGTGGTGGTGCCCAATGATTTTGAGGTGACCCTGACCAAAGAAGAGGCGCTTTCCGAAAACCCGGTGTTCCTTTCCAAATCCTTTGAGATCGGTGGGGCCAGCATTGGCTACTTAATGTACAACCAGTTTACCAATGAGTACGACAATGACCTGTACAATGCCGTGCAAAACCTAAAGGCCAGCGGCATTACGGACTTGGTGCTGGACCTGAGGTACAACCCGGGAGGCTCGGTGAACACCACCAGACTATTGGGCAGTATGATTTATGACACCAATCCCGAGAACCTGTTCCTGAGAAAACGGTACAACGCCAAGGTACAGGACGAACTGGAAGACAGCCAGTTGGAAGTCTATTTCACCGATCGTTTGGGCGGCCGCACCATTGAATCGTTGGGGCTGGACCAAGTTTATGTGCTTACCAGCGCCGCATCGGCGTCGGCGAGCGAACTGTTGATCAACTGCCTGGAGCCATATATTGATGTGGTGCACATAGGGGATGTAACCCGTGGAAAGAATGAATTCTCCACCACCCTGGTAGATGACAGGACCAACTCCTATCTCTACACCCCATCTCGCGTAAACCAGATCAACCCGGAAAACCAATGGGCCATACAACCCCTGCTGGGCAGAAACGAAAACGCGGATGGCTTTTTTGATTATACCGATGGATTGACCCCAGATATTCCATTAAAGGAAGATTTGGCCAATTTGGGCATTCTGGGCGAAGCCAACGAGCCGCTCTTGGCCCGTGCCATACAGGAAATTACCGGGGCCACCGGCAAGCGCAGTACCCATGTTGAAATACCCATTGACCCACTATCCAATTCCAAACAATTCAAAATCTTGGGAGAGCGAATGGTGGACGATACCAATTACGGAACCCAATGATACCCACCATAGGGGCATCCCGCGCGGGATACGGAAGTTTCACGGGAAACAGAACCAAAAGAATGTTGGGCCAGGGCCTTGGGTTGAGCATCCTTCCACATATGGATCTGTGTGCCCTTTAGGCCCGGAGTTGTAGTTTACTTTTGTAACAAGGGTGCAACCTCCAAAAAAATCCTAGACTTTGGCGAAAACATCGCCATAATTATTGGGCAAACGTGGGCGCATCCATCGGTTTTGCGGGGATGTGCGGCCGTAATGGAATTTTCAATGATTGATCTGGCTTACACCACCACTATGAAGAACAGCGCCAAAACCACTTTGACCACCATACAATCCTATAAACAGCGGCCCCAGCTTTTGGAGGGGTACGATGCGATCGTCATCGGTTCCGGAATGGGTGGGCTCACCACGGCGGCCCTGTTGGCCAAACAAGGCAAAAAGGTGCTGGTACTGGAACGCCACTACACCCCTGGCGGTTTTACCCATATCTTTAAGCGCAAGGGATATGAATGGGACGTGGGCATACACTACATTGGCGAGATGCAACGTAAAAACAGCCTGCTGCGAAAGATCTTTGGGCACATCACGGACGGCAACTTGCAATGGGCAGATATGGGCAGGGTATATGACCGTATTGTGATAGGGGATCAGGCCTACGATTTTGTAAAGGGCGTGGCCCAGTTCAAGCAACAGCTCATCACCTACTTCCCCGAAGAGGAAAAAGCGGTGCATGCCTATGTGGATTTGGTGTTCAAGGCCGTGAAGACCAGCAAGAACTACTATATGAGCAAGGCGATGCCCCCCTATTTGGAGGCCCTGATGGGCGGTTTTATGCGTAGGCCGCTATACCGATATTCAGATCGGACCACCTATGCCGTGCTCCGTTCCCTTACGGACAATGAACGCCTCATAAAAGTACTCACCGGGCAGTATGGAGATTATGGCCTTCCCCCAAAAAAGAGCAGTTTCTACATGCACGCCTCCTTGGCAAGACATTATTTTGATGGAGGCAATTTTCCCGTGGGCGGTTCCTCCAAGGTGGTGGAGACCATTGCCCCCATCATTTCCGCGGCAGGAGGCACCATTTTGGTAAGTGCCCAAGTGGATAAAGTATTGGTGGAGAACAACAGGGCCGTGGGCGTACAGATGGCAGATGGAAGGACCTTAAAAGCCAAACAAGTGGCGAGCAATGCGGGCATCGTGACCACCTACACCCAGCTCCTTCCGGAAGAAACCGTAAAAAAGCATGGTTTGCACCAACAGCTGAAAAAGATCAAGCCCTCTGCGGCGCACCTTTGCCTTTATGTAGGGCTCAAGGGAAGCCCGGAGGCGCTGGAACTGCCCAAGACCAATTACTGGATCTATCCCGAAGACGGGGACCATGACAGCTGCGTGGCACGCTACCTCCAAGACCAGGAAGCACCCTTTCCCGTGGTTTATCTTTCCTTTCCCTCTGCAAAGGATCCGGACTGGCCCCGGCGTTATCCAGGCAAGAGCACCATAGACATCATTACCCTGGTCCCCTTTGAAACCTTTGGGGCCTGGCAAGACAAGCCCTGGAAGAAACGGGGAGCCGCATACGAAGCAAAAAAGGAGCGGTTTGCCCAACGCTTGTTGGAAGTACTCTACCAACAACTGCCACACCTAAGGGACAAAGTGGATTATTACGAACTCTCCACCCCCTTGACCACCCGGCACTTTGTAAACTATGGCCGGGGGGAGATCTATGGCCTTGACCACGACCCGAAGCGCTTCCGGCAGTCTTTCTTGAAGCCCCGTACCCCCATTAAGAACTTTTACCTCACGGGACAGGACATTGCCACCGCGGGCATTGGGGGCGCCCTTTTCAGCGGGGTACTCACGGCAACCGCAATGAGCGGAAAGAACATCTTAAGGGAAGTCCTGTTCCCATGATGGGCCTTCCATAAAATGGCCCTGGGCACTATGGAACAAGGGCCATTTCATGGACCTGTACGGTCATTGTCCCTTTTTGGGCAGTGCATCAGGCCCACCCCTACACCCCTGAAAAGGAGCTAAAGCCCCCATCCACGTCCAAAATGGTGCCCGTAACAAAACGTGAGGCGTCGCTCAAGAGGTAGTGTATGGTTCCATTGAGCTCCGAAGTTTCGCCAAAGCGCCCCATGGGCGTATGGGCAATGATCTTTCTGGCCCGATCGGTAAGCGACCCATCTTCATTGGTAAGCAGGCGCCGGTTCTGGTTGCCCATAAAAAATCCAGGGGCAATGGCATTGACCCTAATGGCGTCCCCGTGCCGGGAGGCCATTTCCTGGGCCAGCCATTTGGTGAAGATATCTATGCCCGCCTTGGCCATGGAATAGCCCAAGACCCTGGAAATACCCTGTTTGGCCGCCATGGAGGAAACATTGACAATGGCCGCCTTGCCACGGGCCACCATAAGCTCACTGAGCACCAAGGTGGGATTCACCGAGCCGAACAAATTAAGATCCACGGCATGACGGGTGGCCTCAAGAGACAACTCGTGCAGCTGTTGTCCGGGTTTTAAGGTGGCCCCTGGCAGATTGCCACCGGCCATGTTCACCAAGCCGTCCAAGGTCCCAAATTGCTCTGCCAGGGCCTCTTTAACAAGATGCAATGCAGCTTCATCCATCACATCGACCTGGAAAATGTGGCAGGCGTTGCCGGCAATACCGTTTAAATCGTTTTGGTTGGCTTGCAGTTTCTCCAGGCTTCTACCCAAAAGAATCACTTGGGCCCCCTGCCGCACCAGGTAACTGGCCAGGGAAGCGCCGAGCACCCCTGTTGCCCCCGTAAGCGCATAAAGATTGTCCCTGATGCAAAACTGTTGGTTCATTTTTTGGATCTATTTTGGGCCATTTTATAGGCGGCCATAATGGTATGGTACTTTGCGATCATATTGGCCACCTCGCCATCTGGCAGCCGCCCAGCCTCCATATAATCCAAGAAGTTCTCCGTTACCTGGGCAAAATGGGCCTCGTGGCCCACCCTAAAGTCGTCCGGAATATTTACGCGCCAGCGTCCCTCTACCATTTTGGTGACCGTGGTTCCTGGAAAAAGGGTGCTTACCTCATTGCCCATGGCCCGTTGCAGCTCCTTTTCAAAATTGGGGCTTCCTTGGGATTCCACATACAATACGGGTTTGTAGTCTTCATTGGCACCTTGTTCAATGATCAAATGGCTCTTGCTGCCGCGCATGATGCTGTAGTGGGTATCACCTGTTCCCTCCGGTGCCCTAAAAGCCCACCGAACGGAAACCTTGGCGTGTTTGCCGTTAATGGTGTAGTTCATTTCCCCGTTACAAAAGACATGTAGCCGATCGTTCACCACATCTTTTTGGAGTTGGTTGGGAAAGGCGTCAAGGCCGGTTACCTCAGAGAACTCCTTTTGGGAAAGTACCGTGGGCCATCGCTTGGCGCCGAGCATGACCACCTGGGCCGTATCCACGACCTCTCCGGGAAAGGCGCCCCATTGTATAAGGTCCACCAAGTGCGTGGTCACGTCCACCAGGCCATCGCCCTCTTCGTCCACATCAAAGAACCAAGGGGGCCTCACCAAGGGCTTCCCGGAAACGAACTTGTAAAAGTGATGAACGCTTTCCTTACTAATGGCCGGTTCTTCCACACTGCCTTTCTCCATATGACCAAATACACTGGGCAGGGTGCCCAACAGTTGCTGCATCCTGCTGGTCGCTTCAAACCGCTCCGTCATGATATCATAGATCAGGACTCCTTTATCCCCTGCAACGCGGAAGGCTTCTTTGAGTTTATCAAAACCTTTGTCATTGATTACCAAAGGCTTGTCCGCATACACATTAAAACCGGCTTTTACGGCTTCCAGGATGTAATCTATTTTTTTGGAGTTCTTGCCCGCCACAATCATGACATTTCCAGGTCCCTGGGCCAGCATTACGTCCAGAAAGCTGTTGGAATAATGTGGCACCACCTTCCATTGTGTTGGAGCATCCGGGCGGGTGTTGTAGCCCTTCACCCTATCCAAAAAATCCTGGGCCTCCCTGCCCTTTGGCGCATATAGATATATGGTGGAATCGACCTCGGGATACATGGTCTTGTGCACCAGGGCCGCATGAAAATGCCCGGGATCCAGGACCATCAATTGAACTTTGGCAGGGTTCTTTTCCATCAAAGGGACTGGATTTTTTTTGCCATCGCCACAAGAAAACAACAACATCAAACCAAAAATAGCACAAGATCGGTCAAAGCCCATTTGCATCATAAAGAAAAGATTTATGCCGTCACGGCCATTTAGAGTTGATCTGTACCATAGGGTTTGCGCTGCTCCCTGCGCAACATTGCATTGGCTTCGGGGTGGTTTACAAACTGTTCCGTATCATTGTTCCATTCCAACTTCCCACTAAACTGCATGGCAATATCACTGATGAGGCAGGTAACACAGGCCTTGTGACCTTTTTCTATGGGCGATATGGGTGTTTTACGTGTCCTTATGCACTCCAACCAATTGCCGTGCTGGTCGTCTATCCTCTCCAAATGGAGCTCATTGGGCCCAAGGGTGGATTCCAATATTTTGGGATCGGAGGCGTTCAGGGCCTTGGCGCTCTTTTCTTGGTCCACCGGATCGGAGGCCGATGCGGTGTAGGCCCCACGGGAAACAAAGATCCACCCCTGGTCCCCTATGTACTTGATGCCATTGGCATAGCCGCCACTGGTATAGACGGTGATGCCGTTGTTATATTGGTGTTTTACCAGAAAATCGCCGTGCACGTTCCACAGTCCGGATTTGGGGAATTCCGCCAAGGCCTCCACGCTGTGGGGGCCAGTGAGCTCCGTGTCCATGCCCCAAGCCGCGGAGTCATAGTGGTGCTGCCCCCAACCCGTGATCATCCCTGCACCATAACTTCTTATTCGCAACCAGCCGGGGCGACTGTAATCGTTCTGGGGGTGCACGCCCATCTCGGTATAGGGCACCTTTGGTGCGGCGCCCAGCCAAGCATCAAAATTGAGGTTGGGCGGCACGGGCATTTCAGGGGCCTCAGGTCCGGCGGGGTCTCCGGGGAGGCCTATCTTTACGGTATGTAATTTTCCGATCCTCCCGTTCCTGACCAGCTCGGCAGCCACACGAAACTGGGGCATGGCCCGCTGTTGTGTACCTACCTGCAATACCACGTTATGCTCCTGAACCGCTTTTTGGAGCTGCTGGCCTTCCCGCACCGTTAAGGAGGTGGGTTTTTGTAGGTAGATGTCCTTTCCGGCCATGGCGGCTTCCATTGCCGGTTGGGCATGCCAATGGTCCGGGGTACTGATGATCACGGCATCCAGGTCCTTGTTCAACAGCATTTCCCGGTAATCATCGTAGCTTTTGGTGTCCCCATACTTGGGTTTGTCATCGCGTTCGCGATAAAAATCATCTACCCATACTTTTGCGTCCTGGGCCCTTTTGGCATCCACATCGCAAACGGCCAAAAACCGGGTGCCCTTAAAGCGGATGGTATCATGGATATCGTGGCTTCGGGCAATGCGGCCACATCCGATCTGACCTATATTGATGGTATTGCTGGGCGATTCCTTGCCCAGGACATGGGCCGGCACGATTGTGGGAAAGCCCAGGAACGCGGCGGACGCCATTGTGGTACGATGAATAAATTTTCTTCTCTGCATCTATCGTTGGTTTTGGTTGTGATCTTTCTGGGCCGTGACCCGGGGCGGGTGGGCAAAGTGCTGCCAGTACGCCTCGGCCTCCTCTGGGATCAGCTCGCCATCAAAGACCACCATTCGGTATTTGAGTTCATACGGCATGCCCCCATCAATCTTCCATTCTTTATGTCGAATGGGACAGAACTGGAAAAACAGGTCGCCCCGGCCCTTGTTCGCATTGAGCGGCCACACGCGCATCGGTTCCGGATGGGCCCTGTTTTCTGGGTGGCTCAAGAACAGCATACCATTGGTTCCGGTTCCGCTGGAGGCCTCACCGGTTACAAGACACCATCTTGCCTTGCTGCCATCGGCCTGGGAGCGATCGTGCCCCTCGGAAGTGAGCACCGAGACGTTATCGGCCTTCCAGCGCTGGGTAAAGCGCATCCCGAGTCCGCCCCCATAACGATAGGCCTCCAACAAAAGGCCCTTTTCCAGGGGAGAACGAAAACTACTGGTATAATCCAAAAGATAGCGGTCCGGACGGCCCACATCCCAGAGACGAACGGTGAGCTCCTCGACCAATGCCACCTGGGGCGTGTTGTTCGATTTTAGGTCGATGTGCTCTTGTTGCGCGGTAAAGTAAGAGGACACCGGCCCCGAGGAGCTAGATTTGAATTCCTTGAACAGCACCGTTCCCATGCCTTGGCCCAGGTTCCAGAAATCGACCAGGGTGGTGTCGATACGGGTTCTTGTCCAAGGCCCCCATAGACCGTAATGATGGTAATGGTCCGGGGGTTGAATTTGGGACAAGGTATCTCCCTTGGGCGTAATAATGGGGTGCACAAAGCCCGATTTACCATAGATGGAATCCACTCCCTTTGGCGGATAGGCCGTGGCGTGGCGGTAATGCACCATCGGGGTTCCATTTTGGCTTAAAATGAGCTGTTCATCGTCCTTGAACATTTGGGTGCCTGTCGTTACTGGCAATGCAGCCAGCGATTCCTTAAAAACATAATCTGGCGTATTTCCTGTAGCGTGTACAAATTGAATGGTTTTTGAGATGGTATCCACCTGAAAAGGAACAGCCCTCCCCTTGTTATAAAGCTGTTGGGACTCGGAATGGTTTTGGGGAAGTGGCAGGGTTATCGGAACCGCCACAGGAAGATTTTCCCCAGCATCCAGCGCTAGGGTGAAGACGGTATGGCCCTCCGATCGGCAGGCGCCAAGGCACACTGAAATAAGGATCAAAAAACAAATGCGGCACCCTAAATTGGACATATAAAAAAGCTCCCATTTAAAAATATGCCTTAATTTACGAAAGATTTACATTTCCATAGGGGTAAAACCGACATATAGACCCCACCAGAACCCAATTTTAAAAACAGATGAGACTCCTTTTTCCCTTTTTTCTTTTTTTGGCAATGCAACCCAGTTGGGGCCAAAGCAACGACCCCATAAAGATAACTCCGGAATGGTTGGCCAAAATAGAACGTCTGGCCCCCGCAGAGACGACCATTAAAAACGTAAAACCGAAAAAAATACTGGTCTTTTCCAAAGCCACCGGTTTTGACCACTGGACCATTCCCCACAATGCCGAAATGCTAAAAATACTTGGACGTAAAACAGGAGCTTTTGAAGTGCACATAAAATATGACCTTGAGGCCTTTGACAAAAAAAATCTCAGGAAGTACCATGCCGTGGTCTTCAATAACTGCAATCCCAGTGGCCCCGATCGCGACCTTTTTGCGGACCTATTGCGGCAGAACAGCTCGCTCCAGGAAAGCGCGATAAAAAAAAGGGCGGCAGATTATCAGGACAACATCATGCGCTACGTGAAATATGGGGGCGGCCTTATGATCTTGCACGGGGGCATTACCGTACAGAACAATTCCGCGGCCTTCAGTGCCATGACCGGGGGCAGTTTTGATTACCATCCAAAACAACAAACCCTGACCCTAAAGGAGGTGGACAAGGCCCACCCCTTGGTCAGGGCCTTCAAGGGAAAGGGGCTCACCCATTTCGATGAACCTTATTTTTTTAAGAACGCTTACTACAACTATAACTTTAGGCCATTGCTCTATATGGAAGTGGCCGCCCTGGAGGGCTTAAAAAAAGAAACCGATGAAGAACGCGTCTATGTCTCTTGGATCAAGAGATACGGTAAGGGGCGTGTCTTTTACAGCGGTCCGTCCCACAATGCCCAGAGCATGGAACAGCCCGGGGTGCTGCAGTTCTTTTTGGACGGCCTGCAATATGTGGTGGGCGATCTGGAGTGCGATGATTCTCCCGTGGGGCCACCCCGATGACGACTTCCGCATGCAGTGCCAGAGCCCTCTCTTCTGGGAACCGTCCGCCGGCCCGTTACGCCGCGAATGTTCGCCCTTAAGGGGCAGAACCTGTTCTCTGGTACACCACCTCCCCTTCCTTAATGGTCTGTTGCACCCAAATGTCCTTTATGGCATCCGTTTCCACTTTCAGGGGGTTTTCTGAAAGCACCACCAAATCTGCCCATTTCCCTTTGGCCAGTGTTCCTTTTTCCGCTTCCTCGCCGTGCTGGTGGGCGGCCCATTCGGTAATGCACTTCATGGCTTCGTAAGGCGTAAGTCGCTCACGGGCACCGATGACCTTCCCGGTGCGACTGGTTCGGCTCACAGCGGTCCAGACCAGGCGCATCAGGTTTGGGAGGGCCACTGGGGCATCCGTATGGATGGTAAGCTTTAGGCCCTTGTCCAAAGCGGTTCTGGTAGGACTTATTTGCTGGGCCAGTTCCTCCCCAATGAGCTGGGTGTGCCAATCTCCCCAATAAAAGGTGTGCATGGGAAAAAGGGAGGCCACCACATGGAGCTGTTTCAGGGAATCCAACTGATCGGGGCGCACATACTGTCCGTGTATGAGTACGTTTCGGAGGTCTTTGGGCCCGTGCTGCGCCACGGCCTGCCGCAGACCATATATCATTTGATCCACGGCGGCATCGCCATTGGCGTGGGTAAGCACCTGCCAATTGTTGGCGTAGGCCTTTTTGTACACCTGGGCCACCGCTTCCCTGTCCGGAATGGCGGGATAGCCCCTGTAGTCCGCACCCTTTCCCTTGGGCGGAACTAGATAGGGCTTGCTGATTTTCGCAAGGATTATAAACTTTAGGCCGCTACGATTCGGGGCGCATTTCGGCCACCATTTCCGATCGGTGCAAAAACCTTGCTTAAGAGCCCCTTTATGACGCCAGGGT
>NZ_JBLFEO010000003.1:0-250809 GCF_047345505.1 Maribacter aquimarinus | reverse complement strand
TCGATGGCGTATATTTGATCATAACTGCACGGGTATGTTACCCTAAGTTACGGAAACCCGTGCACTTGTACAACGGAATTCGTCGATTGTTCAAAAATAAAATGCTGATTGTTAATATCTTACCTTCCCGTTGATAGAAAATCAGCAAGCCCTTATTAATGCCTCACGGGATGGTTCCGAGGTAGTTCATTAAACTGAGATATGGGAGAAGATAAAAGCAGAAAGACAAAAAAGGGGGCAAGGCCCAAGAGTGTGGTCCGTAAGACATCTGCCCTGGCCCAGGAGCTGCACCTAAGTTCCAAGGAAAAGATCAGAAGGGTCATCGAGGAAACGGACACAAGGGCCGGCAGGATATTTGATCTGGGCATACAGGCGTTGATCATTTTCTCCATATTGGTCTATTCCATTGGCACGTTGCCCAGCCTTTCGGAGAAGTGGATGCGTATTCTGAACATTGTGGATATTGTGTGCTACGTAGTGTTCACCATAGAATATTTTGGCCGAATTTACATCGCCAAAAACAAGTTGAAGTACATTTTCAGTTTTTACGGCATCATTGATCTTATCGCCATTTTGCCCTTTCTCTTTGCCAGACAGTTCGATCTTAGGGCCATCAGGGCGTTGCGGGTGTTCCGTCTCATCAGTGCGCTCAAGATTTCAAAATACAACGATTCCTTGAGACGTTTTACCATCGCCCTAAAAATAATACAACCGGAACTGGTGCTCTTTTTTATTATAACCGGTATCTTTTTGTTTCTCTCCTCCGCGGGCATTTACTACTTTGAGCATGCGGCGCAGCCAGAAAGTTTTGCTTCCATTTTCCATAGTCTATGGTGGGCCATCATAACGCTCACCACCGTGGGCTATGGGGATGTGTACCCCATAACCGTGGGCGGCAGGATCTTTACCTTTTTTATACTGCTTTTGGGGCTTGGTATCATTACCATTCCCACGGGGCTCATAGCCAGCGCCCTTTCCACGGCCAGGAACATGCAACTGGATGAAAAAATCAAGGAAAATCTGGAGAAGGAACAGCTCAAGGCCGGTAACGGGGGTTAATGCCATTTCCCAATTGAAAATAAGCCGATAAATGGTTTCTTTTTACGCCCTACTTCAACATAAAAATAAGCCGTAGCTCGGCTATGCCTGATTTTTCTTTTTCGCAGGCCAAAAAAATGATTCCATTTCTATGGCTGCTTTTCAAACAAGAAGGGGTATAAGGGAAAGAAGGGCGCTTTGTGGCCCGGTAAAATCCTCGGTGCGGGGTCATTCGCTTTTTAGAAGGTCTTGGTACTCCAGAAAAAAATGTTCCAAAAGTGTCATGTGGGTGTTCAAAAATTCCATGGTTTCCCGCCAGCTGTCCTTATTGTGAATGGAGACCCCGGCCTTTGTCACATATATTCGGGAGATCTCCTTGCCGTTCTCCAATAGATGGCAATCGTCATAAACCGCTTGCGGAAGCTGTTGCAGCAACAGGCTTTTTAGGGAGCATAGTTTCTCCCAGATCTGTATTCTTTGTTCCAGGTGGCCCTCCACGTCCAAGCTCACCATAGCCTGTTTTACGTTAAAGTGGAATTTTAGGGACAGCGGCTTCATTCCCGTTTTGTACAGCACCCATTTTTTGGGAAAGGACTTGCCAAAGGATATCCAAAATTCGGTTCTGAGCTGGCGCGATGTCTCTTTACTGAACATTTACATAAAATAAGCAATGACAATGCCCAGCACAATGACCACCAATTTGTGCAAATTAAACTTATGGCCCTCGGAACTTTCAAAAAGGATCACCGTGGAAATGTGCAGGAAAATGCCAATGACCATGGCATTGAGTATCTGGGAGTTTTGGTAAAGCCAGGGAATCTCGTTGGACAGATACGTGCCCAACGGGGTCATGACACTGAACATCAGCATGAACAAAAAAGCTTTGGCGCGGCTTAACTTGGATGCCAGTAAAAAGATGGAAAGGATAATGGCAATGGGCACTTTATGGATCAGGATACCGTACAGGATGCTTTCGTTGCCGTGAATGGGCACGCCTTCCAATACGGCGTGCACACTAAGGCTCAAAAACAACATCCATGGAAAGATGGTGCTCTCGGTGGCGTGGTGCACGTGGCCGTGTTCTGCCCCCTTGGAAAAAAACTCCAAAAAAATCTGGAACAGAATGCCCACCATGATCCATACGCCCAGTTGTTTTGGGCCCTCTCCCGTGTACACCTGCGGCAAGAGTTCAAAAACGGTAAGGGCCAGCAGAAAGGCACCACTAAAGGCCAATAGCAGTTTAAAGTGCTCCTTGCGTTTTGGTCTTGTGAGATAAACAAGGACAAAACTCAACAGTACGGCCAGGAATGGCAAAAGGTAGATCATGCTAGGGTGTCGGTATCCGTATTCCGGGTGTAACAGGGTGGTGCCCACCAAGAGCGTCAAAATTAGCGTATTTTTGCGTTAAGCTAAACACCGTTTATGGGTAAAAATTTTAAAATGTTGGCCAAGACCCTTTTTGGGTTCGAGGAAATACTGGCCAAAGAGCTTAGGAATCTGGGGGCGGGCAACGTGGCCGTGGGCACCAGGAACGTCTCCTTTGAAGGCGATTTGGGGTTCATGTACAAGGCCAATCTTTGCCTGCGCACCGCCATTAAGATCATAAAGCCCATACATTCCTTTCCCGTGCGGAACGAGGACGACCTGTACCGGAAAATGTACCAAATGGAATGGACAGATTTCCTTGGTGTCCATGATACCTTTGCCATTGACGCCACCGTACATTCGGACCAGTTTACCCATTCGCTCTATGTGTCCCAAAAGACCAAGGATGCCATTGTGGACAAGTTCAGGGACCTGGAAGGGAAGCGCCCCAATGTGGATGTGAAGCATCCGGACCTGCGGATCAATGTGCACATACACCAAAACCAGTGCAATGTGTCCTTGGACAGCTCTGGCGCCTCCCTGCACCATAGGGGCTACAGAACGGCCACCAATATTGCGCCCATTAACGAGGTTTTGGCCTGTGGGCTCATCCTTTTGAGCGGTTGGGACGGACAAACGGATTTTTTGGATCCCATGTGTGGGAGCGGAACCTTTTTGACCGAGGCCGCGATGATCGCCTGCAACATTCCGGCCAACATCAATAGAAAGGGCTTTGCCTTTGAGAAGTGGCCCGATTTTGATGCCGACCTCTATGCCAAGATCGTACAGGCCAGTTTGAACAAAGTCCGGGAATTTCACCATACCATTGTGGGGTACGACAAAGCACCTTCTGCCGTGCGCAAGGCCATGGAAAATGTGGAGAACGCCAATCTGAGCGATTACATAGCGGTGAAAAGACAAAATTTTTTCATGACCAAAAAACAGACCGAGGCCCCATTGCACATGGTGTTCAATCCGCCGTACGGGGAACGTTTGGATATTGATATGGAAAACTTCTACGCCGATCTGGGAGATACCCTGAAGCAGGGGTACCCGGGGACGGAGGCTTGGTTCATTACCTCCAATTTACCGGCCTTGAAATTTGTGGGGCTGCGCCCCTCCAGAAAGATCAAGGTGTACAACAGCCATTTGGAAAGCCGATTGGTGAAATATGAACTCTATGCCGGCAGTAAAAAGGCCAAACACCAAAAAAAACCATCATGACCCCAAAAACAAAAGCACTCCTGTTCAATTTTTTAGGCTTCGCCCTTCTGTTTGTGGCCTTTCGTTTTCTCATAGGATTTCTCTTTCCGCTCCAAAACTTTGTGGCCGCGGTAATTGCCGCGGTATTGGCCAGTGTACTGGCGCCCAAGTTTGGCGCCGTGAAGACCAAGGAGGGCCAGCGGTTGTTCATGAAATGGCCTTTTACCAAGAACGGTAAGGCCCTATAGGCCTTCTTCGGGCTGTTTTTCCTCTTCCGGATTTTTGTTCCTCTTTTTGTACAAGGGCAAAAAGTAGGAGATGGAGTAGTTGTAGCCCACCCCAAAACGGCTTCCGTCCGTAACCTTGTTGAATCCAGGTATGAATAGGTTGGGAAAGGTCTCGGTGTCCGGGTTGGTCACCAGAAAGCCCAGGCGCACACTGGCCCCCAGAAAGATGTTGGAAAACAGCTCCACCTTGGTGCCAAACAAGACCTCCAGCCAGCTGGCCGTCCTTCCCGAGAACTCCCGGGGCGGATTATTGGAAGGGGCAAACCCATCCGGGCTCCAATACCGGTTGGTGTTAAAGATGTCATATTCGTTCAAGGTCTGGCCAAAGCTGGCAAATCCCAATCTGGCCCCATAAAAAATGGAGTTCTGCTCCCCATACCAGTTTTCATAGGTGTTGTTGTCCACGCCAACCTTTAGGTAACTTCCGTTTGTGGTGAAATTGTAGAGGTCTTCCTGTATGGTCTTCTCTTCGGTGCCCAGTTCTGCGGCCAGGTAAAGGTTTTGGGTAAGGCGGTAATCTGCCACCAGTTCAAGACCGGTGTAATTTTCATCCAATACACCGGTCACGATACGGCTTAGGTCCACACCCGCCCTGAGACCGTAGGCCTGCTTGTAAACCAGGGTGTCCTTTGGTTGCAGGTCAATGGTATTGTCCTGGGAAAAAAGGGAAGTGGCGAGGAGTATCGCCCAAAAACTAGTGAAAAATCTTGACATGGGTGGAGTCTGAGTTTTTGACCAAGGGCCGTATCACTTCAATGCGTTCTATCCATTGCCCGTTGGGTCCTTCCAGGGCGGCCTCGAGCTCCTTATAGTTGACAATAAAGCCACAGGCCCTGGAGATCATGGTATCTACGAGCACATAAGAAAAATGTACCGTATCCAAGGTTCCCGTTTCCTCTCCGGCGTCATTGGTGGCAGAGTTGCTTATGAGCACAAAGGAAGTGGAGTCCCGGTTCACCCTGAGCGGTATGCTGATGCGGTTCAGGTCCGTACGGTCTGCCACCGTGTTTACCGTAACGGTTTTCCCCACACCGGCCACGCGCAGCTTTGGCACGGCCTTCAGTGCACTGGTATCTTCCACATCATAAAATTCCACGACCAAAAGGGGGGTGTCCCCTTCCACGCAGATATCATCTTTTTCACAGGCGGCCGCGGCCACAAGGACCAAGAGCAGTAAAAAACCAAAACCGTATTTTCCCATTTTATGCTTTCTTTTCTAAAAGTACAACATTTTCCACGTGATGGGTCTGGGGAAACATGTCCACGGGCTGTACGCGCACCACGTCATACAGGGCTTTCATCAGGGCCAGGTCGCGGGCCTGGCTGGCACTGTTGCAACTAACATAGACCACTCGTTTTGGCGCCGTTGCCAAAAGTTGTGCCACAACGTCCTTGTGCATGCCATCCCGGGGTGGGTCGGTGATCACCACATCGGGAGTTCCGTGTTCGCTTATAAACGTTGGGGTGAGCACCTCTTTCATATCGCCCACAAAAAAGTGGGCATTTTCAATATGGTTGTGGGCAGCGTTGGCCTTGGCATCTGCTATGGCGTCGGGGACGGACTCTATGCCAATGACCTTTTTTGCTTTTTTGGCCACAAATTGGGCAATGGTTCCCGTACCGGTGTACAGGTCGTAAACCACTTCCTGGCCGGTGAGCGCGGCAAAGTCACGGGCAATTTTGTAAAGGGTGTGCGCCTGGTCCGAATTGGTCTGGTAAAAGGACTTGGCGGTGATCTTAAAACGAAGTCCCTCCATTTCTTCGTAAATATGTTCCCTACCGGAAAAGCAATGTACGTCTTGATCGTAGAGCGTATCATTTTGTTTTTGGTTGATGACGTACAGCAGCGCGGTTATTCCCGGAAAGGTGTCTGCCAGATGTTGCAACAAAAGGGTTCTCTTTTGGGTATCGTCCTCAAAAAACTGTATCAGTACCATGACCTCTCCCGTGCTGGACGTGCGGATCATTAGCGTTCTAAGCATCCCTGCCTGATGCCTAGGGTTAAAAAAAGTGAGCCCGTTCTTTATGGCGTATTCCTTGGTTTCCAAGCGTATGGCGTTGCTGGGGTCTTCTTGGAGGTGGCAGGTTTTTATGTCCAGCACCTTGTCCCACATCCCCGGCATATGAAGCCCAAGGGCGTTGCGATCGTCAAATACCTGATCGGAGCGCAGTTCCTCAAGGCTCAGCCACCTACGGTCCGAAAAGGAAAACTCCATCTTGTTCCGGTACCAATACTCCTTTTTGGAACCGATGATGGCATCGGTCTCGGGAAGGTCCAAATGGCCTATGCGCCTAAGATTGTTCTCCACTTCTTGCTGCTTGTAGGCAAGTTGGTGCCCATAGGCCATATGCTGCCACTTACAGCCGCCGCAGACACCAAAATGCTCGCACCGGGGCATGGTGCGCTTGTCCGAAAGGGAATGGAAGGTAACGGCCGTACCTTCAAAATAGGCTTTTCTTTTCTTGGTGGTCTGTACATCCACCACATCACCGGGCACACAATTGTTCAAAAAAATGACCCTACCGTCCGGGGCCTTGGCCACGGTCTTGCCCTTGGCCCCGGCATCCAAAACCTCAATGTTGTGAAAAACGTGTCTGGTTTTCTTTCTTCGCATGGCGCAAAAATAGGAATTGGATTCATTTAAACGGATGATGTCACTGTGTATTATGAATCATTTATCACATCCCAAGGGGCACGGGCGCGCTTTGGGCCGGTCCTTGTTACGGTCACGGTCTGGCCGGGTAAACGATGCCGCCCGCTGTTTTGGTAATGGTGGCCCTGGCGGTATGGAAGTGTAAGGACAGACGGCACCAAAAAAGTACGGGGGCCATTGGCCCCCGTACACACTTAAACCACCCAAGCGAACCAGCTACTCCTGGGCTTTCTTGTTAAACTTTTCCAAGATGCGTTCCATTTGTTTCCCTGCGGCTTCCCGCCCTCCCAGGCCAAAACTAAGGGCTATGGTAACGGCAACCGTGGCCAGGGTAATGCCAAAGGCAAGGTTTATGATGTCATCTCCAATGCCCATGGTCTTAAGGCCCATGGCCAAGAAGAGGGCCAAGATGCAGACCCGTAGAACGGAGGCCACAAAAGCATTGTTTCCCTTGGATAGGTGCTTGTGTGCCAACAGGGAGATCCAATTGCCAACGAGCAAGATCACCAAACCAAAGAGAATATTTCCGGCCAGGGTACTAATGGTGACCAAAAGCGCGGTAAGGCTATGGAATTCCAATTTCTCAATGGCGGTCATGATGCCAAACAGGACAATGAAAAAGAACACAATGTTGCCGATCAGTTTGGGCAAGTTCATTTTTTTGTCAAAGCCCATAAGCCCCGTTTCACCCAAGATGGTGTCCAGTTTAAGGCTTTCCAACAAATCCGTGACCAGCCCGGAGACAAAACGGCCGCCCACAATAAAGAAAATTAAAATGATCACGGCCACAAGGATTCTGGGAATGGCGGCAAAAAACTGCTCCAACATTTCCGTGGCCGGCAAGGAGATGGCCTCCATGTTCAAAATGTTCAGGGCCGTGATCAAAAGGGGTATGAACACGAAGATAAAAACCACTTTTTTTAGAATGCCCACCAGGTCCATGTTCTCGGGCAAGCGCAGTTTGGGAACAAAGCTCCGTATGGTCTCCCCTGAGAGCCCCACGAGCTCCGAGATAATGGTGGCCAGCATATAGCCAATATAGCCCACCAACCCTGCGCCCACGATGTTGGGGATAAACGTGAGAAAAGAGTTCAATAGGTTCTTAACGGGATCCAAGACGTTGGTCATCCCCAACTTTTCCAGCGCCAGCATGAACACAAAGATCATGACCAAGAAATAGATGAGTTTTCCAATAAAGGAAGATAGTTTCATCTGGTTGGCCCCCAGTTTATCGTCCACCTTGGTTCTTTTCACCAGCTTGGTCACCAAGCGCTTAATGATCCCGGCCACGATCCATCCCACGATCAAGATTAAAATGGCCGCGATGGTTCCAGGAAGGTACTCGCCAAAGCTGGTTGATAGGTTTTCCGTTAAATTCGTTAAGAAGTCCATAAGATGTCTTTTTAAATTAGTTAGTGTATATATTTGGGACACGCCCTTTTCGCATAGGTCACAATCCCTTTACCCTAAGGGCTTTGGGTTTGGACCCTCTGGGCGCATCTTACCGTGAAGTTTGGTACGGACGGATTTTATTTTTTACCTTAGCGTCACTTTTCAGGGATGATTTCTCTCCTACGCTGAATTTTCGGTCCGATGTCCATCGGGATTTCGAAAAGAAAAAGGTACAGAAGGAATTGCTATAGTTTTAATGGAAATCGTTTTTCAACCTGTTTTACCACCCATGACCATCCGTTTATCTCGGCCTTTTTGGCCCGTGCATGGCCCAGAACCAAGGGTGCGGGCTTTAAGGGGATGGAAATAAGGGCAATGGTCTTAACGGAAAACGATTTTAAAATGTCTATTGATTATGTCTGTTTTGGAAAACATCACTTCCCAAGATGCCATTGCTTTGGAAAACAAGCACGGTGCCCACAATTACCATCCGCTTCCCGTGGTACTGAGCAAGGGAGATGGCGTACACGTTTGGGACGTGGAAGGAAAGAAGTATTATGATTTCTTGTCGGCCTATTCGGCCGTGAACCAGGGGCACTGCCACCCCAAGATCGTGGGCGCCATGGTGGCCCAGGCCCAAACCCTGACCCTTACCTCCAGGGCATTCTACAACGATTGGTTGGGCAGGTTTGAGAAATACGCCACGGAAACCTTTCATTTTGATAAGCTCCTGCCCATGAACACAGGGGCCGAGGCCGTGGAAACGGCCTTGAAGGTATGCCGCAAATGGGCCTATGAGAAAAAGGGCATTCCGGAGAACGAGGCCCAGATCATTGTCTGCGAGAACAATTTTCACGGCCGTACCACCACCATCATATCTTTTTCCAATGATCCCGTGGCCCGCAAAAATTTTGGGCCGTTCACCAAGGGGTTCATAAAGATTGAATACGACAACCTCGAGGCCTTGAAAACCGCACTTCGGGACAACGCCAACGTGGCCGGCTTCCTGGTGGAGCCCATTCAGGGAGAGGCCGGGGTACACGTGCCCTCTCCAGGGTACCTAAAAGCTGCCAAGCAGCTCTGCGAAGAACACAACGTACTTTTTATCGCAGACGAAGTACAGACGGGCATAGCCCGTACCGGCCGTCTGTTGGCCACTTGCGGAGACTGTTCCTGTGCGGATAAGCACTGCAGCGGCACCCCTGAGGTAAAACCGGATATCTTGATTCTGGGCAAGGCCCTGTCCGGTGGGGCGTATCCGGTCTCGGCGGTCCTGGCAAACGATCCCATTATGGGGGTCATTGGTCCCGGTAACCACGGTAGCACCTTTGGGGGCAACCCGGTGGCCGCCGCTGTGGGCATGGCTGCCCTGGAAGTGGTAAAAGAGGAACAACTGGCAGAGAACGCCGATCGCCTGGGGCAACTCTTTAGGTCAGAGCTCAATGCCTTTATTCCCCATAGCCGTTTGGTAAAAAGCGTTAGGGGAAGGGGGTTGCTCAACGCCATCCTCATCAACGATACCGAAGACAGCTCCACGGCCTGGGACATCTGTATGGCCCTGAAGGAAAACGGGCTATTGGCCAAACCCACCCACGGGAACATCATTAGGTTTGCGCCACCACTGGTCATGACCCGTGAACAGTTGTTGGAATGTGTGGCCATTATAAAACGCACGCTACAGGAAATGGAGTAGCCCGACCGGCCCAATGGCACCACCCAAAAAAAGGGAGGGACCCCAGTACTGGGGTCCCTCCCTTTTTTAATGGCCAAGGCCGTGCTTATAGGTTGCCCTCTGCCACAAGGGTCATAAAAATCGCCACCAGAGCCCCAAAATAAAGAATGGCCAAGATGGTAAGTACCGCCGCAATGGCAAGGCCAATATAAGATAAGACCTTGCCGGTCTTGGCATTTTCAATCCCGGAAAGGCCCGCCTGAGGTTGGGCACGGTGGGCACGCTCTGCCCGTTTGGCACTGTTTAGGCCCAAAAACCCAAAGATGGCGCCAAACGGCCCACAACAAAAAAGGGTGATTACAATGGACAAGATGCCAAAGGTAAGGGCATTGCTGGCTCCCGGTAGTGATCCTTGTTCTTCCATTTATTCAAATTCAATACCCATCTCTTCATACATTTCCTTGGTCTGTTCCATGTAGGCTTCCCATCCACCCATTGAAACTATTGTGAAAACTACGTAGAAAAGGGTAAGAATCCCTAAAACAAGTCCTATGATGGCAACAATCCTTGCCGTTTTCAGTGTACTGAAATTAGAGTAAACATCAGGATTTTGTTGATATAATTTTGTGTCTTTATTCACTAGGAAAAGGGCAATTCCAGATAAAAGGATACCTCCAAGACCACCACTGATGCAGCAGCATAGATAGGACAATATGCCAAGTATGATGGCAATCGTTACATTGGGTAATTTTTGTTCTTCCATGATTAGGTTGGTTTTTAAATGAATTTTAAGATATAATTGATTAGAATGCTTCCTACACTGATGATCATCAAGGCAGAGGTGATGCCGTTGGAATACTTTATGGTGTACACTTGGTCCAGCATCAAGAAACCCATTAACAATAAAATGGGGTATATGGCCGGATACATTGAAAAGGCGGCGCCAAATTCGCCCTTTACCAAATGCAGTACAGATCTTTGCAGCCCACATCCGGGGCAATCCAGCCCCAGAAACTTTTTCGTGAAGCACGGTAGCATGTAATTTTCAATGCCCAAAATGAAGGTAAAAACAAGTGCCCTGGCCATAGGTAAGGTTTCCAAAGGGGAAAATTAAGATTATTTTCGTAATAAAAACAGAAAAGTATGGTCAATTATAAGGTGGGGGACAGGGTAGAGGTTTTGGATGATGTCATAAAGGGCAGGGTAACGGCCGTAAACGGCGCCCAGGTTACCCTGCTTACGGAAGACGGCTTTCCCATGCGCTTCCATTCCGGGGAGTTGGTCCAGGTTCAAGAAGAAATAAGGGTAACCAATGCCGAGGTGGCCCAGATAAAAAAAGAAAAAACCGAGCATAAAAGGAAGCATGGGCCCGCGCCCAAACCCAAGGAGCGCAACGTGCCCAAAATGGAGGTGGACCTCCACATTCACCAATTGGTGCGCAACCCCGGGCAGCTCAGCAATCACGAAATGCTGAATTTACAGTTGGAGACCGCCAAACGTCAGTTGGCCTTTGCCATGGAGAAGCGCATACAAAAAGTGGTTTTTATCCATGGGGTGGGAGAAGGCGTGCTGCGGGAAGAGCTGCACTATCTCTTTGGGCGCTATGACAACCTAAAGTACTATGCGGCAGACTACCAAAAGTACGGAATGGGGGCCACGGAGGTGTACATTTTCCAGAACACCGGATCATAGGGGCGTAGTGACCGTTCCAAAATCGTTGATGCGCAAATCGGTGATACGGCCGCCATTTTCCAGGAGAAAGCTAATGTTGCTGAGCCTAATGGTATGTGTAAAACCGATGGAATCCTTGGGTACGGTGGTTACGATGACCTGGCCACTTGCGGCACTTATATCTTGGATCACCACGGGCTGCAAAGGGGGTACGGCATCGCAAAAATAGCCGTCGTCCACATTATCGGAAAAAAGACGGTAGGTCACTTTGGCGCCGCCGGGCACATTGCTGATCACCTCTTCGGTGGTGGCCTCGTTTTTCAGAAGGCCATTGGGAAGTTCAAGGATAAGGGCTTCGTCCCCGTTAATTTTAAACAAGACATTGGCGCTGCCCACGGCAATGGGGTCGCAGGAGCCAATGGTCTCTATTTCATCAAAATCTATGGTGTCTATGGGCAGGTCGCCGTCATCACAGCCCAAACATAGCAAAAGAACCAAAAGGGACATTGTTTGTTTCATAGGACAAATTTAAATGAAATTGTGCAGATGTGACTTGGGAAATGGTTCCCTATGGCCTCACTTTTAGGAATAATGGAGTATTTTTGGGCCGTTAGAACGGCGTAGAACATGAAACATGTTTATTTTGACAGTGCGGCCACTACCCAATTACGGGAAGAAGTGATCGAGAAAATGCAAACTGCCCTGGCCAATACGTACGGAAACCCATCTTCTGTGCACAGTTTTGGAAGAACGGCCAAGACGGCGGTGGAGAGTGCCAGAAAGACCATTGCCAAGACACTCAACGCCCATCCGTCTGAAATTATCTTCACCTCTGGTGGTACCGAGGCAGACAATATGGTGTTGCGATGCGCCGTTCGCGATCTTGGGGTCACCACCATCATCACCTCCAAAATAGAACATCATGCCGTACTGCACACTGCCCAGGAACTGCACGCCCAGGGCCAGGTGTTTCTGTGGTACGTAGATCTGGACGAGCACGGCAACATTGATCTGCAGCATTTGGAGACCTTGCTAAAAAAGGACGACTCCAAGAAGCTGGTGAGCCTAATGCACATTAACAATGAGATCGGTAATATCCTGGACCTACAAGCAGTGGCCCGGATGGCCAAGGAGCACCATGCGCTCTTTCATTCAGACACCGTACAGTCCATAGGGCATTATCCTTTGGATGTGCAAACCGTGCCGGTGGATTTTCTGGCCGCGGCCGCACATAAGTTCCATGGGCCAAAGGGCATTGGGTTTGCCTTTATCAGAAAGCATTCGGGCTTGGGCCGCATGATCTCGGGAGGCGCCCAAGAGCGCGGACACCGGGCGGGAACGGAGTCCTTTCACAACATTGTGGGGATGGAAACGGCCTTTGTGCGCGCCTATGGTGACCTGGATGCGGAAACGGCCTACGTTAGGGGCATCAAGGAACATTTTGTGAACCGCATTAAAGCGGAAATCCCCGGGGTGGCCTTCAACGGACATTCGGGCGACTTGGAGAAGAGCACCTACACCCTGGTCAATGTGCGGCTTCCGGTGCCCCAGGAAAAAGCCTTGATGTTGTTGTTTCATCTGGACATGAAAGGTATTGCCTGCTCCAAGGGCAGCGCTTGCCAATCTGGAAGTGATGCGGGGTCCCATGTACTGGGTGCCATCCTGTCCGGGGAAGATTTGGAGAAACCTTCCTTAAGGTTCTCTTTCTCCAAATACAATACCATTGATGAGGTGGACTATGCCATAGGCGTGCTCAAGGAATTTGTGAACGCCTAGTTGCTGTTGCCCTTTCGGTCCCGTTTGCGTTCCCGCTCGTAGGGAAATTTGCGTATGGCCAGCTTCATCATTCGATCTATGAGGTCATCGGTGTTTTTGCCGGTCTTCTTGTCTATTTGTTTTTCATATTTCCACAACAGCTTTCCGGTGTTCCCATCGCTTATTTTCATTCCAATTCTACCGTAATTGGAATTGCCGGTAAAATAATCGGCCACGCTGAACTCGGTGGGCACGCCCTTGCTCAAGAGCACATTGAGGTCCAAGGAACCGGATATGATGCCGTCCACGCCGAGAATTTCGGCCAGCTGGGGCACGGTATGGACATCCATGTTTTTATAGCTGATGCCTTTCTGGGCCAGTTTGGCCCGGGTATCCTTAATGTTCTGGAAGCTAACGGGGAATTTTTTCTTTTTTCGTCTGTTTTGGAAATAGGTTTCCAGGGCATTCTGCACGGCATAGCCCTCTTTTTCTTCCAGATCGCCCAATGCTTCCGTTCCGTTGGCCTCCCTGAGTTCCAGGGTGGTGAGAAAGGGCAGTATGGCCAAGGTTTGGTGGTCCTGGCTCAATTCATCAAAACGCGGGCTTTCGTAGATGTTCTTTTGGGCATACAGCTGGCCGGCGGCCAGTACGATCAGCATGCAAAGTACGTTCTTCATAATCGTTCCTTAAAGTCGTGCCCGCAATTTTAGGTTCAATACCCTGGAAGTTAAAAAATTGGGCACGGCAAATTCATTTCCGGACTGTACATCACGAACCCAGGTGTTGGTGATGGCATTTTGGGTATTGAACATGTTGAAGATTTCAAGACCCAGGCTCAGTTCCTTGAACCTTTTAAGCCAACCCCGATCGGGGCCGGGCTTTTGCCGTGATGCAAAAATATAGGAAATTCCCAGATCTGCCCGCCTATAATCCCTTAATCTGTTCAAGAAGACATAGGGATCGGCATCGTTGGGCGATCCACCGGGCAGGCCGGTCTGGTACACCAAGTTCAGGTACATTTTCAGATCCGGGATGTTGGGAACATAGTCTTGGAACAGGATCCCGATCTTAAGGCGCTGATCGGTGGGCCTAGGTATAAAGCCGCGTCCGTTGCGGTTCTCTTCCGTACGGAGCACCCCCAAACTTATCCAGGACTCGGTGCCGGGCACAAAGGCGCCGTGCATCCTGGCCTCTGCTCCGTACACATAGGCTTTGGTGTCATTGTTTGCGGCATAGCGTATGCGCACGTCTTCCAGGGTATAGGGATTTACGTTGTCCAAGTCCTTGAAGTAGGCTTCGCCCACCAATTGAAACGGTCTTCCCCACAGCAGAAAACTGTATTCGTGCGCCAACACCGTATGGAATGATCGTTGTGCCTTAACGTTGGGAACCACCTCTCCGTTAAGGTTGCGGAGCTCCCTATAAAAGGGCGGCTGGTGGTACCAACCCGCAGACAGCCTAAAGAGCATGTCCCTTTTCCACTCCGGCTTCAGGGCAAACTGTCCCCTGGGACTCACTACCGTTCGCGAACTGCGCTCAAGTCCTTGGCCCCCAACGGACCAATGGTGGGCCCTAATGCCCAGGTTGTAATGGATGTCCGTTTTGCCCCAACGCGCCTGCCTGCCCGTCTGAACAAAACCGGACCATCTATTGGTGCGCACAAAATTACGCGCATTGACGCCGGTAAACGGCAACAAGGGCGCCGTAAAGGGGGTTTCTGGTTGATTGTTCATAAACTCGGGCCTAGGGGGCCGTACCGAAAATCCAGCGGAATCTATGAACTCACTTTCCCGCAATTGATCCCTAATGTCTTCATGGGTATATTTTAGGCCCCATTCCGTCACATTTTTTTTGGTGCGATGGCTGCCGCGGTGCTCCAGATTCACGATCAGGGCGTCCAGGTCGTTCCTGCTCCGGTTAAATTGTGTGCCCAGGCCAATGGTGGCGGAGGGTTCCCCAAAGTTGCCACTGCCCGGGTCGGTATCCAGGTCTCCCAAACGGTAACGGGCAATGATGTCCGAGTATTCCTCTTCCGTGGTATGATAGACCGAAGATATGAACCTCAGGTGGGTACGGTGGCCCAATGCATAGGTGGCCTTGACCGCGCCCAGCGCCGTGGCGTACCTGTTGTTCTCTTCACCCTGATAGGTTACCAAGAGCGTTCTGGGATCGTCAATAGTGCCAAAATTGGTTTGGCGGTCAAGGGGTTGGTTATTGTAATTGTTCACGGACAGGTTGCCCAGGACATTAAAGTGCCATTTATCGGAGAGCCTATAGGTAAGGTAGTGCTGCACGTCCGTAAAGGCCGGCCTAAAATTGCCGTTGGTTTCTTGGCTGTTCACCAGCAGGGCATTGTTCCTGTACCTTAGGCCGGTTACACTGCTCACTTTTTTGTTTTTTGAGCGGGTCTCAAGACTCAGGCTCGCGCCCAAAAAACTCACTTCGCCCGCTAGGGCAAATTGGTTGGGGGTCTTGTAGGTAACATCCAAAACGGAAGAAAGGCGGTCGCCGTACTTTGCTTGAAAGCCCCCGGCAGAAAAGGCCACATCGGCCAAGAGGGCGCTATTGATGAAGCTAAGCCCCTCTTGCTGGGCCGAACGCACCAAAAAAGGACGGTACACCTCAATCTCGTTCACATAGACCAGGTTTTCATCGTAGTTGCCGCCCCGTACGGAATACTGGGTGCTGAGCTCATTGTTTCCGGAAACCCCCGGCAAGAGCTTTAAAATGTTCTCTACCCCGGCGTTGGCCCCGGGTATGGTGCTTATGGTTTCGGTGGCCAGGGTTTCCACCCCTTCCGCCCGCCTTTGGCCCGTGGGCGTTACGGTAACACTGGCCACTTGTATGGCTTGTGTGGAGAGCACGGGGTTAAACAGGTAGGTCTCGTTGGTGGTGAGCACCAGATCTCGGAGTTCCAGGTCTTTGTGACCCAGATGGCTAAAAAGCACCGTGACCTTCTCATCTGCGGGTATTTCCAGGAGGTAAAAGCCGTTGTCAGTGCTGGCGGTGCCCATCTTTCCGGCACGAATGCTCACATTGGGCAAGGGCTTCCTGTCCTCGTCCAATACCATCCCGGTGATGGTCGCGGTTTGTGCGCTGGCATCCAAAAGACAGAGCACAAAGAAAAGCAGCAGAACCTTTGCCGGGTTCAAAAGGGTCACTTTCGGTAGAATGAGGTCTTCAAGGTATTGGTGTTGCCCACATTATCCGTAACGGTCACTTCCAGGATACATTGCTTTTTGTCCAATATCTTATCGTCAAAATTATAGGTGAGGGTGTTCTTTTTGGGTTCGTATTCCATCAATATCCATTCCCCGTTCAGGGTGGCCCGGTACGATTTTATGCCGCTGAGGTCATCTGCAATGTGCACGCTAAGGTAGCTGTAGTTGTTTAGCCATTGTTTTTCCTTGAAGTTTTTGGTGCGAATGCTGGGCGGAACGCTGTCCTTGGCCAAGGTGTAGGTGCCCAGAAAACGGGTTCTCGTGGTAAAGGTGTCCCCGCGTTTGTACGTACTTCGGTAAGAAGGTTTCAGCTTGCTGTCCAGACGCGCTATGAACAGTTGTTCCCGCTCCGCCGCCGTGTATTTGGAAACGTCAAAGCTAAGGGTGAAGTTTCGGTGGGCGGGCACCGAATTGTCATGGATTTTTACGGTATCACTGCCCTTTTCCAAATCAATGTAAAAGTCCTCGTAGAAGGTGTTTTCGGGAAAATATACCTTGGCAATTCCCAGATCGTAGTTGTTGGGCTTTTTTGCCAGCACAAAGTGGGAAGTGGCATCTTCTTTCCGCGCCTGGGTTATGGTTTCCTTTTTGCCCGTTACCGGGATGTTCAGAACGGTCTTGTTGCCGGCCAGATCTAACATTTCAATGGTCAGGGTGTAGCTCATTCCCTCCTTGATGTCAACCAGGCCATCGTTGTTTAGTTTGCTGTAAATACTCAGGTTATTGCCCGGGGAACGGAAGGTTTTTTGAATGCGCTGGCGGTATTTTCCAAAGTATTCATAGTCTATAAAGGTGTTTATGTATCGGGTTTCCCCAAAGGAGAAGGTTTCAAAATTATACGCCGTGTGCAGCGTGCCGTTCACTTTGAGGTTCACGGCATAGAGTCCGTTTTTGTTCGCGGCCATGTCCAGCCGATCAAAACCCACAAAACCAAGGCCCACTTTCCCCAGCGCCGTGACCCTGTCTGCCAGGAAGGTTCCGTCTGTCTGCCGGCTGTAGCTGAGCTGTATTCTTTGCTGGCTTTGGTTCACATGCCCGTTTTTGGACATGGGGTAGGCAAAGAGTTTTTCCAGTGTAGGGTTGGTGGCGTCTGCGACCTCAATGCCGTAGAGCAAGGGGTTGGTCGGTTTTTGGGAGACACTGTTCCTTATTTCAAAATGTAGGTGGGGCCCCGAGGAGCTGCCCGTGTTTCCGCCGTAGGCGATCAACTCGCCCTGATCTACGGTAAGTTCTCCGTAATCCGGAAAAATCTCCACTTCGTAAGACTCTTTTTGGTACTGTACCTTTTTTACGTAGGCCTCTATGCTGGGCGAAAATTTCTGCAGGTGGCCGTAAACGGAGGTGTGCCCGCTGGGATGGGCAATGTAGAGCACCTTGCCGTAGCCCCAATGGGCCACTTTGATACGGGTCACGGTGCCCTTGCCAATGGACTTTATGGGGATGCCCTCCCGCTGTTGGGTCTTTATGTCTATGCCCGCGTGAAAGTGGTTGGACCGCAGTTCGCCAAAGGTGCCGGCGAGGATAATGGGAATGTCCATGGGGGGCGTAAACAGATCTTTGGGATAGGTATCCTGCCCAAATACCCAAAGGACGTTAAGAAACATTAAAAAAAACACTTTTCTTCCCATGGCCATAAATATGCCTGCGAAAATAGGAAACGGGCAGCAATGTTAAAAGGCCGGGCTGTTAAAAAGGGAAATGGCTCCCCGTGAAAACGGTAAGGGTACGGGAGCCCCACAGAAATAATGAAAAAAGAATTGGCCAATCTGCCCACTAATGTTAACTTTGTGTTACTAGCGTTGAAATTTTGTATGGGAGAATTGATCCATATCGTTGATTCCTTGGAAAACAAAGTTAGCAAGTTGCTGCACAGGTTGGATGTGCTTCAGGGCACCAACCAAAAATTGGCAAACGAGCTAACCGCACTGCGGGAAACCCAGCTGAACATCTCCAAAGAGGCGGCAGACTGGGAAGAGCGTTACAATTCTTTGAAACTTGCAAGTTCAATGCTGGGCAGTAATACAGATAAAACCGAAGCCAAGCTCAAAATAAACACATTGATACGGGAGTTGGACCATTGCATTGCCCAACTTTCTGAATAATGTTTTGTACCTTGTATGTCAGAAAAGCTCAAAATAAAACTGTCCATTGCCGATCGGGTATATCCTTTGACCATAGACCCCAAGCAGGAGGAAGGTTTGCGAAAAGCGGCCAAGAACATTGAACAATTGGCCAAAAAATTTGAGCAGAATTATGCCGTTAGGGACAAACAGGACGTGCTTGCCATGTGCGCCCTGCAGTTTGCCTCCAAAATAGAGCAACGGGGCATAGAGCACACCGAGGGGAACATGGAAGCGCAGGAACGCCTGCAGGCCCTGGAGCATTTGGTGAGCCAAAAATTGGCCTTGAAATAAATACGTTCTTTAAAATAAGCAAAGTTACTGCCCACATTGGTAATACCTTTTGACGAACTCAACACTAATTTGTTTAAAAAGGGTGAGTTTAGATTGTAAAAGCGTGCCCTACTCGTATAGGGATTATTGATCAGTCTGTTAGCCCTAAACCTGTTTTTCGGAGTTTGTACAAAACTTCTCCAATGTGGGCTTTTTTTATCATAAACATTAGATAATCATGGATATCATAGCAATTGTAATAGGGGTAGTAATTGGTTTGGCCATTGGTTTTGGCGTGGCCAAATATTTGGAAAAGGGAAAGGCTTCCAAGATCATGGCCAATGCAAAACGGGAAGCATCCCAGATCTTGAAAGAGGCCGAAAAGGAAGGGGAGAGCATTAAAAAGGACAAAATACTGCAGGCCAAGGAGAAGTTCCTGGAGCTCAAGGCAGAGCATGAAAAGGTCATTATAAACAAGGACAAAAAAATCAATGAGGCCCACAAGCGGATCAGGGACAAGGAGTCACAGGTAAGCAGTGAGCTTTCCAGGAACAAGCAGCTCAATGCCCAACTGGGAAATAAGCTCAAGGATTTGGAGCAGCGCAAGGAGTTCTTTGAAAAAAAACAGGCAGAACTGGAAAAAATGCACACCAACCAAGTCCAGCAACTGGAGGTCATTTCCGGTCTGTCTGCAGACGAGGCCAAGAGCCAGTTGGTGGAGAGCCTGCGGGAAACCGCCAAGTCAGACGCCATGAGCTTCATCCAGGCCACGGTGGAAGAGGCCAAGCTCACCGCACAACAGGAGGCCCGCAAAATTGTGATCAATACCATACAGCGCATTGGAACCGAAGAGGCCGTGGAGAACTGTGTCTCTGTTTTCAACATAGAATCGGACGATGTCAAGGGGCGCATTATAGGCAGGGAGGGCCGCAATATCAGGGCCTTGGAATCTGCCACGGGCGTGGAGATCATTGTGGACGATACCCCCGAGGCCATCATTCTGTCCTGTTTTGATTCCGTGCGCCGGGAGGTGGCCCGCTTGTCCTTGCACAAATTGGTCACGGATGGGCGCATCCATCCCGCCCGCATCGAGGAGATCGTAAAAAAGACCGAGAGGCAGATCGAGTCGGAAATCGTGGAAATTGGCAAGCGCACGGTGATCGACCTTGGCATTCATGGCCTGCATCCGGAGTTGGTGCGTGCCGTGGGGCGCATGAAATACCGCTCCTCTTACGGCCAGAACCTCTTGCAGCATTCCCGTGAAGTGGCCAAACTCTGTGGCGTAATGGCCTCAGAACTGGGCATAAACCCCAAATTGGCCAAACGGGCCGGACTCCTGCACGATATTGGCAAGGTGCCCAATTCCGAAGCTGAGGTGGAGACCCCGCACGCCATTTTGGGCATGCAGTGGGCCGAGAAGTTCGGCGAGAAGGAGGAGGTCTGCAACGCCATTGGGGCCCACCATGACGAGGTGGAAATGAAGACCCTGATCGCGCCCATAGTACAGGTATGTGACGCCATTAGCGGTGCCCGGCCCGGAGCCAGGCGGCAGGTACTGGATTCCTACATACAGCGATTGAAGGATCTGGAGGAAATAGCCTTTGGTTTTGGAGGGGTGCAAAAGGCCTACGCCATACAGGCCGGTAGGGAATTGCGCGTTATCGTGGAAAGCGAAAAGGTGAACGATGACAAGGCCGCCCAACTTTCCTTTGAAATATCACAGAAAATACAAACGGACATGACCTATCCCGGTCAGGTAAAGGTGACCGTGATCAGAGAGACCCGCGCCGTGAACGTTGCCAAATAAGCGCTTTGTGCCCCATAAAAAAAGCCCCGATTTCTCGGGGCTTTTTTTATGGAATGGTGCCCAGCGGTGGCGGACATGGGGAACAGGAACTGGCCCCAGCTTTGGTCTTTTGTATGCCAGCGGTTAAGCGAGAAGGATGAAACCTTGGCATCCCCCTTGCGCTACCGTTGGCTCCCCGGTACCGACCGACTTGATCGAAGGCTGCCGTCTTTTTATGGGTACGCCCAGCCTGTCTTGTGGCCGCTATTCCTCTTCCTCTTGCGCTGCGCTGTTCTCTTTTTCCGCAGCACGGTGAAGCGAGTTTTCCATGATGTTCAGTTTCTTCAACTTGGCCTTCCAGGCTTCCAGGGCCTCTTTGTTCTTTTCCAAGCGCTTTACCACATCTTGTACCAAGGGGCTGTCTTCGGACGAACCGGAGAAAAACTGTAGGTTGTTTTCCAGTTGGAGTATTTCCTCCTTGCTCTCCGCTATTTTTTTTCGCACAAAAGAGCGTTCGTGCCCAATGGCCCTTTCTTGATCGTCATCTTGGGCCAAACGCTGTATCTTGTTCCCGTATTTCAGTAATTCCGCCTCTTGGCGCCCCACGTTCAGTTTTTCAAAAAGGGCATCGATGATCTTGTGGAATTTCTGGTTAAGGTGCTTTTTCTTGTAAGGCACGTTTCCAACGGATTTCCATTCGGTCAAAAATCCCTTAATGGTGTCCAAGTCCACCTCGCGCTCGCCACTGGGCGCAAAACCCTTGAGGCGGGTCATGATCTCCTCTTTTTTCCGGTAATTGTCTTCCTCTACCTTATAGGCGCTGTTTTTGCTGGCATTGAACCGATCAAAGTAATGGTTGCAGGCCGCCTTGAAGGATTTCCATAACTTGTCCGAATACTTTCTGGGAACATGGCCCACTTGTTTCCACTCTGCCTGGATGCGTTTCATCTCAGGGGTGGCGGTGTCCCAATCTTCGCTCTCCTTCAGGGATTCCGCGGTTTGGAGCAGGGCCCTTTTCTTGTCCAGGTTTTGTTGTTGTTCCTGTTTCAGGTTTTTATAAAAGGCATTCTTGTGCCGGTTAAAGCTCCTTACCGCCTCCTTGAAGGCGGCCCAGGTCTTCTCGTTCTCTTTCTGGGGTACCTTGCCTGTGCTAAAAAAAGAATTTCTCAGGGATTCCAGGGTCTTTATCTGGCCCTGTATTCCCTTGTGGCTGCTGGCGGGCGCCGCAGACAGTTCGGCGATTTTTTCAATGATGTCCCTTTTGGTTTCCAGATTCTGCTGGTGGATCTTGTCCTGATCTTTTAAATATTCTTGCCGCCTGTCATGTATCACCTTGGTCGCCGCACTGAACAGGTCCCAAATGTCTTCCCGGTAGGCCTTGTCCACCGGGCCAATGTCCTCTTTCCAGACTTTGTGCAGCAGCTGCAGTTGTCTAAACGCCTTATTGGGGTCGGGCTCGTTGGCCAAGGCCTGCGCCTGTACCACCAACTTTTGCTTTTCCTCCAGATTGTGCTTAAAATCCAGGTCACGAAGTTCGCGGTTCAGGTGTAAAAAATCGTAAAAGCGTTCCACGTGGTGGTGGTAGGTACGCCATACGTTGTTGTACTCGGCTCGGGGCACGGGTCCGGCGTTGCGCCATTTTTCCTGTATGTCCTTGAAGGCGTTGTAGGTGGTGTTCATATCTTCTTCCACACTCACCAAACCTTTGAGTTCCTCAATGAGCCCCAGGCGCAACTGTAGGTTGTCCTTATGGCTTTTTTCTTGGCTCTTGTAGTGCTGGTTGCGCTTTTCCCTGTATTCGGCATAGACTTCATTGAATTGCCGTTTGGTGACGGAGTTGTACTTAAAGTCTATTTCGTTGCCCCCATTGCCCACGAAATCTTCCTTTTTTTCATCCAGGAAGGCCTTAAACTTTTGGTTGAATTCCTCACGAATGGTGTCCACGTGTTTTTTTATGCTCTGTACCTTTTCGTTTTTTACGAGCCGTTGCAATTCGCCCACCAGGTTTTCCATGGACATGGCGTGGTAATCGGGCATGGCAATATGGTGTCGTTTCGCGGTATGGCCGTCCTCGGCATCTTCGGCATTGGTATCGTCGATCTCGTCTTGTATGGCTTCCTTTTCCGATTCTTTTCCAGGAGCCGCTTCGCCGGTTTTCTGGGTTAAAGGGTCTTTTTGTGAAGCCGTGGCCACCACAGCTGCCATTCCGTTTTCCTTTGTTCCCTCCTCTTTGGCGTCCGTGGCAACTGCTGGCTCGGGAGTGGGCTGGGCATCCGCAGCTTTTGGTTCCGTGTCCGCCATCGCTTCAACCGTTTCCGTTGCCTGCTGTGCTTCGGTCTGGGGTTCATCTGCCGGCAAGTTCAAGGAGGCTTCTTTTATGGGGGCACCGGTTCCTTTCGGTTCTTGCCCGGAAACGTTCTTTTCCCCTTGATCGGCACCATCAACGGCTTCTCCCGATTTGTTCTGGGCAGTCCCTTTTTCCTCCGGTCCAGGTTCGGCAGGGTTGGGGGTGCTTTCTTCTTCGGCCTGTTTCTCCGCTTTCAGGGCATCTTTTTCCAGGACCGTGTTGGTCGTTTCCTTGGGTTCATTGGTTTCCAATGCCTTATCATCTGCCCCTTTCTTGGGCGCTTCCCTTTGTTCTTCTGTAGCCATGACCTTTGTTCTATATTGGTACAAGATAGTGACAAGACAAAGAACCGCCAAGGATATCCATTTTCTTTTTGGGTGTTGCCCAAGAGCACCTACTTTAAGGTCGCTTCACGGGGGGCTATGCGCACAAGGGCATACAAATAATTGAAAATGAGTTGGTTGAAATGGTTTTGGGCCCACGGGAACAAGGCTTGGAAAAACCCGGAAAAACCTATTTTCCTAGAGACGCCCAGCCTTATCGGGTCCAGATTTCCCAGGCCTTTTCCGCCTGTTGTCTCAGCATTTCAAGGCCGTTGGAAATGGCTGCCCCCCTTTGTTCGCCCTCTGCCAAGAAAGCCGTTTTGGCCGGGTTGTAGATCAGGTCGTAAAGCAGGTGCCGGGGGGTAATGCCACCGTAGGGAAGATCTGGTTTGTCCGTTATCTTGGGAAACGTGCCCACCGGAGAGCAGTTCACGATAAGGGTGTACTCCGCAATGGTTTCCGTACTCAAGGCGGCGTAGCTGAGGCCGTTGTTCTTTCCGCTCCGCGAAACGTATTGGAATGGAATGTTCCATTGGGCCAAGACGTGGGCCACTGCCTTTGAGGCTCCGCCCGTGCCCAGGATCAGTGCTTTTTTATGGGGCTGTTTCTCCAAAAAGGGAGCCAGGGATGTGGCAAAGCCGTAGGCATCGGTATTGTGCCCCGTGAGTTGCCCGTTTCCAAAGGCTATGGTGTTCACCGCACCAATGGCACGCGCCGCGCCCTCAACGGCATCCAAATAGGGAAGGATGGCCTCTTTGTAGGGAATGGTAACGTTTAGGCCCCTGAGGTTGGGCTGGTGGGCCACCAAGGACGGAAAGTCGGCGATGCGGGGCAGGTCAAAATTATCGTAGTGATGGTCTTCAAGGCCCATCGCGGCAAACTTTTCCTTAAAGTAGCCGGGCGAAAAGGAGTACCCAATGTCCTTGCCTATAAGGCCGTACCTATGCTGCATTTTTGCGGTGTTTTCCGTACCAATCCAACAACAGGAGCACGGCAATGCCCATGAAGATGTAGAAGATGGCCCACCAATTTTCGGCCATGTCCATGTTGGGAAGGTAGCGTTCGTAGTTCAAGATTATTTTTTTGTTGTTGGAGTCCAGGAGCAGCTCGCCATTGTCATCGGTCTGAAAGATGGTTTTCTTCCATGGCCAGACCACGCCCAGGGAACCGGTGATAAAACCCAAGATCACCGCGGTGGTCATGTGCTTAAAATGCTTTAGCACATAGGTGAGCAAGTGGGAGAGGGAGACCAGACCGGCCGCAGAACCAAGGGTAAATACGGCCAGGATACTGAGCATGTCCAAGCGGGCAGCATCATTGACAAAGCCAAAATCTCCCCCCAATACTTCGGCCAAGGTATCATAGAGCGCATTTACGGAATCTACCAGCAACAGCACGTAATTGCCCAGTAGGATCAGGATAAAGGATCCGGAAAGACCGGGAAGGGTCATCCCGGAAACGCTGATCATGCCGCAGAGGAAGACAAAGAAGAGATTGTCGTTCTGGGTGGCGGGACTTAAAAAACTAATGGCAATGCCCACGCCCAAACCCACCAATGAGGCTAGAATGGTGCGTTTTGTCCAATGCCCAAAATCCTTCCCTATGTAGTAAATGGATCCCAAGATCATGCCAAAGAAGGCCGCCCAGACCAAGAGTTCCCTTTGTTCCAAAAAATAGTCCAAGATCTTGGAGACCGAAAAGTAACTCACCAGCATCCCAAACACGATGAGGGTTAAAAACGTACCGTTCACATAGTTGTAAAAACTTTTGAACCTGCCGTTGAGCAGCAGTTTCAGTGCCTTTCCGTTTATTTTTTGCAGGGAATGGATAAACTCCTCGTAAAACCCGCCCACAAAGGCCACAATGCCACCGGAAACCCCTGGCACCTTATTGGCCGCCCCCATGCACAGTCCTTTTATGACCAGAAAAATCTTGTCCAATAATGTTCTTGACTGACTCATTTTGGGGCGAACTTATTTTTGCGGAGCGGTTCTTTCCAATATAAAAATAAGGGAAAAACCAACAAGGGCCATAGCAATGGCCAAGGCCAGCCTTGGGTCGCCATCAAAAAGAAAGGGGGAAACATTCTCGTCAATGATCACTTCCTTTTCCCCAAGGGAAATCACCTCCAATACGCGTTTCCAAGGCCATATTTCATTGAGGGAGCCCAAGATAAAGCCTGTAAGTAGGGCCAAAGTGATGTTCCTGTAGTGTTCAAAGAGCCATTTAAGGATGCGGGCAAAGCTGAGCAGGCCAAAAACCACCCCCAGCCCAACGGTAATGATCACCGTAAAATCCCTATTGTTCAAGGCCTCCAAGATGGTCTTGTAGGAGCCCAGGAGCACCAGGATGAAAGAACCTGAGATACCGGGCAGCACCATGGCGCAAATGGCCAGCGCACCCGAAAAAAACAAGAAGGGAAGACTGCCGGTGTTGGCCGATGGGGGCAGGCCGGTGATGAAATAGGCCACCAGGCTGCCCACCAGGAAAAGGGCCACGGTGCCCAAATGCCAGCGGGATATGGACTTGGCCACGAAAAAGACACTGGCCAGTACCAAGCCAAAGAAAAAGGCCCATACCGGAATGGGGTGGTGGTCCAGCAACCAGGCCATCAATTTGGAAAAGGACAGGATGCTCACCAACATGCCAAAGAAGAGCACCAGGAGGAAAGGACCGTTAAGCTCTTTCCAAAAGGCCGAAAAACCGTTTGTTTTCCATACCTTAAAGGTATGGCCCTTAATGTTGTTCAGGGAGCTTATGAATTCTTCGTAGATGCCGGTGACAAAGGCAATGGTTCCGCCGGAGACACCGGGCACCAATTCCGCGATGCCCATGGCCATGCCCTTAAAAAAAATAAAAAGATGTTGGGTAATGTTCCTGCTGCCCTTCACTTTGCCGTATTGGAGTTAAGAAATCTATTTCTTGGCCAAGATACGGAGCACCCATTGATTATCCACCACGGATGCGAAATGTTTTTCCAAGAGCTCCAGCCCGTGGTGTTCAGGGTCCAGGGACAGGGCGTCCAAAAGGGCTATCCTGGCGCTGATGGGGTCTTGGTGCAGCAGGTAAAAGCCCACTTTTTTGTACGCCAGTTCCAGATTTTCCGGATAAAAGGTAGTGGCCTGCACCAGTACCTCCAGGGCAGATCCATAATCTTCCAGTTCGCGGAGCGCATCTGCCCAGCCCAACCAGGTTTTCAGGTCATAATTGCCCTGTTCCACGGCTTCTTTGAAGGCAAAGTCGGCCTGGTCGTATTGCTTTAGCGCCAGATGGATCTGGGCGCACTTTTTCCAATAATTGGCGTTTTTGTCATCTATGTTCAGCGCCTTTTCAATGTACTGCAGTGCGTTTTCATAGGCTTTTCTCCTGTAGTGAAAATTGGTGATGGCCAACCAACCTTTGTCCAACTGGGGGTCTTGCCGCACGGCCTGTTTAAAATAGTATTCGGCCATATCGGGGTCTCCCAGTTTCTCGTAACAGCGGCCAATGCGGAGAAAGGCCTGGGCCGTGGGGTCCTCTATCTCTATGGTGGTTTGGTAGTTTTCTATGGCCTCCGCATATTGGCCCAAGTTTTCCAGCACCTTTCCTTTTTCATAATAGGCCCCCAAAAAGGTGTCGTCCGAGATAATGGCAAAGTCAAACGCGGAAAGTGCCTCTTGGTAGCGTTTTTCGGCATAGTACAGCTTGCCCAATTGGTGCCAGGCCACTTCGGAATAGGGGTGGCGGTCCAGGTAATCGTTCAGGAAAACCAGGGCCCCCTCGTTGTCTTCCAGAAACTCAAAGCAATAGACCACATTGTAGAGGGAGGCGTGGTCTTCCTCATCGTGTTCCAGGCACTTTATAAAACTGTCCTTGGCCAATTTAAAATCGTCCATGAAGAGGTACTCCATGCCCATTAGGGAATGTACGTCAAAGCTGTTGTCCGTGAGGCTCAACGCTTTTTGCAGCAGTTTCACGGCGCCTTGGTGGTTGTCTTTTTTGGATAGGATATTGGCCCGTTGAATGTAGATTTCGTCATTGTTGGCGTCCAATAGCTGTAGCTCGTCCAACAGGGTTTCCGCTCTTTCCAAATCGTTCTCAAACACCATGATCTCCACTTGGAGCAACTTTAGGGCTATGGACGCCGGGTGCTGTTGCAGGCCTATCTTAATGCCTTTTTTGGCCAGGGCGATCTTCCCGTGGTTCAGGTAGTGGTGAATGATGTCCTCAAAGTCCTCGGCATCAAAAAAATAGACGTCGTCCGTTTTCAGCATGGATTCAAACTTGGTAACGGGCCTACTGGGTCTTTCGTTAGCTTCAAACGCCATAAGTCTTCATTGGTTCTGGTGAACTAAAATTACTGTATTGTCCTTTTTAGAACGTGTGGCGGGGTTTCATATTATCAACAAATTAGTTAACAGGAGCGAACGCCGTGAGTGCGTTGTTCCTTGGTGACGGGCGGTGATTGCCGTCCGCCTCCGTTTTTCAAGGGATTTTGGTGGTTTGGAAGGCTGCGGTCGGCCCACTTCGTTTTTAGGCCGGAAGTGCATCCAGAATGTCCAATATAAGGGTACATCCCTTGTCCAATTCTTCCTCACTTATGGTAAGCGGCGGGGAGATGCGCACGGCCCTGGGCTCAAAAAGAAGCCAAAAGAGGATCAGCTGCTCCTTGGCCGCTTGGAGCACCAGGTGGTTGGCGGTTTCCGCATCTTCCAACATCAGGGCCAGCATGAGCCCACGCCCCCTGATCTCCTTTATCTTTGGGTGTACCAGTTGCTGGCGAACCCGCTTTTCTTTTTCCAGTGCCTGCTCCATTAGGGGGCTCTCCAAGATTTCACTGAGGGTGGCCAGACTGGCGGCGGCGATCACCGGGTTGCCGCCAAAGGTGGTGATATGGCCCAATTTGGGCTGCTCCTGCAGGGTCTGCATCATCTCCTTACTGGCGGTAAAGGCTCCCACCGGGAGTCCGGAGGCCATTCCCTTGCCCATGACCAAGATATCGGGAACGCAGTTATAGTGCATAAAGGCAAAAAGCTGGCCCGTGCGGCCAAATCCGGGCTGTATCTCATCCAACACCAAAAGGGCGCCCACGGCCTGGCACCTTGCCCTTACTTTTTCCAGATACCCAGGATGTGGCAGGATGAACCCGGCACCCCCTTGAATGGTCTCCAGTACCACACAGGCCGTTTTTTCGGTAATGCGCTCCAGTTCGCGTTCCACATTGAAATGGATGAAGGCCACATCGGGTACCAACGGCCTAAAGATGGCTTTGCGCTCCTCGAACCCCATTAGGCTAAGGCTGCCCATGGTGTTGCCGTGATAGGCGTGGTGGGCCGCGATCACCTCGCTTCTCCCGGTATATCTCCTGGCCAGCTTTATGGCGCCCTCCATGGCCTCGGTGCCGGAATTGACCAAATACGTGGTTTCCAGGGGGTGGGGCAGGGCCTGGGCCAGGAGCTTGCTGAACTGCACCGCGGGGCGCTGTACGTATTCCCCATAGACCATGACGTGCATGTACCGGTCCAGCTGTTCCTTTACGGCGGCCACCACCCTGGGGTGCCCGTGGCCCAGGCCACAGGCCGAAACCCCGGCCACAAAGTCCAAATGGGCGCGGCCCTGCGCATCATAAATATAACTGCCCTTGGCATGCGATACCTCCAGGCCCAGGGGATGGGGCGTGGTCTGGGCCTGATATTTTAAAAAATCCGAATGCATGCTAAGGGGTCATTTGGCCTTTTTCCGTTCCGTCCTACTTTTCGGATCGGTGGTCACGGGATCGGGAATGTTGTTCACGGGATCCAATGGGTTTTTACTGCGCTCTTCTTCCTCGGCATCAATGTCTATGGGGTTTTCTATGCCGCGGATCACCACCAGTTCAAGGTTGTTGTCATCCTCATCAAAGATATCGTCCTTGTTCATGATGCGCTCATCCCCCCGCCAAATAAAGCCGGTGAGCTTGCGCTCTTCCAGGGGCAGATCGGCCTCCGGATAAATGGCACCGTCGGGCTGGGTAAAGAAGGTGAGCTCATCAATGTCATTGTTCTCCATGGTAATGCGGATCTTACTGCAAATGGTCCTATCAATGCCGATCAGCTCATCGTCATCATTGTACATGTAATAGATGACCTCGGTGTTCTTGATGAGGTCAATGATCTTCAGTTCGTTTTCAATGAACTTGCCAAAAAGGTCCTTGCCCTTGGCCTGGTTATAGCCGGTCATGCTCACACTGTCCAAAGAAATTACAAAGGCGTTGCCCAACACCTTCAGGGAGTCCAGTTGTTCCGTTTCCAAGTTCGATTTTAGGTGGATGCTGTCTCCCGTCATCTGGTTGTCCACGTTCCACAGCACGGGATTTCGAATGAGCTGGGTTATGCCGGTGCGTTCCTCGGAGTGGATGCTGTCACACTTTCCGCTCAGGTCTTTTTTGAAGAATTTAGCATTGCGGAAAGCTCTGAGAATACGGGCCTCGGGCTTACCGGTTACCATAAGGGTATCGCCATGAACGTAGAGCGAATCCTGTTCCTGCACCGAAATGGATACCGCTCTCCTGGTGGCAAAAACGGAATCCTTTGCCTTGAAGACCTCGGCGTAGTGCGCCCTGATGATGCCCTTGTTTATGGTGTCCGTGACCACAATGTTGTTGGTGGCCGAGGCAAATTCCGTGGCCTTGTCAAAATAAACGCTGTCCCCTTCCACAATGCGGTTGTTGTAATTGATCTTGGTGTTTTTAATGCCGTAGCCGCTCTCTATCTTGGTGTCGTAAAAACCGCGTTCGCAATAGATGGTGTAGGTGTCCCCCACGATGGTGGAGGGGCCGTACATATAGGCGTTCTTGCTGGTGGTGTAATAGTCCAGCTGCTCGGAATCCAAGATGTACTGGGGGTTGTCTATGTGCACACTGTCCCGGAACTGGTATTTTTTCAGTTCCATAAAGTAGCGTCCTATTTGGCTGGTAAGGGTGTTGGCCGAATCTATGACCTTGCCCTTGTCTTGATAATAGGCCTCTTGTTTTTCCCGATCAAAGCGTAGGGTGTCCGTTTCCAAGGTCATGGAACTGTTGGTGAGCACCACATCTCCCCAAGCCTTGGCCAACTTGATGTCGCCGTCGTAGTTGATGCGGTCACTGGTCATTTCCACGGAATCGCCTTGTTTTAACAAGACATTGCCAATGGCCTGGAGGCGGTTTTCCCGTTGGAAATAAATGGCCACATCGCACCAAAGGTCTGCCCCTTGGTGCTCAAACTGTACCTGTCTTTCGTCTTTGCTGAAAATGGAGGCACCGGGGTATTCCGCTTCGTTTTTGGTGAAATTGGCCCCGTACACAATATTGATCTGCTTGGGTTCCTCTGGGGCATCTTGGGCCATGGCCGAGAGGGATAAGAGCAGGGACAGAAAAAAGTGGACCGTAACGCGCACCATTCAATTTTTTTCAAAATTATGCTTTTTTTGGCTAGGCCGATGGCTATTGGCAGACTTTTGGCATTCCGTTGCGCTTTGGTGGTTTACGGCCAGATAGTGCACTTGTAGATTGGTATTGTTGCCCGGTTGAAGCTTCCTTGGCCGCTCATTCTATGGGCTTGGGCCGCTGGTTGGGTTTGTACTTCATTCCAAAACCGGAGTTGTTCGGCTCGTAGGGCCGGTCCAGTGCAACGTTGGTTCCCGCTTCGGGGATGGCGTCTTCCAGGCCCAGGGCCCAATAGATGCCGTTAAGGGACAGTTTGCGCATGGGTTCCAGTTTAAAATCGAACGGATGGCCCAGTGTGGTGAAGAAGACCCGGGACTTTTTGCCCTTGGCGCCGGTGTAGCTCTTGGTCCAGGTCACGGGGTTGGTCAAGGGAAATTTGTCCAGCTTGTTGTTCATTTGGTGCTTGGACCGCAGGGAACGGCCTTCCATTAGGGGTTTGGCGTCTCCGTAAAGTTCCCAATCGCCCCCATCCACGTGGTAGAGCCAAGAGTAGGCCTCAAAAGGGGCCACCCCGTTAAGAACGGGATGTGGCTCCTCCAAGGGGGAGACCTTGGTCAGCGGGGCATCACCGTCATCAAAATGTCCGTGGTGGGTGATCCATTGCTGCCCAAATACCTTGGTGGGCCATTCATTGTTCCAGTACTGTAGGTCTGCATCATCTTCGTACAAGAACGCATGGGTGGCCGTCCTGAATCCCATAATGGGCCGTCCAGATTCCACATAGTCCGAGATGAGGTTGCGCTGTGTTTCCGGCAGGTTTCTAAACCGGGTGAACATCACCATCAGGTCTGCCGTTTTCAGGGCTTCCAATCCCTCAATGTGATCCGATCTGTTGGGATCGATGATACCAGTGGAATCCAGGGCGTAGCATACGGTGACCTTTGCCTGGAGCTCCCGTTGGGCCAGTCTGGCCAGCATGGGCATGGATTCTTCCGATCGGTACTCCTCATCGCCGGTGACAAATACAATGTGCGGCGGTGTTTTGTTTACCGCTTTGGGCTCGGTAACCTCGGTGTTTTTCTTGGGTGCATCGCCACAGGACAGCAAGAAAATGCCTGTGAGCCATAAAAAGATCGTTTTTTGGGCAGTGTATGGTATCATAACGTCAATTTTCCAATGGGTGTATCTGTAAGAGTTCGTCCGGGGTGTAAAAGCCTTCTTTGTCCTTGGTCTGTTCCCGTACCCTTTTTACCTTTTCCTCTGAGATTACGGACGCCTTGTTTCCAAAAGCGTTGCGCACATAGGTGAGCACGGCGGCAATCTCATCGTCTTTCAAAAGGTCCTTGAAGGGCATCATGGGCACCTGCCCATCATACTGTATGCCCATAACTTTCATAGGGCCGTACAGCCCGTTCAGGGTGAGTTTTATGAGTCGGTCTTCACTGCCCGTTACCCAGGCTTGGTCCACCAAGGTGGGGTAACCGGCCGCTTGCAGCCCTGCCCCGCTCTCTTGGTGGCAGGTAACGCAGTAGCCCTCGGTCTCATAGATTTTTTTTCCCTTTATGAATTGGTCCAAATCCTTCCCCTTGAGGTGGGATACAACGGCCTCTTCTTCATCATCGGCCATAAAAGTATTGTTCAAGCGGGTTTCGGCGAAGGTGATGGCATCTTCCATCCATCGGTCAATGGTCTGTTCTTTGGCCAGGGCCAGTACCTCCAATCCCTCTTCCGGGGGCATCCAAGATGCCGCGGTGATGGCCTCCAAGCGCACCCTCCCGTGGGGGTCTTGTGCGGCTTTTTTCATCAGGGCCAAACGGTCTTCCAATTGGTGTCCCATATAGCGCAACACGCGCACGCCCGCGGCACGTGCCCTATGGTCCGGGGAGCTTAGCACGGCCCTCAAGAGCGGAGCCTCTACCTTGTTCAGGCCCCAGCTTACCCAAAGGGCCTCCAGTCTGTGGTGTTCATACCCGGGGTCGTTTTTGTCCAAAGCCGCCACCCAAGGGCCCAAGGCAGAAAGTACCTGTTCCCGATCTCTTGCCCGGAGCTCCCGTCTGCTCCGGTACCTGGTTCTGTATTCGGGCAGTTTCAGGTTATTGAGCAGGGTGCCAATGGGGGCACCGTGTATCTTGGCGGGTTCCACCAACGGACGCGAAGGGTAGGTAATGCGGTAGATCCTGCCGTGGACGTGATCGCGCAGCGGATCGCGGGCATTGTGCTGCATGTGCCCAATGAGTATGTTGTGCCAATCTGCCACGTAGAGCGAGCCGTCCGGGGCAAATTCCAGGTCCACCGGTCTAAAGTTCTTGTCCGTTGCGCTCAAGAGGTCTTGGCGGTGCTTGGTGGCAAAACCGGTGCCTTCCTCGATCATTCGGTGTTGTTTTATGCCCAAAAAGCCAATGGTGTTGCCCAAGAGCATGTCTCCCTGCACCTCGTCCGGAAAATGCCGGCTGGACACGAATTCCAGGCCAGAGGTGGGGCGCACCCTATGGTCCTCTTCAATGAGGTTTTCGGTTTTTGGGGCCGCCACCCCGTAAATGGGTCTTAGGGTACTGGGCATCATCCAGTTCACCACGGTACCGGAGGTTTGGAGAAAGAAATCCTGCCCCCAGGCATCAAAGGCAATCCCCCACGGATTGGGAATGCTCACCTGTACCGTTCGATCCAGTTTTTTGCGGTTGGGGTCATATCGGTAGAAACCGCCATTGGTGGCCCTAACGGGCCCATAGGGTGTTTCCACGTTGGTATGGAGAAATACCCCCTCTGCCATGTAAAAAGCGCCGGATGGGTCCGCGCAAAAGGCGGAAATGGCGTGGTGGGTGTCATGGTCGTCAAAACCGCTGAGCACTATTTCCACCGTATCGGCCTTGTCGTCCCCATCGGTATCGGAATACAGCTTTAAATGGGTGCCCTGGCTAATGTACACCCCCTCGGGGGCAAATTCAAAGCCTATGGGCAGGTGCAGGTTTTCGGCAAACACCGTTTGTTTGTCCGCTTTGCCGTCGTTGTCCGTATCTTCCAAGATCAGCAACTTGTCGTTTGGTTTTGGGTCGCCCGGCTTGTGGTGGGGGTAAGAGGGCATGGTGGCCACCCAAAGCCTTCCCTTGTTGTCAAAGGACAGCTGCACCGGGTTGGCCAGGTGGGGAAATTCCTTCTCGGAGGCAAAAAGGGATATGGCATAGCCCTCTGGTAGGGTAAGCGCTTGTACCGCCTCGTTCCCATACAGGTAGGTAGCGGCGCTGTCTTGGTCCGCCATTTTGTAGTTGGTCTCCACCGGGGGCAGGGGCGTGGTCTTTTTGTCCGCTAGGGCCACATCATAGTCCTGGTCTTGGGCCAGGGCCCAGATGGCAGTGTCCCTGATGGCGGTGAGTTCCCTTATCTTTTGTTGTTCAAAGGGGTAGTTGTCCGGGCCAAAGGGGGCGTAGCGCCTCCCGTTCACGTGCACGCCGTTGGGAATTTTGTAATCATTGTGCCAATAAAAGTTCTTTTCTGCCACTGCCGCCTTTATGGCATCGCGTTTTTCCGAAATGGGGCTTTTTTTGTTTCCAGTGATCTTATTGGCCAGGAAGGTGGCAAACCTCTCGTAGCCTTCTTGGTTCATTTGGTAGCCGTCAATGGTCAGTTCATCTGGGCCCGCGAACCATTTTTTCGATGGCTCAAAGGCATTGATGAACGGAATGTTTTCCTCCTGGCATATTTCCTGCATCGCTTGGGTGTACCGGCCAAAGTTTTCGTTCTCCAGTTGCCCGTTGGGCAGGTCATGCCTGTAAGACAGATCTTCAAAGGCAATGGGCGAGACCAGGATGAGCTCGGGTGCGCTTACCCCATTGTACCGCTGTGCTTTGGTATGTTCTATAAAGGCCCGCAGTTCTGCCTTAAACCCCTCCAGTCCCGCCGGGCCCATAAAGGCCTCGTTGCTCCCAAAAAAGGCAATGACCACATCTGCGCCCTGTCTTTTTAGCCAGTCGTCCGGATAGTCGGCAAAGCCCTCGCTGCCGGAGTTGGTGGCCAGTTCGGTCTGAAATTTTTCTGCCCCGGGAAAGGCCCAAGGGGTGTTCCGTGAGGAGTGTGGCCTAAATCCTGGGGTGTCCCCACCATCGCACATGTTCCTAATGGTCAGGGAATCCGTTGGGTGGCGCAGGTGCATTTCGGTTTCAAAACCGCCGTAGTGCATCATCCGGGAACCCAGATTGTTTCCAATAAGCGCCACCTTGGTGTTGGGCCCTATGGTGGCCAAGGGCGCTTCTTTTGGGGTACATCCCACGGCAAGAAAAAACAGCATCCACAGGGCAATGGGCACATAAAGGGGAAGGGGCGGTTCATGGTCCCTCTGCATGCCGCTGGTTTTCATCAACATAAATACCTTTTATTTTGGACCTAAATATAATTAATAAAAGCCACCCGGAGGTGGCTTTTGCTTGAATTTGGTGCCGTTGGTACTACATCGGGTTCCGTTTCCGCGGACCTAAAAATCGCGGTAGTCCCCGGCCAAGAAGGCGTTGGCCTCCTCTTCCGCGAACCTGGCGTTGGCACTGTCCCAGTTCAGGGTCCTGTTGGGGAACCTCCCTGCTATGACCCCCAGCAGAATGGTCTCGGTGAGCCTGGCGGAATAGGAGAAGGGGGCGCTGCACTCGGCTTTGCCAAGACAAGCATCCACAAACTCGTGATAATGCTTGGGTCCTTCAGAGCCATAGTTGCGTATGGGTTTGCCCATCTTATGGGCTTTTTCCACGGCGGCGATCTCTTTGGAGATGTCCACGTATTGGCCATCCACGATCTTGCGGGGCAGTTGCATGAAATGGGGCAACAGCAGCCTGCCTTTTTCACCGATGAACATGGCGCCTTGGTCCGGTAGTGCCCCCTCTTGGGCCACTGGGGCATCCAGCGACATTTTTTCTTCCACGGACTTTTCTGCGGTGTCCTTTTTGCGCTCCTTCTTGGTCATGCCCGGCAACAGGAGGTCTTCGTGGTCCCTTGGTGCGCCGGGGCCATCGTACCATACCCACTTTAGACTTTCGGTGGTGTAGGGCGTGGCCGGGAACTCATAGGTAACGATGTTGTTCTCCGGAAAGCCGTACCCGTTGGGCGGGCGGCATTCGTTCCTGATGGTGCGCGGCACGTCCAGGGCCAGGGCGTTGTAGGGGGTATCAAAAATATGGACGCCCATATCGCCAAGTGTACCGCACCCATAATCTACCAATTTGCGCCAGTTGCCCGGGTGGTAGGTATCTTTTTTATAAGGTCTCTTGGCAGAGGTTCCCAGCCAGAGGTTCCAGTCCAAGCTGTCCGGAACGGTGTCCTCGCCCTGGGGTATGGGGCCGTCATAGCCCCAGTTCTTTGGAGACCAAGCCCGTACGGTGTGCACCTTGCCAATGATGCCGGATTGGATCAACAGCGTGGCCAGTTTGTAATCATAAAAGGAGTGTACCTGTATGCCCATTTGGGTCACCAAGCCTTTTTCCTCGGCCAACTTCTTCATGGCCCGTGCCTCCGATACGTAGTGGGTAAGGGGTTTTTGGCAGTACACCGGCTTGTTCATGTTCATGGCCATGATCGAGGCCGGGGCGTGGCTGTGGTCCGGGGTGGAAACAATGACGGCATCCACCTCGTTCTCCAGTTCTTTGAGCATGACCCGGTAATCTTTATAGGTCTTGGCGTTGGGGTACAATTTTTTGGCGGCGGCCAGATTGTTGGCGTCCACATCGCACAGTGCGGTAACGTCCACTTTGGGGTGGGAGGCAATGTCCCGTAGGTCTTCACCGCCCATATTGCCCACACCGATGTGTGCTGTTCGCAGTCTTTTGTCCTGGCCCATGGCCATTAGGCCCGAGGGCAACAGGGCCAAGGAGGACAGGGCGGCCGATTTTTTAAGAAATTCTCTTTTGTTCATTACAAGGGGTTTCTGGGATTATAATTTTTTTATCTTGATGTTCCTGAACCAGATCGGGCTGCTATGGTCCTGGAACCCGATGAAGCCTTTTTTGTACTTGCCGTAGTCCGGACTGTTTTTCCATTTGTCCGAATTTTTCTTCTCGTACCACTCCTCGGACCAGGGTACAAAGGAAAGCACCATGGCTCCGTTGAGCCAATGCTCCACGCGCTCTGGTGTAAAGACGATTTTGGAGGAGTTCCATTCTCCAACCGGGTTCAGTTTCTTCTTGGAATCGTCCGCAGGGTGCATTGCATAGTCCGAGGCCGTGCGCTGCAGTGGTTTCAGTTCTTCCGGTCTTTCGGTATATCCCAAGCTTAGGTTGTACTCTTTTAAACTGTGGATGTCCGCGTAGTTTTCGTCGTCTATCAATTGATATTCCGGAGCTACTTCCGGCGGGGCACCGTAGCCTTCCTTGATGTGATAAAAAATGCCGCTGTTGCCGCCTTTTGGCAACTTCCATTCCACATAAAGCTCAAAATTGTCAAATTCCTCCGCCCCATAGATAATGTCCTTGCCGCCCTTGTAGTCCTGTTCCAGTCCCAGTTCGGTGTCAAAGGTCAGGGCGTTGTTTTCAATGGTCCATCCCGGGGGCAGGCTTTCTCCATTGTAGGCCCGCCATCCCTTGGTGCTGGTACCGTCAAAGAGAACGATCCAATCGTCCTTTTCGGTCGTGGCCGCTTCTGGGGCATCCGTATCCTTGCCCGCTTTTACATCTTTCTTTGCCTCTTGGCATGAGGCCAAGAACAGCAGCGATGCCGCTGCTGTGCATATCCATTTGTTCGTCATAGAAAGTGATTCTTGAATTAACGGCAAAAGGTACAAAAAATCCTTTGTTCTTGTACGCTTTTCAGCTAAGGGGAATCCAAAACTGTGCCAAGGGGGCACGCACCGATAAAATGGCGAACAGGAAAGGCCAGCCAACGGAAAATGACCTGCCCACGGTTTGATCATGGCGCAGGTACCCTTATCCGGTGGGCTTTCATTATCCCGGAAAAAAAATCGGGGCGTGCACGCCCCGATGGTTAGGTAATACCATTTCCCAATTGAAAATAAGCCGATGAATGGTTTCTATTTACGCCCTACTTCAAAATAAAAATAAGCCGTAGCTGGGGAATGCCTGATTTTTCTTTTTCGCAGGCCAAAAGAATAATTCCATTTCTATGGCTGCATTTCAAACGAGAACTGGTATAAAAGCAACAGCGGATGCTATCTATGGATGGTCTGTTTGCGATCGGGTCCCACGGAGACTATTTTGATGGGCACCTGCAATTCGGCCTCCAAAAAGGCAATATAGTCGTTCAGGGCCTTGGGGAGTTGCGCTGCGGCCGACATTTGGGTAAGGTCTTCCTGCCAGCCGTCCATTTCGGTATAGATGGGGGTCACGTTCTGCGCCTCAATGTTGTAGGGCAGGTGGGTGATCTTGTTTCCCTTGTAGTTGTAGGCCGTGCAGACCTTTAGTTTTTCAAAACCGCTGAGCACATCGCCCTTCATCATCATCAATTGGGTGACCCCGTTGATGTTCACGGCGTACTTCAGTGCCACCAGGTCCAACCAGCCACATCTCCTGGGGCGTCCGGTGGTGGCCCCGAATTCGTTGCCCACGCGCCCCATGGTCTCCCCGTCCTGATCGAACAGTTCGGTGGGGAAGGGGCCGCTGCCCACCCTGGTGGTATAGGCCTTGAAGATGCCCATGACCTCTTTGATCCTGTTGGGCGCCACGCCCAGCCCGGTGCAGGCCCCTGCCGCGGTGGTGTTGGAAGAGGTCACAAAGGGGTAGGTGCCAAAATCTATGTCCAACAAGGATCCCTGGGCCCCTTCGGCCAGAATTTTTTTACCGGCTTTCTGGGCCTGGTGCAGGTATTCTTCGCTGTCTATGAAGGGCAAGGCCTTCAGGGCACCAATGGAGTCAAAGAAATCTGCTTCCAGTTCGGCCAGGTTGTACTGTATGTCCACGTTGTAGAAATTGATCATGGCCTCGTGCTTGTTGGCCAGGGCGCGGTATTTCTCCTTCCAGTCGTCCAGTTCCAGGTCTCCCACCCGGAGTCCGTTTCTGCCGGTCTTGTCCATATAGGTGGGGCCAATGCCCTTGAGGGTGGATCCGATCTTGGCCTTGCCCTTGGCCGTTTCGCTGGCGGCATCCAGCAATCTGTGGGTGGGCAGGATCAGGTGGGCCTTTCTGGAAATGAGCAGGGTGGAGCTTAGGTCCAGCCCAAAGCCTTCCAGCGCCTGAAGTTCTTTTTTGAAAATGACGGGATCGATCACCACGCCATTGCCCACCACGTTCACCGCATTCTTGTGGAAAATGCCCGAGGGTATGGTGTGGAGCACATGCTTTATGCCATCGAACTCCAGGGTGTGGCCGGCGTTGGGCCCCCCTTGAAACCTGGCAATGATATCATAATCCTTGGTGAGGACGTCCACGATCTTGCCTTTTCCTTCGTCACCCCATTGTAGGCCCAACAATAAATCTACTGCCATGAATTGTATGCTTGAATTGGTTATTGTTCTGTTTTGTTCTTTGTCCCGTAAAAATACAGGGAATGGGTGTTGATCTTAATATTGAACACCTCTTCTATGGTCTTTTTTATGGATTGGATCCTGGGATCGCAAAACTCCATCACCTCTCCCGTATCGGTCAGGATCACGTGGTCATGCTGGCGGTCAAAATAGGATTTTTCGTATTGTGCCTGGTTCTTCCCAAATTGGTGCTTGCGCACCAACTTGCAGTCCAGCAAGAGCTCAATGGTATTGTACAGGGTGGCACGGCTCACCCTATAGTTCTTGTCCTTCATTTTAAGGTAGAGCGACTCTATGTCAAAATGCTCCTCACTATCGTAAATTTCTTGGAGTATGGCATATCTCTCGGGAGTTTTCCTATGCCCGTTATCGTTTAAAAAAGTGGTAAAAACGTTTTTTACGATCTCTTGATCGGCGTCCGTGGCCATACCTTTTCGACTTAGTCTGCAAAGGTACAGCTAAATTTTAATTTGGTTCGGGTGCAGGCGCAAATCTGGCGCCCCAGATCGGGCCGGCCTGGCCTGTGTTCCGCACCAACCTTAGGCACGGGTCACTTTTTCAATGCCGTTGATCTGTTTCAGGTTTTCCATCACCTTTTTTAAAATGGCATTGTTCTTGACCACCACGGTGATCTCGCCGGTAAACGTGCCCCCGTCCGTGCGGAAGTTGAGGTTGCGCATGTTCACGTGCAGGTTGTTGGAAATGACCTCCGTGATCTCACTGATCAGGCCAAGGTTGTCTATTCCCGTTAATCTCAGGTCTGCCTTGAATTCTTCCTGTGTACTGTCCACCCATTTTGCGCTGATGATGCGGTAGGCGTAGTTGGATTGCAGTGAAATGGCATTGGGACAGTTCTTTTTGTGCACCTTTATGCCTTCGGACACGCTCACAAAACCAAACACTTCGTCCCCTGGAATGGGATTGCAGCAAGGAGACAGCCTGTAGTCCAGTTTTTCTTCTTCCTTGCCAAAGACCAGCATGTCATAGTTACTGGTCACCTCCTCTTCGTGCGAGGCCTGTGGGGCCGGACTCCGCCTGATCCTGTTTTTGAAAAAGTTGATAAAGGCGTTGTTGTAGGACGAGGCAAAATCCTTGATGCGCTGGTTGTCAATGGCACCCGTGCCCACCCGGTAAAAAAGGTCCAGACTGGTCTTGAGCTTAAAGTATTGAACCATTTTGTTCACCACATCCTCGTTAATGGTGATTTTTTGGGACTTTAGCTTGCGCCGAAGGATTTCCTTGCCTTCCTCGCCAATTTCCTTTTTTTCTTCCCTCAAGACCGATTTGATCTTGGATCGGGCCTTGGCCGTAGTGGCGTAGTCCAGCCAATTCTGGTTGGGCTTGGCCTGGTTGGAGGTAATGATCTCCACCCTGTCGCCACTGTGCAGCGTACTGTTCAGCGGAACCAGCTTGCCGTTCACCCGGGCCCCGCGGGTACGCATGCCCACCTCGGTATGGATGGTAAAGGCAAAATCCAGCGGGGTGGCCCCTTTGGGCAGGGATTTTAGGTCTCCCTGGGGCGTAAAGACAAAAATTTCCTTGGAATAGAGGTTCAGTTTAAATTCCTCCACGAAGTCCACCGCATTGCTGTTGGCGTTTTCCAGGGCCTCCTGTAAGCGGTTAAGCCAGGTCTCAATGCCCTGTTCCTTTTGGTCTCCGTGCTTGTACTTGAAATGGGCGGCGTACCCTTTCTCTGCAATTTCGTGCATGCGCTCGCTACGTATCTGCACTTCCACCCACTTGTTCTGGGGCCCCATCACCGTAATGTGCAGGGCTTCATAGCCGGTGGATTTTGGGGAAGAGATCCAGTCCCGGAGCCGGGTGGGGTTGGGGGTAAAGTGGTCCGTGATAATGGAATAGATCTTCCAGGCAAAGAACTTTTCTTGCTTCACCTCGGATTTGTAGATGATCCTCAGGGCAAACTTGTCGTAGATCTCCTCAAAGGGCACGTTCTGCATCTTCATCTTGCGCCGCATGGAAAAGATGCTCTTCATCCTTCCCTTGATGGTGCAGTCCAGGCCCTCTTTTTTCAAGGAGGTGTCAATGATCTCCGAAAAGGCATCAATGTACGCCTGCTGTTCCTCCTTGCTGTCCTCTATTTTGTTCTTGATGTCATGGTACACCTCCGGCTCGGTGTATTTTAGGCTCAGGTCTTCCAGTTCCGTCTTAATGTTGTAGAGGCCGATCCTGTGGGCCAGGGGTGCGTAGATGTACAGGGTCTCCGAGGCGATCTTTACCTGCTTGTGCTCCGGCATGGCGTCCATGGTGAGCATGTTGTGGTAACGATCGGCTATCTTAATGATGATCACCCGGACATCGTCATTTAGGGTAAGGAGCATTTTCCTGAAGTTCTCCGCCTGTTGGGAGATGTTCATGTCCTTCTTTAAATGGGCGATCTTGGTGAGGCCGTCCACGATCCTGGCCACGGTCTCGCCAAACATACGGTCTATGTCGTCCAGGGTGTATTGGGTGTCTTCCACCACGTCATGCAGCAGGGCAGAGGCAATGGACACGGCGTCCAGGCCAATTTCCGAGGCCACGATCTTGGCCACGGCTATGGGATGGAAAATATAGGCCTCGCCAGATTTTCGCCTTTGGTCCTTGTGGGCATCCACGGCCACCTCAAAAGCGGAACGGATCAGCTGTTTGTCGTCGTCCGTGAGCGTTTGGTAGCTAATGTGCAGCAACTCCTTGTATTGCCGGGCTATGAGCTTGTTTTCCTTTTCTATTGCGGTTTGGGTCATGCAAGCATAAAATTAACACAATCTTCCCAAGGTAACAACAAATATCATGCCTTTAAGTTCCGGATTCTGTCCTTTAGGGGAGGGTGGGAATAGTGCATGAAAACATAGGCGGGGTGGGGCGTTAGGTTGCTCAGGTTGTTCTTGGAGAGCTTTTTCAGGGCGCCCGTCAGTGCGGTGCCGGAGAAGGTCTCCTTGGCAAAGGCATCTGCTTGGTATTCAAATTTTCTGGACAGATGGTTCATGATCAGGCCGGTGACCTCGGACACGGGGCTGTAGAGAATGCCAAAGCCCAACAGGGCCGCATGGAAGCTGGGCTGCCCCACACCAATGGCCATGGCCAGGGCGCTGTTGTTCACAAACAGGCTAAGCACAAAGAGCATGAGCCCGGTAAGGGCAATGGACGCCGCCAAATTGAACAGCACGTGCCTTTTTTTGTAGTGTCCCACCTCGTGGGCCAAAACCGCCACTATCTCATCTTCCTCAAGATCGTGCAGCAAGGTGTCATACAGGGCAATGCGCTTTTGTTTGCCCAGCCCGGAAAAGTAGGCGTTGGCCTTGGTGGATCTTTTGGAACCGTTGATCACAAAGATCTGGCCCAGGTCAAAACCCACCTTTTTGGCGTAGTTTTCAATACCGGCCTTGAGGCTGCCCTCCGGAAGGGGCTCCTGTTGGTTAAACAGGGGCACAATGAGCTTGCTGTAAAAGAGGTTCATGAGCAGGGTGAACACCGCAATGGTGCCCCAGGCATAGAGCCAAAAGTGGGCACCCGCCCATTCAAAGAACCAAATGATGGCGGAGAGCAAAAGGCCGCCCACCACGATCATGAGCCCCCAGGATTTCAATTTGTCCAGAAAAAAGGTGGCCAGGGTGGTCTTGTTGAACCCGAAGCGCTCTTCTATGACAAAGGTATGGTAATAGGCAAAGGGCAGGTGCAACAGGTCACTGCCCAAAAGCAGTGCCCCAAAGAACAGCAGTGCCCGGGGTATGGCACCATCGCTCCAGTTGCGCACCAGGTCATCTATCCAGGCAAAACCGCCAAAGAGCAGGAACCCCAACATCAAGAGAAAGGAAAAGAGGGAGGTGAGCGTTCCAAACCGGTACTGGCTGCGCTTGTAGCGCTGGGATTTTTGGTAGGCTTCCGCGTTGTACACGTCTCGCACCTCCTCGGGAAGGGGATGGGCAAAGCGCCGGGCATTTAAATGGTTCAGCAGGGTGGTGAGCAGGAACTCGGCAACCAGAATGCCAATGATGCAGTACAGGTAAAAAGGGTTCTCCATGGGCCTTCGGGGACAACACCTTAAACAACCGTTCTGTTCAGCGGTTTTTGCGTTGTCGCTTGGCCTCAAATATAAGTATTGCCGCCGATACCGATACGTTCATGGAGTCAATTTTACCTTCCATCGGGATTATGGTGTTCTTGGTGGAGGCCAACAGCCATTCCGGGGTGAGTCCGTCGTGTTCCGTGCCCACCACAATGGCGCTGGGTCCGCGGAAATCAATCTCCAGATAGGGCACTGCCGCAGAAAGTGCCGCGCAAAAGATGCCCACCCGCTTTTCTTGCAAAAAGGCAATGATCTCCGGGCTGCTGGCCGTGGCAATCTTTCGGGAGAACACACAGCCCACGCTACTGCGCACCACATTGGGATTGTAGAGGTCCGTCTTGGGGTTGGCAATGATCACCGCGTCCAGGTTGGCGGCATCCGCCGTGCGCAACAAGGCCCCAATGTTTCCCGGTTTTTCCGGGGCCTCGGCCACCAGGATCAGCGGATTGCGGCCCAGGTCTCCCAAATGCCGCAGGCCGTGCGCCTTGGCGTGCATGACGGCAAGAATGCCCTCCGTGCCCGATCGGTGCGCCATTTTCCCGTACACCTGGGGCGTCACGGAAATGACCTCCGGTCGCTGTGCGCCCCACAGGAGGCGAAGATCGTCCGGGACCGGCATCAGGGCCCCGCAATAAAAGAGCGTCTTTATGGAGTACCCGGCCGCTACGGCCAATTGCAGTTCCCGTTGGCCCTCTACCACAAACAATCCCGTTTTAAGGCGTTCCCGGGATTTTTCCTTTAGGGCCACCACTTCCTTGACACGGACATTTTGTACACTGCTAATGTGCTTGCTAGGGGTCATGGTGCAAAAGTAAGGAAAGTGGGGCTGCCAAACGGAGGCAGGTCTTCAGGTTTTCATGGCACGGAGTTTCGCCTTGCGTGCCCGGCAAACCGATCGGGGCCATCCCATCCATGGTCTTGGCCTTTTGCTGTGCGGTGTGCGCGGCCGGGGCCCTATCTTTGCCCTGTGGCGCCCGGCCGCCAAGGCTGTGTTGTGATGCGGTCCGTTGGGGTTTGGAGCCGCCGGTCCGCGCCCCGCAAAAAGGGGAGGGATCCTTGGGACCCGGGGGCCACCGTGGCGCCCGGCCGGCAAGGTGGCATATATGGCACGCTTGCCCTACCTTTGTTGTCCCGAGGGTGTGCCCGGGGCAGGCGGGGCGGCCAGGGATTTAAAAAAGAAAGGTAAGATACTATGCTGTACGGGTTGGTCTTGGCAGGGGGGAGAAGTTCGCGCATGGGGTCGGACAAGGGCCTGCTGTACTACCACGGCAAACCGCAGCGCGAACACCTGTACCAGATGTTGGCCCCCCTGTGCGATCGGGTGTACCTGAGCCTGCGCCCCGACCAGGTGGCGGCCGTACCGCCCCACTACCGGGTGGTGGCCGATACCAATGAGCACGGCGGACCTTTTAACGGACTGTTGAGCGCACAGAAGAAACATCCCGGGGCAAGTTGGCTGGTGCTGGCCTGTGACCTCCCCTTAATGGACCGGCCCGCCTTGGACCGGCTTCTGGCCAAAAGGGAGCGTGCCCGCGTGGCCAGTGCCTTTTCCCAAGAGGGCAGCGGCCGCCCCGAGCCCCTGGCCGCCATTTGGGAAGCCCACGGCCTGGAGGCCGCCCGGCAGTTTTTGGAAGGCGGAGGCCCACCATCGCCACAGCGCTTTCTGCTGGAGAACCAGGCCCATTTGGTGCACCCAAGGCGGCCCCAGGTGTTGTTCAACGCAAACTCGGTGCAGGAATACCAGCAGCTGCTGGCCCTCCTGCAAAAACGGAGACCATGATCAAGGAACCCCACAAAACAAGAAACGGAACATGACGGACCAGCGCTACCATAGACAGCTTATTTTAAAGGGTTTTGGCCCGGAAGGACAGCAAAAATTGGCCCGGGCCCGTGTTTTGGTCGTGGGCGCCGGCGGACTCGGCGTGCCCGTGCTCACCTATCTCAACGCCATGGGCGTGGGCACCCTGGGCATAGTGGATGCCGATGTGGTACAGGCCTCCAACCTGCACCGCCAAGTGCTCTACGAGGCAGACCAGGTGGGCCAGTCAAAGGTCCGGGCCGCCAAGGCACGGCTCGGCGCACAGAACCCACATACCCAAATTGAGGCCCACCCCGTGCAGTTCACGGTACACAATGCCATGGAGCTCTTGGCCGGATATGACCTTGTGGTGGATGCGACCGATAATTTCCCCACCCGCTACCTGATCAACGATGCCTGTGTGCTGCGCCGCATACCTTTTGTCTATGGCGCGTTGCACGCCTTCCAGGGGCAGGTGAGCGTCTTTAATTACAAGGGCGGCCCCACCTACCGCTGCCTCTTTCCCGAGATGCCCGGGCCAGATACCGTGCCCGACTGCAACACCCACGGGGTGCTGGGCATTTTGCCCGGCATCATTGGGAATCTGCAGGCCCTGGAAGCCATAAAGGTGATCACCGGTCTGGGGCAAGTGCTCTCCGGGATTTTGCTGCTTTATGATGCCCTGGCACAGCAAACACGGCAGATGCGTTTTTCCAAAAATCCGGAAAATGTGCGCATTGCGGAACTTAGGCCAAGCTACACGTTCAGCTGTGCCGCGCCCGTGCCTTCCGTCACGGCAAAAATGTTGGGCGAGCTCCTAAAGGAAGGGCAGCCCTTTGTTCTGGACGTGCGCACCGAGGCCGAATTTCGGGTCGGGCACATTGCCGGGGCCAAGAACATTCCCTTGCCCCGCTTAAAGGACGGTATGCACCAATTGGAGGGAGCGCGGGAAGTATATGTCATCTGCCAATCCGGGGCCCGCAGTCTCCGGGCGGTGCAGCAGCTGAGCGAAGCCATGCCCAGCACTGTTTTTTTTCAGGTCGAAGGCGGAATGAACCAATACCAGCCCCATGATGCTTCCCATTGAGCAGTTGCTGTTGCTTTGTGCCGCTTTTTTTGTGGTGTCCGCGCTCTACGCCTCGGTGGGCTTTGGGGGCGGTAGCAGCTATTTGGCCTTGTTGGCCCTATTTGTCGGGTCCTTTTTTGCCATCCGCTCCATTGCGCTGATCTGCAATCTGGTGGTGGTCTCCGGGAGCACCTATCTCTACATTAAGGGTGGCCACGCCAAGTGGCGGCATTTTCTCCCCTTTGTGCTCACCAGTGTTCCCCTGGCCTTCCTTGGGGCCACCTTTAGGCTCAAGGAACAGATGTTTTTCATTGTTTTGGGGCTGGCCTTGATCGGTTCCGCCCTGTCCCTGTTCTGGCAGACCTTCGCTTCCGCCCAGGCAGATCGGGTACGGCCCTACCCCAGGACCCTTCCCTATGTTTTGGGTACGGGCATAGGCTTTCTTTCCGGGCTGGTGGGCATAGGGGGCGGCATCTTTTTGGCGCCGGTGCTCAACCACCTAAAGTGGGGCAGGGCCGTGGTCATTGCCGCCCTGGCCAGTTTCTTCATCCTGGTAAATTCCCTGGCCGGGCTGGGGGGGCTGGTCTGGGCCGGGACCTTGGAGCTCCCTTGGGTAGAGACCGCCTGCCTGGCGGTGACCGTGTTTGTGGGCGGCCAATTGGGGGTGCGCATCAGTCTAAAGCGCTTCTCGGCCACGGCCATAAAGCGCATCACGGCCATTTTGGTGCTGCTCGTGGGCCTGCGCGTACTGTTGGTGCACGGATTGCAGTGGTTCTGAGCCCTGGTTATGGGCGTTCCCTGCGGGCCGGGCTATGCGCTGCAAGTCCGCGCTCGTGCCTCGCTGTGGGCTTTTCGCTCCTATCCCTAACGCGGGCCCCGGGGCCTGCCAAGTGCCTGTGGCCCTAGGGAGCCCTTTCGGTGTTGCAGTGGTGGCCCTTGGGCTTGGTTGGGCCAAGATGCCACCGGGACCATGGGAAGGGATGCCAAAATAGCCCACAGCGGCAGCACGAGCACCTAAAGTTTTGTTATCTTGTGGGTGTAATGGGTGTGTGGTCAATGATCATGTACCTGCGTTGTAAGCAATTAAAAAAATAGAATTGGAATTAACCGAACTAGCAGAAATTAGAAATTGGACCTTAGCTGTATTAGCGATTACTGGTGCAGTTATTACAATTCGGACATTTAGAAAAAATAACCAACAAAGAAAGCTTGATAATACATTTAAGACTCTTGAATATCTAAGAAAACACATCGGGGAAGAGCAAATAGAACGCTTTATTGAATTGTTTCAAGCGAACAATCCAATCACAAGTCAACCGAACGAATTTAAGCTGCCAGATGGACAAATTCAATACGTAGAGGATATGTTCTCTGAAGGTGGATGTGGAAATGGAGAAATCTATAATATGATTCAAGTTTTTGATTTAGTTGCAAGGTCTTTAAACAAGAAATTATTAAAGACTGAACTTATTTGGTATGAATATGGGCAAATGATTTCAAAATGTTATGAACGGACAAGTCAAATTGAAGAAATTGATAAAGAACAATTTCCTTCTCTTACAGATACTGACCAAAAGTTTATGAAGAAATATGATTCATTCTATCATCATTTGAATAAGTTCATGAAAAAGAATGACGACTTAATGATTGGTCCGACTAAAATGTATACCGACATAGAATAATTGCTTACAATAACTAAGCATTCGTGCGGTCGGTACGACCGAGCATGAACGCGGTGTTGAACTACACCGGCCGGTCTGCCGTGATGTTCCTTGTGGGTATCGATATGAATCGTGTCGTAGGTTTGAAGTGGCCCCTGGGCCGATACTTTTGTGGTTTTCGGTATTTCTTGACCCCGTGGGGATGCCTTCCACGATCCGGAGCCTTGAATCTCTAGCTCCATCTGGCACTTTTCAACAAAACGTCCGTTTAGGGCCAACAAATTCGTTTTCAAAATAAAATTGTTTCCTAAATAAGAAACATTTATCTTTGAAAAGACAACCGATTGAATGAGACAAAAATTTAAGGTCGAGCTGATGGACGAAGTTGACGACTTTCTGAACGGGCTGGACGATAAAGCTCGAAAGAAAATCATCTACAATATCCGAAAAGCTCAAGTTGTGAATGACAGCGAACTTTTCAAAAAACTCAACGCCAACGTTTGGGAATTTCGGACACTTCACAGTAAGATCTATTACCGACTTTTTGCTTTTTGGGATAAGACGGACAAAACCGAAACGGTAGTTGTCTCTACTCACGGAATCGAAAAGAAAACGTCAAAAACACCGCAAAAGGAAATAGAAAAAACCGAGCGGATAATGAAACAATATTTTGACTCTAAAAAATAATATTATGAGCAAGAAAGCAATTAAAACCAAGAGTTTAGACCAGATTACCGACAAATATATCGGAAAAATCGGAACACCGGAAAGGGACGAATTCGAGAGCGAATTACGACTTGACCTGATTGGACAAGCCATTAAACAAGCCCGAAAAGAAAGAAAACTGACGCAAGCACAACTGGGAGAATTGGTCGGTGTTCAGAAAGCACAAATTTCTAAAATAGAGAACAATTTGACCGATGCTAGATTTGAAACAATTTTAAAAGTGTTTAGAGCATTGAACGCAAAAATCAATTTTAACGTGGAACTGCTAAACGAAAATATGAACTTGGCAAGCTGAAAAGAGCACTACACACATTAACTTAACATTCGCGCCGTCGGTACCACCCAGCATGCATGTACCGAAACTTCGGTGTTGAACCACACCGGGGCGTTGGTACCTTTTTCTGCCATGGGGATCGGTCCGTATTGGGGGAGCGGTTTGCAGTGGCACCATTACTCCGAAATAGCCAAAAATGATAACACCAAGAATAATTCTATTATTAATTTTAGTATTTACTTCTAACACAGTTTTAGGACAAGCAACTGATTCGTTGAAAAACGCGATGTTGGAAAAAACTAAATTTGGAGAACTTTTTAAAGAAACTATCTATGAATTTAAAGGAAAGGAATTACCAGAATTTGAACTAAATCTTTTAAGCGGAAAAAAACTCAATTCGGAATCTCTAAAAGGCAAACCAACCGTTATAAACTTTTGGTTTAGTACTTGTGCACCTTGCATTGAAGAAATGCCACTTTTAAACGAAATTAAGTCTGAATTTGAAAATGAAGTGAATTTTATTTCAATGACCTTCCAGAATCCGAATGATGTTAATGAATTTCTAAAAACACACGATTTCGATTTTACTCACATCGTTAATTCAAAAGAATACATAAAAACTTTTGGAACGTTTGGTTATCCAAAGACACTAATTCTGGATAAAGATTTAGTAATAGTTAAAATTGAGAAAAGGATTCCAAAAGAGATTGAAAACGAAGAAAGAAATATAGCGGAATTTAAAGCTAGATTATCAAAACTACTGACTGAATTAAAAAAACGTTAGCTAATAACTAAGCATTCGCGCGGTCGGTACCACCCAGCATGCATGTACCAAAACTTCGGTATTGCACCAAACCGGGGCGTTGGTCTCTTTGTCTGCTATGGGGATCGGTCTGTATTGGGGGAGCGGTTTGCAGTGGCACCTGGGCCGGTATTTTTGTGGTTTTCGGTATTTCTTGACCCCATGGGGATGCTTTCCAGGATCCGTAGCCTTGAATCTCTGTTTCCATCGGACCCTTTTAAACAAAGCGTCCGTTTAGGGCCATAGGTGTCCCGCACGGCCATTGTGCCGTTTTTATTGGTGAATCTCTGGCAAAGAATACACTGGAGCCCAGGACTGGAAACCCCCGAGCACATCCACAAAAAGCATCACGCGATAAAATACAAAATCATACCAAAAGAAAAACGGCCTGGGAATGTTGGCCACTTTTTTCAAAACCCGCCGGGAATTTTTTGAAAAAATGGTTCATGTTCCGACCAGAAATCCGATATTTAAAAATGGACGCTTCAACACAAAAAAAGGGCAACCTACATCAGGACAAGACAAATCCTGCCAAATTTCATAACTTAGAGATATGGAAAAAATCGAACAGGATTTTCTAATTGACCGACTTACGGATTCGATTCTGAACACGATTTCTGGAGACAGTTTCCAAACAGAGGTTTCTACCTTGAAAAAATCGGACTTAGGAAGCGTTTTGAAAAAGAACGGTTGGAATTTCAACTGGAAAAGTGAATTCAACGACCTTTCAAAAGAAGTTTATAAACTCACCATAGTGAACAATCCCGACATAATTCAAGGACTTTTGAGCATTACCGTGGAGAGCGACCACATATTTATGAACCTACTGGAGAGCGCACCTTTCAACATTGGAAAACGGAAACTGTACGAAGGAGTTGCCGGAAACTTGGTAGCCTATGCCTGTAAGGTATCATTTCAAAAGGGTTACGACGGATTTGTCGCCTTTACGGCAAAAACCACATTGATTTCCCACTATGAAAAAACGTTGGGAGCTTATCATTTTATGAACCAAAGAATGATTTTGGACACAGAGGCGGCAAAATTTTTGGTCACCAAATATTTTAAAACAAACTAGCAATGGGACATATCAAAGAACCTAAAGGAGTGGACTTTTTAATCGAAAGTAAGCCCCTTACCGACAAGGAGCGGGAAAAGATTAGCGAGTTCATCAAAAAAAGAAAAGAGCTGGCTGGACAAAAGACGTCAACCAAGAAAAAGCAAAGCAGGACGAGAAAGCCAGCGCAAAAATAACTAAGCAATCGCGCGGTCGGTACCACCCAGCATGCATGTACCGAAACTTCGGTATTGAACTACACCGGGGCGTGGTCTCTTTTGCTGCTACGGGGATCGGTCCGTATTGGGGGGCGGTTTGCAGCGGCATCTGGGCCGATACTTTTGTGGTTTTCGGTATTTCTTGACCCCATGGGGATGCTTTCCAGGATCCGTAACCTTGAATCTCTGTTTCCATCGGACCCTTTTAAACAAAGCGTCCGTTTAGGGCCATAGGTGTCCCGCACGGCCATTGTGCCGTTTTTATTGGTGAATCTCTGGCAAAGAATACACTGGAGCCCAGGACTGGAAACCCCCGAGCACATCCACAAAAAGCATCACGCGATAAAATACAAAATCATACCAAAAGAAAACGGCCCGGGAAGGTTGGCCATTTTTTTCAAAACCCGAAGGGAATTTTTTGAAAAAACTGGTCTATGTTCCCACCAGAAATCCGATATTAAAAAACGGATCCTTCAAAAACAAGAGCAACCTATTTCAGGATAGGACGCAACCGCTGAAAAACCCTGCGAAATGATATCATATCTAGAACTAGCTGACATTAAGCAAAATTTTGACTCGGATAAAAACACTTCACAATTTTTCTTTCCACCAAAGGGAAAACAGCCTTTCATATCCGAGCCCTATCGTATTAGTTCTTATGCATTGGGATTGTATCACGAAGGAGCCATTGAATTGATAGCAGATTTGAATTCTTATCATATTACAGATAAAAACCTAATTTTTCTGCCGTCAAAAGTCATTAGGGAATGGATGTTCACAAAGGAATGCGTGATTAATTCTGCATTGTTTTTTGAAAGGGAGTTTATGATGGAACAACTAGGGAATACCTCTTTTGACAAGAAAGTTCGGTTTATGCAAGAAGACACGGTTGTTCACTTAAGTCTATCAAATTCCAACTACGAAGAACTATCCAAGATCTTTGAAAACGTATTGCAGAAAAGCAAACAACCATCTAAGCACAAACAAACAATCATTGCCCACGAACTAATGACTTTGTTGCTGCAAGTAGATGAATTGTTTTTAGATACCAACAATAGTCTCCATACCAATAACTTTGGACGAAATCAAGAACTGACCAAAGCATTTAAAAAGCTTCTATCCCAATATATTTTGGAACAAAGGAACGTTGGTTTTTATGCCGAAAAACTTGGCGTTAACCCAAAACATTTGAGCCAAACCTTAAAACAGGAAACAGGTCATAGTGCAACTGCCATAATTTCCAAAAGGACTATTCTAGAAGCTAAGGTACTTTTGCAAGATGTTTCAATGAGTGTCGCTCAAGTGGGCTATGCTCTTTCTTTTAAAAATCCATCTCAATTTGGAAAATACTTTAAATCCAAAACAGGTGTAACACCCAATGAATACCGAAAAAACTTGCCTTTGTAGTCCAAAGGAAAAATGGAACACTTTTTCAGAAATCCTGACCTTTTACAACTTCCAAGACGCCCATACTTTTGTAGTGAACAAGAAAACAAATGTTTCACTTTTAAAAAAAAATTATGATAACTACAGAAGAAAGAGCAACGCTAAAACAGATTATCGCAAACTACAGCATTGCGTCAGATGCAAAAGATGTTCAGGCCCATATGCAATATTATGCAGAAAATGGGTATATCGATGGCGGCATGAGGTCCAAGCCAAAAAACGCGGGAATGGAAGAAGATTTAACCCAAATGTTTGCAATGGAAGGGACATTAAAACGTCACTTTGCCATGAACCATAGATTTTCTAGAGACCAAGATGCCGTAGTGGTAGATTATTTACTACTGGTGGTAGAAGGCGAACAGTTTCCAAATGTAATTGCAACGGCAGAAGTGAAGGACAAGTTTATCAAGGAAAATGGCGAGTGGAAAATTGCAGTTCATTCCATAAACATTGACCCTGCAATGTTCAACCTTTTAAAACAACAAGACACAGGTATTGATAGTGATGCCTTTAATGCATGAAACGAACAATATCAATAAGCCATCAGGGAAATCTGGTGGCTTAAAAAAAGTAATATGGAAATAAAGGAAAATTTAATATCGGAAGTTTTAGGTTCTGCAAAAGCCAAAACGGTTGTCTTGTTTGGTGGTAGCCCTGTTCGCAGAGATGAAATAATTAGACTGATTTCAGAAGGTGTGGACCTTACTGTGTATGGAACGCTCAATGAAGAAGAAGGAATGGCAAAACTGAACGAATTGAACGAAAAAGCCGATATCGTTCTCATTGGTGGTCAGTATTCCAATGTACAGCGCGAAAGAATATCTAAATGGGTTAAGGTCAATCTGCCAAAAGCAAAACTATCCAGACCAGGATTTGATTATCCTTACTCAAACGATGCCATAAGGAAAGATATTGTTTCGAAGCTATAATTCGATCATTCCTTAATCCCTGCGTTTAGGTAGATTTTTGGACATTGTTCGGATAGCGCAAAAAGTACGAAAACACAACAAGGCATAAAAAAATAGCGGTTTCGATTAAGCACCGAAACCGCTATTATTTTTATATTGAAAGGAGGGCATCATTCTCCCTCGTATTTTTCGGTATAGCGTTTCCATAGCTCCGTCTGGTGGGTTTCCAGGGAAATGTCCCGGCCATCTATAAAGGCCCTGGTCAACTGGTTGCCGCGCATGTCCAGGGCATCGCCCTCGGAGATGAAGAGGGTGGCGCTCTTGCCCACTTCCAGGGTGCCGTAGGCATCGTCTATGCCCAAGATTTTGGCCGTGTTCCCCGTAATGAGCTGTAGGGCCTTTTCCTTGTCCAGCCCCTGTTGGCCCACTTGACCGGCATAGAAGGGCAGGTTCCGGGTCTGGAAATTGGAGGCCTCGGTGTTTTGGATGCCCACCAGCAGACCCGCATCCATCAACAGTTTGGGCAGCTTAAAGGGCAGGTCGTAATCGTCATCGTCAAAGCTGGGCAGGGTGTGGGTAGATTGCACCAAGACCGGAATGTTGTGCTCCTTTAAAAAGTCGGTGATCTTGTGTGCCTGGTAACCGCCCACGAGCACCAGCTCTTGGGCCCCGTTCCGCTTCAGGGTGTTCACGGCATCTATGATCTCCTTTTCCCCGTTGGCGTACACATAGAGTTTCTGCTTGCCACTGAAAATGCCCTGCATGGCCTCATAGGGCAAGTGGGCCACCTTTGCCGGTGCCTTTCCGTGGGCCATGGCCGCTTTCATGAAACCCACCACATCGTCCACCTGCTTGGCGTAGTCCTTGTTGGGCTGGTAGCCCCGGGGCTCGCCCATCCACCAGCGCCCCTGCCTAAAGCTGCTGGGCCAGTTCAGGTGTATGCCGTCATCTACCTTTATGGCGGCATCTTCCCAGTTCCAGGCATCAAATTGCACAATGGAGGAGGTTCCGGAAATGCGTCCGCCGGCAGGGGCGATCTGTCCCAATAAAATACCGTTGGGACGCATGCTCTCCACCACTTTGGATTCTGCGTTGTAGGCGATCAGGCTTCGTACGTGGGGTATGAGCTCCCCGATCTCGTCCTGGTCATTACTGGCCCTCACGGCATTGATCTCTACCAGTCCCAGGGTTTTGGCCGGGGCAATGAAACCGGGATAGACGTGCTTGCCCTTGGCATCGATCACGGTTCCGGTGCGGGCTATGCGGGCATTGGCGCTGCCCACAAAAGTGAGTTTTCCGCCCTCGAACATGATCAAAGCGTTCTCAATGACCTCTCCGTTGCCCAAGTGGGCCGTGGCCCCTTCTATGGAGATGCCCTGGGATTGCGCCGGGGCAGGGGTCTGTTGTGCGATTCCCAGCGTAAGGACCGCCAGGAAAACTATGGGAATGGATATGTACTTCTTCATTTGTTGTTTTTTAAAATGGCAATTTTCATCTTGTATCATAGGGTCTTACAGGTAAAGACACGTTTTACGCTCTGTTTGGGACCCTGTGTCTTGCCCCCGTTGGATTTTTCCTGGAGCATCATCTTTATGAGCTGGGCCCGTTCTTTTTTTATGGCCTCCCGTTGTTGGCGGTCTTTTTCAAGATCAAAGTAAACCGCGCCCTCAATGAGCGTTTTTTCGGCCTTGGAGTAAATGGACATAGGGTGGCCGGACCAAAGCACCAGATCGGCGTCCTTTCCTTCCTTGATGCTGCCCACCCGATCGTCTATGTGCAATAGTTTGGCGGGGTTTATGGTCACGGTCTTCCAGGCGTCCAGTTCGCTCATACCGCCGTATTTCACGGTCTTTGCGGCCTCTTGGTTCAGTCTTCTGATCATTTCGCGGTCGTCACTGTTAATGGCCACGGTAACGCCTTGCTCGTGCATGATGGCGGCATTGTAGGGAATGGCATCGTTTACCTCGAACTTATAGGCCCACCAGTCGCTAAACGTGCTTCCGCCCACACCGTGCCGGGCCATTTTGTCCGCCACCTTGTAGCCCTCCAGGATGTGGGTGAAGGTGTTCACGGTAAAACCGAACTTTTCCGCCACCTTCATCATCATGTTGATCTCGCTCTGTACATAGGAGTGGCAGCTAATGTAGCGTTCACCGTTCAAGATCTCGGCCAGTACCTCCATCTCCTCGTCATAGCGTTGGGGCGTACCGTTCTTTTTGGCCGTATCGTACTCCTTGGCGCGTTGGAAATAGTCCATAAAGACCTGCTCCACGCCCATCCTGGTCTGTGGAAAACGGGAGTAGCTCTGCCAGTTGCTCTGTTTTACGTTCTCTCCCAGGGCAAACTTTATGAATTTGGGCGAATTGTCATAGATGAGTCCGTCCGCTTCCTCTCCCCATTTCAATTTCAAGATGGCCGAGCGGCCGCCAATGGGGTTGGCCGATCCGTGCAACAGCTGCAGGGAGGTGACCCCACCGGCCAGGGAAGGGTAAATGCCCATGTGCTCCGGATCTACCACATCTTCCATTTTAACCTCTGCGGTGCTGTTGTGCCCGGCTTCATTGATGGCCAGTGCGGCAATGTGGCTGTGCTCGTCCACAATGCCTGCGGTAAGGTGCTTCCCGGTGGCATCGATCACCTGGGCGCCCCCGGCGCGCAGGTCCTTGCCCACTTTGTCTATTTTTCCGTTCCGTACCAGCACATCCGTGTTCTCCAGGATGCCCGCATCCTCACTGGTCCAAACGGTGGCATTTTTAAAGAGGACGTTGGCTGCCTTGGGCTTGCTGGCATAGCCGTAGCCCACATTGGGATAGGTCACGGGAAGGATGGTGGGGGCGTCTGCCGTTTTGTCCTTTTTGTCCTCCTTTTTCTCGCTCTCGGCTATTTTTCTCGCGGTAAACCTGGTCTCGGTGCCATCGGGCAGCACCAAACGTCCGTTGATGTCGTCAGTGTCGGGCAAGATGGTGGCCGTCATGCGGTACACGGATTTTCCTTCATCGGTATGGAAGCTCATGTTCAACCAATTGTCGGCATAGGCCATTTTGGAGGGAAGGGTGAGCGTATCCTGTTTTACAGTGGCCTTGGGCTTTTCCGGTGATCCGTCAATGGCCAGGGAAAAGGTGCTGCCCTGTATGGAAAGCTCATAGTTGCCGCCCAGGTCTTTCACGTCCTTGTTGTTAATGACAGATTTGGTGCCCTGTACCCAGTTTTCGTACAAGGTGGTCTCCTGGGCAAAAATATCACCAGAGGTGATCAAGAAATTGGCATAGGCACCGGGACGCAGGGATCCTATTTTCCCAGCCTGTCCCAACATTTCGGCCGGTGCGGTGGTCAGTGCTTCCAGGGCCTTGGTTTTGGGGAGCCCGTGTTCAATGGCCTTCATCAGCATCTCCTTGAAGCTGCCCACGTCCTTGAGGTCATAGGGCGTCAAGGAAAAGCGCACATTGTTGTTGGCCAGTACCTTGGGGTTGGTAGGGGCTTGGTTCCAGGCCCGCATGTCTTCCAGGGATACGTAGCCCGCCTGGTAAGGGTCTGCCACATCATAGGCTTTTGGAAAATTGATGGGGACGATCAATGGGGCATTGGTGGCCTTGATCTCCTCAATGCGCTCGTACTCGTTGCCTCCGGCCACGATCACATACTGTATGCCGTTGGCATCGCCAATTTTATCGGCGCGCAGAATGTGGCCCTTGTCCTTGGCCTCAAAGATCTGTACCAGGTCACGGTTGGCAATGAGGGCCTCCAGGGAGCGGTCTTTGGTTTTGGAGTTGCCCTTGGCGTACCAGTCGGCATCGCTGTACATTTGGCGCAACAGGGCCAGGGCACCCATTAGGGAGGTGGGGTAGGATTGTTTTTTGATGACGGATTTGTCCAGGGAGAAGTACTGCCCCGAGCGGTCGTCCAGTACCCGGCTGGCATCCGTGCCCTCCCCGTTCAGGGCAATGAGGACCCCGGTACCCCGGGCAATGCCGTCATGGATGTGGGAATTGACCACGCCAAAACCAGCCTCGCGCAGGGCTTTCGCGGTCTTGTCGTCATATTTGTAATGGGCAATGGCCGTATTTTCGGGCATGATGTGATCGTTCCAATAGAACCCTTCGCGCTCGGGATCGTACTGGGGAGACCGGCCACCGCCCGGCGCCCGTTTGGGCTGTTGCACACCAAATTTGGAATAGGCGTCTATAAAGGAGGGATAGATGCTCTTGCCCTCCAAATCGATGACCACGGTATTGGGGGGCAGCGCTACCTTGCTGCCGCTGCGCACCACCTTGCCGTTCTGGATGAGCAGGGTGCCTTGGTCGATGATTTCCGTGGGGGCAACATAAATTTTGGCATTGGTAAAGGCCGTGTAGTTGTTGTTGTCCGCCTTTACCCCATCATTTTTTGGGAAATAGTCCTGGGCAAACAACAGGCCCGAGCACCAGAGGAGACAAAGGCCTAAAAACGTTTTCTTCATAATGTGATCTATTGGTTTGTAGCCCTAAAAATAGGCTTTGTTGCCGTATCTCCCCATCCTTTGCCGCATTTTAACACGTTAAGGGGCCCAAGGGCAAAGGGCAGGGGCCGGGCAAAGAGCGAAGGACGGGATCAAGGGCCTGGGGGCATGTTCCAGAACGGTCATGGGTACGGTCTTGCCACAGCACAAAGCGCCCCACCCTGCCCCTTAGAGCGGTGCCTCCTGGTGGTGAGCCACCAATAGGGATACCACGGCATTGTAGCTCCTAAGGCCCTCCGGTTGCTTGTTGGCCTTGAGGAAGGAGTTGAAGATCGATTTGAAGACGGGTTCCATGGGGTTTTCGTAGCGTTGCCAGAAGTGGGACATTTCCCTGAAATTCTCTTGTACGCCCGCGTTCAGGGTGGGCCACAGCGTTTCAAAGCGGGCCTCGTCTGCCCTCCGGATGTCATTGAGGCAATAGCCCAGGGCATAGGCGTGCGCCGCATATTTAAAATAGGGATCCTTGTTGTTTGCCGTGACCAAGTACCCTATGAAGTTGGTCTCGTTCTCTGCGGAATAGCCCAGCTGATGGCCGATCTCGTGCCCCGCCACCACGGGAAACCGGAAGGCGGGCAGGCGGGCGTTCACCTGGGCCTCATTGGTAAATGGGTTCAGGTAGCCCGCGTAGCCCATATAGGTCAGCGCCGTGCTGTACAGTGAGGTTTTTATGCTGGGCGCCTCGTAGGTAAGAAAGGGGTATCGTTGGGAAAGGGTGGCATAAGCTTGCAGCGTTTTGCCGAACATTTCTTCCTGCGTGTAGGGAAGCACCACCTTTTGGAGGCTGTCCCCCGCCAATTGTTCTTGTTCGGCATTGGTTTTGGCGATCAATTTTTCGGTGAAATCAACCAAGGCCTCCCACTCGGTATTTTCGGTCAGGCCCAACTTCGTCTTTAAGGGCGCCCTAAAATAATTTAGCCCCCAGGCCATATAAAAGGTAAAGTACAACAGGGAGCAGACCATAAGGAGGTCCCGGACAAAAACACCTTTGTGCGCTTTAATGTACCTCCAGTGGCGGTACACATACCCCAGCCCCAACAAAATGAGGAGGGTGTACACCACATCGCCCACCGAAAAGGGCACCCAGCCGTAAAGACTTCTAAAGGCCTTGGAGATGATCGGGTAGGCGCCCTCACTGTAATGGCGCTCGATCCATTCAGGGTGTTTGGAAAGCCATTGCACCATTAAAAATTGCGGTAAAAGGGACAGGGCAATGATGGTTTTGGAGGACATCTTCATGGCATCAAAAATAGCGAAATCCTTTTTCTATCCGTACTTTTGGGGGTCAATACCACAAGATATGAGCAACAGCGTGACAAGCTTGGCGCCCAAAGCCATCTGGAAAAATTTTGCAGCCCTGAATGCCGTGCCCCGACCGAGCAAAAAAGAGGAACGGGTCATTGCCTTCATGATGCAGTTTGGAAATGCCCTGGGTTTGGAGACCCTAAAGGACGACATAGGGAACATTGTGATCAGAAAACCCGCCACCAGGGGCATGGAAGACCGTAAGATGGTAACCCTGCAATCCCACTTGGATATGGTGCACCAGAAAAATGCGGATACCGTTTTTGATTTTGATGCCCAGGGCATTGCCATGGAGGTGGCCGGGGACTGGGTACGGGCCAAGGGCACCACCTTGGGGGCAGACAATGGTCTGGGCGTGGCCACCATCATGGCCCTGCTGGAAAGTTCCGATGTTCCGCACCCGCCCTTGGAGGCCCTGTTCACCATTGACGAGGAAACCGGGATGACCGGCGCTTTTGGCTTGGCGCCCAATTGGTTAAAAGGGGATATTCTGCTCAACCTGGACACGGAAGAAGACGATGAGATCGATATTGGTTGTGCCGGCGGGGTGGACGTTACCGCCAAGCGCACCTACAACCAGAAAGAGGCCTCGCACGGCGATGTGGGCTGCCGCATTGAGGTCAGTGGCCTGCAGGGCGGGCATAGCGGTATGGACATTCACAAGGGGCTGGGCAATGCCAACAAGATCATGAACCGACTCTTGTTTGCCGGGCTTTCCCACAACATGCGCATTTCCCGTTTGGAAGGAGGTAGTTTGCGCAATGCCATTCCAAGGGAAAGTGTCTGTGAGCTGAACGTACACCGAAAGGACGAAGCGGCCTTTAGGGAAGGTTTGGAATCCATGGCCAAGGTGGTACAAATCGAGTTGGCCCAGAGGGAACCAAACCTAAGAATAAGTTTGAAGCCCATAAAACCTGCCAAAAAGGTGATGGGACTGGGCGCACAGGGCAAACTGATCCGTGCCCTTTATGGTGCCCATAACGGGGTGTACGCCATGAGCGCTTCCATGCCCAATTTGGTGGAGACCTCCAACAACCTTGCCCGGGTACAGGTGAAGAACGGGAAAATAAAGATTTCCTGTTTAACCCGTTCTTCCCAGGAAACGGGGAAGATGGACCTGGCCAACGGCCTCAGAAGTGTTTTTGAGCTGGCAGGTTGCGAAGTGGAATTCAGTGGTTCCTATCCCGGTTGGCAGCCCAACCCGGATTCCCAAATTGTGAAATTGGCCACCAAGGTGTATCAGGACCTTTTTAAGGAGATGCCCCGGGTGGTGGCCTGCCATGCGGGCTTGGAATGTGGAATTTTGGGGCAGCATTACCCCGATATGGATATGGTGAGCTTTGGCCCCACCATATTGGGCGCGCACTCCCCGGATGAACGCGTTGGCATTGCCTCGGTCCAGAAATTTTGGAACTTCCTGCGCGCCATATTGCTGGAAGTCCCCAAACGATGAGGTCATCTGCCCCGGGCCGCCGGGACAATGGCACAAAAAACCCGCTCCTTTTAGGAAGCGGGTTTTTGGACTTTACATGGAGCCATTTAACCCAGATTAAGCAATAGAAATTCCATTACGGCTGCAAATCCCTGCAAAATCAATCGTTGCACTGACTTTTGCTCACTCACCGTAGCTATGGCTACCCGCCCGTACCGAACGGTACGTTCGGGCGGGCCTGCCCGACTGAGTCATTCAGGCGGGCGCCTCAATCGCAAAAGTCTTGATTTTATTGGGCTTTGCACCCTCTTTACGCAAGTCTACTATATAACACTCAAGCAACCAAGTTATCCTTTGAAAAATTATGAAGCCATTCATCAGGGGACTAGTGCATAATCTGGGTTTAATCCATTTGAAGCACTGTGCTTGGGCAATGGAAGATGGAGGCCATCATCTGGGATCGACTATTCTGCCATTCCGGTGATTTCCACGTCAAAAATTAAGTTGGCATTGGGAGGGATGGGGCCACCGCCCTGCGCTCCGTACCCCAAATGCGAGGGGATGAAGAGGCGCATTTTATCACCCACTTTCATGGTGAGCAGTCCTTCCTTGAAACCCGCTATGATACCCGCATCCGGACTGTAGTCCATGGTCACGGGCTCATAGCCCATGCCTTGTTTTCTGCGATCGTCAAAGACATTGTAGGCCTTGGCCACTTCTTCATAATTGCTGTCAAACAAAGTGCCATCCTCCAGGTAACCTGCGTACATGACCCGTACTTTCTGCCCCAGCTTGGGATCGGGGCCTTCCCCCTCTTGCAGGGCCATCATCTTGAGGCCGCTGGGCAAGGCCTTGGCAGCTTCTTTTTGGGCGGGCAACTGGGCCACAAAGTCTGCCTTAAGTTGGTTCACCGCGGCCATTTTTTCGGCCCTTTCCTTTTCGGCGGCCGCTTGGCGCTCTTCCTCTCCATCAAAATAATCGGTCATGATCTCCACGGCATCGAACTTGCGGGCCTCTTTGCCGTTGCGTATGATCTGCACCGTTGTCATGTACACGGGATCTACCGGCTTGTCCCCCTCGCCCACGGGAACGTTGGCCAGGGAATCCACAACGTCAATGCCCTCCACCACTTCACCAAAAACGGTGTGCCTGCCGTCTAGCCAAGCGGTCTCCGCGTGGGTAATGTAAAACTGGCTGCCATTGGTGGCAGGACCGGAATTGGCCATGGCAAGAATGCCTTTTTTGTCATGCCGCAGGCTATCGTTGATCTCGTCCATGAACTTATAGCCCGGATTTCCGGAGCCCGTGCCCGTGGGGTCGCCCCCTTGTATCATAAAATCCTTGATGATGCGGTGAAAGGTGAGGCTGTCATAATAGGGTTTTCCCTTGAACTCATCATTGACAAAGGGGTTGTCGCCCTCGGCCAGGGAGACAAAATTGGCCACGGTCACCGGGGTCTTGTCGTGGGCAAGTCGCACCACAATATCACCTTTACTGGTTTGGATATCGGCAAAAAGGCCGTCTCCCAAATCGGCGCGTTGGCTGGTTTTGCAACCGGTCATTACCAAGGCCATCAGGGCCAAAACATACACTTTGTTCATCATTGTTCCAGGGTATTTGGATTATTCATTTGTTTATCGATCTTCAATAGGGTCAAGGTGCTTTTAAGGGGCACGTTGGTGCCAATTCGGTCTCTGTCGCCGTCATAGCCGTAGGCAATGGACGAGGGAAAGAGAAAGGTGGCGCGTTCGCCCTCTTTCAACACTTTCACGGCCTCACGCAGGCCAAGGAACAGGGCCTCTTGGTCCACTCCAAAGTGGAGGTCGCCAATTTCCTCGGTCGTGTAGAGCGTGTCATTGTCCAGGGTCAAGAGGTTGTAGTTGATCAACACGCGGTCTCCCTTTTTTGGGGTATAGCTGGCCGTATCGTTTACCTTTAAATAATGGTACCAGGCCCCAAAATTGCTCTCTATGTAGTGTTTCAAGGAATCTTCCTCAATGATCTGCTGTATCTTTTTCTCTTCCGCAGCCAATATTTTTTTGCTGCGTTCCACGGATGCCTTGAAGAAGCTACTGCTCTTTTTTTGCACCGGTTTACGGGGCTCGGGACCTTGGCATGCCGCCACGAGCAGCATCAACATAAAAAGTAGTGGGGCACTCTTCATTGGGTCAAAGCGTCTTTGTACCGTGGTAGCAGGGATGTAAAGTAGGCCACGGTGTCTTCTATGGATTTTTCGCTGCGGCCGCCGGCTGCATTGTCATGGCCCCCGCCGTTAAAATGGGCTCGGGCAAAGCGGTTCACGGAGAAACTGCCCACCGATCGAAAGGAGATTTTTAAGATCCCTTCGTCCCGGTTCTCAATAAAGATCACGGCAAACTTAATGCCCTTGAGGGTAAGGCCGTAGTTCACAAAGCCTTCGGTGTCCCCTTTCTCGTATTGGAAGGCGTCCAATTCCTCTTGGCTCAGGGTAATGTAGGCCGTGGCGTACTCTTCCAAGATCACCATGTTTTTCAGCGCACAGCCCAAAAGGTGCAACCGGCTGGGGCTGTTGGTGTCGTAAATGTGGTGGTGTATGGTGGTGTTTTCTGCCCCTTTGTCCATAAGATCGGCTATGACCCGGTGTGTTTCACTCGTGGTGGAGCGGTATTTAAAGGAACCAGTGTCTGTCATGATGCCGGTGTAGAGGCAATTGGCCATATTGGGGGTGATCGCGTCCGAGGCGTCCAAATGTTGCAGAAGGTGGTACACCATTTGGCAAGTGGAGCTCATGCCCGTATCCGAATACATGATCTGGGCGTATTCCCCGGGCTCTTGGTGGTGGTCCACCATGACAAAGGTACCGTTGAGTCTTTCCAGTACGGGCGTCATTTGGCCCACCCGGCCCAGTTCATTGAAATCCAGTGTAAAAATTACCTCTGCCGCTTCCAGCACCCCGATCGCCTTGGCGTTCTGCCGTTCAAAATTGAGCACGTCTTGGGCGCCGGGCATCCATTTCAGGAACTTGGGAAAATCATTGGGCGCCACCACCGTGGCCTTATGTCCCTTGGCTTCCAGGTAGTGCCAGAGGGCCAAAGTGCTTCCCATGGCATCTCCGTCCGGATTCTTGTGGGGTATAATCGCCACTTCCCTTGGCGTTTCCAATAGGGCCTTTAGGGCATTGATGTGCTCCATTTTCATGGGCGCAAAGATACAATTTAATCATAAAGGGCTAAGCGGTAAATCCTTAATTTTGCCGTAGATAAAAAGACACCTTATGAAGACCTTTTCCGTATGGGCGGGTATCTTGTTGCTCTTTTCCTGCGCGGGCACAAAAGACTGGAGGGACCATGACCAAAGGGGAGACCTGGTCATTGCCTTTGGCTCCTGCAACAAGACGGACGCCAAGAATGCCCTTTGGGACGACATCCTGGCCACCGATCCGGATATGTGGATCTGGGGCGGGGACAATATCTACGCGGATACGGACAACATGGACGATATGGCCGCCATGTACGCCGCCCAGGACAGGGTTCCAGGCTATGCCAGGCTGCGGGAGACCGTGCCCGTGGTGGGTACCTGGGACGATCATGACTACGGCCTCAATGACGGTGGGGAGGAGTTTTCGAAGAAGGTGGAAAGCCAGATCAATTTCCTGAATTTTATGCAGGTGCCACAAGATAGCCCAAGACGGGAACGGGAGGGCGTGTATGCCAGTCATCTGCTAGGCCATCCCAAGGGAACCGTAAAGATCATGGTGCTGGATACCCGCTATTTTAGAACGCCCCTGACCCCGGACCGCGAGACCCGGCGCCGTATAAAACCCAATCCCTACGGCGAGGGCAGCCTTCTGGGCGAGGCCCAATGGCAATGGCTATCGGAAGAGCTGGAGCGCTCCACGGCCCAGTTTAACGTGATCGTGAGCAGTGTGCAGGTCTTGAGCAACAAGCACGGGTTTGAGTGCTGGGGCAATTTTCCGCACGAGGTAGATCGCCTGGCGCAGCTCATTGCCAACTCCGGGGCAAAGGGTGTGATGGTGCTTTCCGGGGACCGGCACATCTCCGAGTTTTCCAGGGCAGATATGCAGGACTCCCGCTATCCGTTGGTGGACTTTACCAGCAGTGGCCTTACCCATGCCTATCGCAGTTTTTCCGGTGAGCCCAATCCCTTTAGGGTGGGGCAGGTGGTGGCAAAAGAGAGTTTTGGCGTGGTGCGGTTTGATTTTGATGCCAAAAAGGCCATTTTTGAGATGAGGGGCAATAGGGGAAAGACCTTTGCCCAACTGGTACAGCCCTACTGACCACCTTGGCCCTGTACTTTTTATGAACTCTGGCGTACGGGGTCCGTACCGCCCTGTAAGGCGCACCGGAGTGGCCGCCCGCCGGCCCGGGCTTGCCGGTTGGCCCGAAAACCTTACTTTTGCCCAAAATTTTTTATATGAGCACGAACAGAACCTTTACCATGATCAAGCCAGATGCCGTTGAAAACGGGCACATCGGGGCTATTTTAGAAAAAATAAACGGCGCCGGCTTTAAAATCGTGGCCATGAAATATACCCACTTGAGCAAGCGCGACGCCGAGGTTTTCTATGGGGTGCACCGGGAACGTCCGTTCTTTGGGGATTTGGTAAGCTTTATGACCAGAGGTCCCATTGTGGCGGCCGTTCTGGAAAAGGACAACGCTGTGGAAGACTTCAGGGCCCTGATCGGGGCTACCAACCCGGCCGAAGCGGCAGAGGGCACCATAAGGAAACTATTTGCCAAGAGTATAGAGGAAAATTCCATACACGGGAGCGACAGTGACGAGAACGCGGCCATAGAGGGCGCCTTCCATTTTTCCGGTAGGGAAATATATTGATGAAAATTGGCCAAGGGCCGGCCAGTTGGGCGGTCCTTGGTTTTATTCATGTTATGGTAGCGTTTATGCTGTGTATTTGCTTTGGGATTTATATGACTTTTTTATAGCAACGTTTGCAAGGTCTCAATAAATTTATCTCCATCCCCCATTGCTATTTTACCGTTTACACCTTTCCTTTTTGGGATGCCATATTTAACCTCTCTTACAATTCCGTCTTTGTCAATGAAAAAATTGATAGGATAAGTGTTTATTTTCATAGCATCGATAAAGCTTCTGGCATTTATGATATGTTCAAAGTTGAAAGGTTGTTTTTTCAAAAAACCCTCAACTTTTTCCTGAGACTCATAAGTCAATGAAACGAAATTAAAATCGGCACCAAACTGTTCTTTCATCTTGTTTAAAACGGGCATTTCGGCAATGCAGGGCGCACACGAGGTAAACCAAAAATTAATCATTGTTGGTTTTCCTTTAAACTTGTCCATTGAAACTTCCACACCTTCTAAGCTCATCAACCTAAAATCAGGAAAAGGCTTGTTTAAAAATGTTGAAAAGTTGTTGTTAAAGCTGGCAGCGCCCTTAACTCCAAAATTTACGTAGTGGATTATGGAATCTTTACTCTTTTCGGTTTTTGTGGTATTGGTTACAAGTCCCATTCCCTTTAGTTTATCGGCCAGTTTTTCTTGCCTTTCTCGGAGAAGATGTTCCAATTCCGTCTTTGTTAGCCGGTTTTTTCCGTTTGTGGTATAAAATTCCAACTGTGAAAAAGAACTGACCGAGTAAACTAGGGTCAATAGAATTAAAATAAGTTTCATCTGTTGCTATTTATCTTTTTAGGTCAGACCTGCCCGTTCCGTTTCAGGCGGGTGTAATTTGCCAATCAACATTTCGCTTGGCATCCAGCATGGTTATGGCTCATTTCATTCACTATAAAGCGTTTCGTTTCTATCCTGCCAAAAAATAATAAGCTTCAAAACGGTGCTAAGAGTGATGTTATGGACATTGAACATCCAAGTTATAACAATCCATAAACAAAATCAAACCCTTTTTTTTCCCTTTCATACAGCGAACAACCTGTATCCATGGCTGGGATAATGGTATGGAGAACTGGGAAGATTTCAACAGCAATATTTACAGGCGGAGTTTTGCTGTCTTTTTCTTCTAATGGAGATTTGATTTGAGGAAAGCCGTAATTCTTAAAATAAGTTTTTAAAGAGAGGAGGTACCGGGAAATTTTCGCTTTGGCCACTTTGGGCAGGTTTGCTTTGGGCTTTGGCGTAATCCCAAAAGCGATGCTAAAAAACATCATCGCAATACCAAAGCGGTGATGAGTTCCTTGCCCATTTCCTCGTTCATCATGGCAATGATCTTGGTCTTGCCCATACTGAGCTCTTCCCGGAGCACGGAAGAGGAGAGGGAGACGTACAGCGTGGTGCCGCGCAGTTCCACTGCGGTGGTGTAATTGTTCACCCCATTTCCCATTAGCTTTGCCCAGGCCGTTCTGGCGGCCACGATATCCATCCCTCCCTGCAACTTGTTTTCCTTGAGGAAGGAGGCCAGCGCACTGGCCATGCTTTGGTTGTCATTTTCCCTTTTTGCCATCAGTTTTCCAAATTAATGGGTTCAAAGCGTTCGTAGTGATAGCGGATGCCCGCTTCGTTCTCCAATGAGAGTTTGTTGGCCGTAAGGGCCACCAGTATTTCTTTCCAGCTGTCCAGGTCGTTTTCGTACAGAATTTCCCATTGGTCCTGGTTCTGTTGCAGTACCAAGGGCTGGGCATCGTCCGAAGTGGCAAAGGTGCCCGTGAACTGGGGCTTCATTTTTTTTCGGTATCCACGTAGGCCATCCAACGAAAAAAAGTCAACATCCAGGTTCACCTGGTAGGCCTTTTTGCTCCCGTCGGGAAAGACCACCTCCTTTATTTCCCAATAGCCGTTGAGCTGGGCCAGCTCTTTTTCCGTGAGCTTGCCCGAGCAGGAGAGCAGGAGCATCAGGGCCAGCAGCCAGGGGGTTCTTTTACATATGGAAGAGTTCATAGGTCTGATGTATTTTTTTTACAATGTCCTCCGTTCGTTCCGGGTGGGTATCGCTCACAAAAATCTGTCCAAACTGTTCGTTGTTCACCAGGGCGATGATGTGGGCCACCCGTTGCTCGTCCAACTTGTCAAAAATATCGTCCAGAAGGAGCAGTGGGGTGGTCTTGGATTGTTGTTTGATGAAGTGGAACTGGGCAAATTTCAGGGCCACCAAAAAGGATTTCTGTTGTCCCTGGCTCCCAAATTTTTTAATGGGATGTTCCCCGATCTTGAAGCTGAGGTCGTCCTTGTGTATGCCCACGGTGGTGTATTGCAGGGCCCGGTCCCGGTCCAGGTTTTTTTCCAGAAGGGCCGGCAGTCCCTGCGCCAAAAGGGCACTTTGGTAACTGAGGCCCACTTGCTCCACATTGCCCGTTATGGCCCGGTACTGTTCTTGGAAAATGGGGATGAAGGCTTCCAGGAACGCCTGTCGCCTTTCAAAGATGGGTGCTCCGTGGGTTTGCAGTTGCTCGTTGTAGATGCCCAGGGTATTGGCATCATAGGTGCGGTTCGCGGCAAAGTACTTTAGCAGGGCATTGCGCTGCGCCAAGACTTTGTTGTAGTTGAGCAGGGATTGTAAGTAGGCCTTGTCCGATTGGGCAATGACCCCGTCCATGAACTTTCTCCGTGTGTCACTCCCCTCAATGATCAGGTCACGGTCCGCCGGGGAGATCATGACCAGGGGCAAAAGGCCAATATGGTCCGAAAAGCGCTCATAGGCCTTGCCGTTGCGCTTCATCACTTTTTTGTTGCCGCGTTTTAGGCTGCAGGTGATCTTTTCCTCCCGATCGCCCTTTTCAAAGGTGCCCTCCAGCACAAAGAAATCGGTCTCGTGCCTAATGTTCTGCGAAGACACCGGGTTAAAATAGCTCTTGCCAAAGCACAGGTGGTAAATGCCGTCCATGATATTGGTCTTGCCCACGCCATTGGCGCCCACAAAGCAATTGATCTTGCTGTGGAACTGGAGTTCCTTGCTGTCAAAGTTTTTGTAGTTGAGCAGGGATAGGTGGGTCAAAATCATAAAAACCGATGTCCTTTTGTGTTTTTAGGGTCGGTATGCCCTTTAAAATACCAAAAATAACGAATAAATAGGGTATGGGATTTCAATAAAAACTTTATTTTTGCGCGACCAATAAACGAAGCAATGGCAACATACAAGAAAAGGGGTTACAAGCCAAAAACCAAGGAAGAAATACAGGACGTACAGGAGCAGGAGAGCACCACGGCAGAGGTGTTCAGCACCTTGGACGAGAGTGCTTCCAGGACAGAGCGCTGGGTCTCCAAGAACCAAAATTATATCCTGGGGCTCATTGGGGTCATTGCCGTGGGCGTATTGGGGTATTTGGCCTACAACCAGTTTGTGCAGGTGCCCAAGGAGTCTGATGCCGCCAACGAATTGTACTACCCACAGCAGTATTTTGATCAGGCCTTGGCCAGTACCGTGGCCAAGGATTCCCTTTTTACCCTTTCTTTGGAGGGGGCAGATGGCAAGTACGGATTTTTGGACATCATTGAGGCCTATCCCGGCACCAAGGCCGCCAATTTGGCCACCTACAGTGCGGGCATGGCGTACCTGAACATGAACAAGTACCAAGAAGCCATTGCCTACCTCGAAGATTTTTCCTCGGACGATGCCATTTTGGCCGCATTGGCCAAGGGTGCCCTGGGCGATGCCTTTATGCAGTTGGGGCAGCCCAGCGATGCCTTGGGCTATTATGAAAGCGCGGCACGGCACAAGCCCAACGACTATACCACGCCCAAGTTTCTCCACAAGGCCGGGGTAACCGCCCTGGAAATGGGAGACAAGGCCAAGGCCGCAAGCTATTTTGAACGCATCAAGGAAGAATACCCGGATTCGGACCGGGCACAGAACATCGATGCCTTCTTGGGAATGGCCAAAAGCGGGAGCTAATGGCCACGGAGAACAAAAACCTATCGGCCTACGACAAGGACAAGGTTCCCTTTGCCAAGGGCTATCGGTTTGGTCTGGTGGTCTCCCAATGGAATCCCGAGATCACGGAAGGCCTGTACCAAGGGGCGGAAGCGGCGCTGTTGGACTGTGGTGCCCTGGCCGGCAACCTGCACAGGTTAAATGTGCCCGGCAGCTTTGAGCTCCCCTTTGGTTGCAAAAAGCTCATTGATTGGGGCGAGGTGGATGCCGTGATCGCCATTGGCAGCGTTATCCAGGGAGAGACCAAGCACTTTGATTTTGTTTGCAGTGCCACCGCACAGGGCATCATGGACCTGAACGTGCAAACCAAGGTGCCCGTGATTTTCTGCGTGCTCACGGACAACACCATGGAGCAGGCCAAGGACCGCAGCGGGGGCAGGCACGGCAACAAGGGCACGGAGGCCGCCATTGCCGCCATTGAGATGGCCGCCCTCTCCAAAAAATAGGCTTTTCCCGCCCTGCTCCCATACGAGCCGTTGCGCCGGCCAAGGAGGTTGGCACCCAGTTGCGTTAACAAATTTTGGCATCCCTTCCCCGCTATTATTTTCTATTTTAAGTAACTTTGGCGTATGGGTTTTTTGAGCAAAATAACGCGGTTGCGAAAGAACAGGCAGTTCGACTACAATCCCCGGTACTATGAAGGCAAGGGAAAGACAAACCCCTACAAAATAGAACCCAAGTTCGACCAGTTTAGAACCACCTTGAACAATCGAGGGCTAAAAAACAAGATCAACACGGCCTTGGCCGATACCAAAAGGGCCGGGGACCGCAACCTAAAGATCCGCTTGGCCGTGGTCTTGGCCATACTCATTCTTATTGCCCTTTACATACTCGATTTTGACCTCTCCATATTCTTCGGTTCCTGATGGCAGATATCATACGACTTTTGCCCGATCATGTGGCCAACCAGATTGCCGCCGGGGAGGTGGTGCAACGCCCCGCCTCCGTGGTCAAGGAGTTGCTGGAGAACGCCATTGATGCGGGATCCACCGAGATCAAGCTCATTGTCAAGAACGGTGGCAAGACCTTGATACAAGTGGTGGACAATGGTACGGGCATGAGCGAGACCGATGTGCGCCTTAGCTTTGAGCGCCATGCCACCTCCAAGATACAAAAGGCGGAAGACCTGTTCAATCTGAGCACCAAGGGCTTTCGGGGAGAGGCCCTGGCCTCCATTGCGGCCATTGCCCATGTGGAGACCATGACAAAAATGGCCGGCCAGGAGGTGGGCGTTCATCTGAAAATAGAGGGCAGCAAGGTGGTCATGCAGGAAGTGGCCGTGGTGCCCAAAGGAACCTCTATGCTGGTCAAAAATCTTTTTTTCAACATTCCCGCCCGGCGCAATTTTTTAAAATCGGACCAAGTGGAATTTAGGCATATCACGGATGAGTTTCACCGTGTGGCCCTGGCCCACCCCAATATTGCGTTTCAGTTCCACAACAACGGCGGAGAGCTCTACAACCTGCCCCCGGCCGATTTTAAAAAGCGCATTGTCCATATTTTTGGCCGCAAGACCGCCGATAAGTTGGTGCCCATAACCGAGGACACCCAGGTGCTAAAGTTGGGCGGATACGTGGTAAAACCTGAATTTGCCAAAAAAAGTAGGGGAGAGCAGTTCTTTTTTGCCAACCACCGCTTCATTAAAAGCCCTTACCTGCACCACGCCGTCCTGGGTGCGTTTGACGGGTTGCTGAGACAAGGGGTGCACCCGGGGTACTTCATTAACCTGGAAGTGGATCCGGCTTCCATAGACATCAACATACATCCTACCAAAACGGAAGTGAAGTTCGATGATGAGCACACCTTGTACGCCATTTTGAAATCTGCGGTAAAGCACAGCCTGGGACAGTTCAATATTGCCCCGGTGTTGGATTTTGATGCGGACCGTAACTTGGATACGCCCTATGACCAACAAAACAAGGCGGCACCATTTCCACGCGTGGAAGTGGACAGGGCCTTTAACCCCTTTCAAGAGAAAGCTGCTCCCGGCAACCGGCCGGGTGCTTACCAAAAGGCACCGACAACGGGCTGGGAGGAACTCTATGGGGGGGCGGGGGCCAAGCGTTCCCTGCCGTCCGTGGATCAGGTCTCCTTTGAGACCGAAGTGGTGAACAGCAGTATTTTTGATGGAAATGCCGAGGCCCCCCAAGAACAGGGAACCACCTTCCAGTTAAAGAAGAAGTATGTGGTGACCACCATTAAATCGGGCATGGTGATAATAAACCAGAGCAGGGCGCACCAAAGGGTGCTCTACGAACGCTTTTTGGGCAACATGACCCTCCAGGGGGCCGTGAGCCAGCAATTGCTTTTTCCGTTGTGCCTGTCCTTTACCCCATCAGAAATAAAAATTTTAATTGAAATAAGGGAGAGTCTTACGGCGGTAGGCTTTATTTTTGATGACATCCAGAAGGAAACCGTGGAAATCAAGGGGGTGCCCGTCTTGGTTTCCGAGAGTGAGGTGCAGATGGTAATGGAGCAATTGATTGCCGATTTCCAGATGGAGATACCCGGCAACAGCTTTTCGCAGGGCGATATGTTGGCAAAAACCTTGGCCAAGGCCCTTTCCGTGAAAACGGGAGAAACCCTGGACGAGGCCTCGCAGACCAACCTGGTAAACGATCTCTTTGCCTGCAAGGAACCTGCCTTGAGCCCCTTTAACAAGGCCATTTACGTGACCTTGACGGAGAACGATATTGAAAGAAAATTTATATAAATGGGAAGAATTACCGATGCCATAAAGCATCTGCTCATCATCAACATTCTGTTTTTTGTGGCCACCAGTTTGTATGGCGACCAGATGTACCAATGGTTTTCCCTTTGGTTTCCAGAAAATGAAAATTTTGGGATATGGCAGATCTTGTCGCACATGTTCATGCATGGCGGCCTCATGCACATTGCCTTCAACATGTACGCCCTTTGGGCCTTTGGCAGCCCCTTGGAGCAGATGTGGGGCCGCAACAAGTTTCTTTTCTTTTATTTTTCCGCCGGCCTGGGCGCGGCGCTCATCCATACCGGGGTCAACTATTATTATTTCAACGAGGGCCTCAACGCCCTGGTGAACAGTGGTTTGGACAAGGCAACGGTGATGGACATCATTGTCCAGGGGAAGTACAGTCCCGAGTGGTACAACATAGCGGGCAAGGATACCATAGATAATTTCCTGGGCGCCTACAACACGCCGGCCGTAGGGGCTTCCGGAGCCATTTATGGCGTATTGGTGGCCTTTGGCATGTCTTTCCCCAACAGTGAGCTTTTTTTGCTGTTCCTGCCGGTTCCCATCAAGGCCAAGTACTTCATTCCCGTGCTCATTGGCCTGGACCTGTTTTCCGGGGTCACGGGATATGGTATCTTTGGGCAGGGCATAGCGCATTTTGCGCACGTTGGGGGCGCCCTGTTCGGGTTTTTGATGATGTGGTACTGGAGAAAGAATCAGTTTAACAGAAATAGATGGGATTAGACATGGCGCAGGGGAATTTAAGATATTACTACAACCGCCTGAACATTGGGGAGAAGCTCATAGCCCTGAACGTGCTCGTGTTCATCGTGAACGGATTGGTGCCCTTTTTGTTGGGGCTGGACAAGAACAGTCTGGTCCAGTGGTTTGAGCTGCCCAAGGATTTTTTCGATTTTTTGCTGCAACCGTGGTCATTGGTCACCTATTCCTTTTTTCACGGCGGTTTTGGGCACCTTTTCTGGAACATGCTCCTCATTTATTTTGTGGGCCGGATCTTCCTGAATCTTTTTGATGCCCGGCGTTTTTTGAACGTGTACCTGCTCGGCGTTATTTTTGGCGGTCTGTTCTTTGTTCTTGGCTACAATATCTTTCCCGCCTTTTTTGGCCTAAATGCCTCGCTCATTGGGGCCTCGGCCGGAGCTTCGGCCATCTTGATCTTTGTGTGCACCTATATTCCCAATCAGGAGGTGCGCCTGATCTTTTTTAATGTAAAGTTGTGGTACATTGGTGCTTTTGTGGTCTTGGCGGACTTGATACAACTGCCCTACAGCGGCAATGCCGGCGGTCATTTGGCCCATTTGGGCGGGGCCCTGTTGGGCTATTGGTACGCCCGGCAACTGCTCCTGGGAACCGATATCGGTGCCGGCTTTTCCAAAATGGTGGATGGCGTCCTGAACCTGTTCAGCAAATCCAACAAAAAGGCGCCCATGAAGACGGTGTACCGCAACCGGGCGGCGCCCGACCAATCGCGGGGCAAGGCCGATTACGACAAACAGAGCCGCCAAAAGCGCATAGATGCCATTTTGGACAAGATCAGTAAGTCTGGCTATGAAAGTTTGAGCAAGGCGGAAAAGGACTTTCTTTTCAAAGCGGGTAAGGAACAGTAGGCCTATGATGTACAAAATGTTCCTACGGGTGCTTAACCTGTTTCGTGCCATAGCTGCGGTTTTGTTGCTCCTGGCCTGTGGAGCTCCCCACACGGGTTTTGCGGAGTTTGCTTTCTTGGGCCTGGCCGTGCCCTTATTGGTCATATTGAACATTCTTTCTGTGGTCTATTGGTTGTTTGTTGAGCGAAAACTGGCCTGGCTCAACATGATTGCCCTTGTGCTTGGGTATTGGTCTTTGGGCACCTTTGTGAAATTTGGCCGTGAGGTTAACACCGTCCCTTCCGAAGGTCTCTCGGTAATGAGCTTCAATGTGCAGGCTTTTGGAATGTTTGAAAGAAAGGAGAGCTTGAATCTTCCGGATGATATTGCCGCCTTTGTTAAGGAGGAAGATCCGGACATCATCGGGTTACAGGAATTTAGCAGGGTGTATCACACAAAATTTTCCCATTATCCCTTCAAGAGCTTAACGGCTTATTCCGAAGGTAGGAATACCCAGGCCATTTTTTCTAAATACCCCATTGTGGGCGAGGGGTCCCTGAGGTTGCCGGATACGAGCAATAATGCCATTTACGCAGATGTGCTTTACCAAGGAGATACCCTTAGGATTTACAACATTCACTTGCAGTCCCTAGCCATAAGGCCCGGTAGCATTAAACGAGAGCAATCGACAAAATTGTTTGGCCGTTTACGGTATTCCTTCACCCAACAACAGGAGCAGGCGCAAATCATCAGAGATCATGCCAATGCCTCGCCCTACCCGGTGGTGTTCTGTGCGGACATGAACAACAATCAGTTTTCCCGTGCGTACCACCTCTTAAAGGGAAACAAGAACGATTCCTTTATGGAAAAGGGAAGGGGATACGGGCGTACCCTTAGTTTTTCGATATTGCCCTTTAGGATCGATTTTATATTGGCCGACCCCAAATTTGAGGTGCTTTCCCATAAAAACTATGCCATTGGCCTATCTGACCACGAACCCGTGATGGCCTTACTGAGACTGGGCGGCAATAAATAGGCAGTCTGCCCGATCGGCAACCATGTGCAGCAAAAAGGCAAGGCCCCAGAGCCGGCCCCATTTGGGCACAAGTAAGAGAAGGTAAACCCCCATGGCCCAGTAGGTGTGCAAGGGGTGGGAGCCAATACTGCACCTATTGGCATCAAAAACGGGATCGGCCAAGAGGTGGTCCAGGTCCAAAACAATGCCCGCCAACAGAATCAGTGCCGCGCGGGGCCATTGCCTGCCGTAAAACACCAACGCTATGATGACCGGGACAAGGAAGTGGATGCCGTAATGAACAAAAAAACGCAGCATGAACCTAGTTTTTTGCCAATGCCCCAAGATAGGCCAAAGTATCCGGACCCAGGTTGAAAAGAGCGTCCAAAATGCTCAAATTGGAAAGAAAGCCATGGCGATCCCCAAAGACCTGAACATATTCCGGTGCCCTAAATGAACTGGGCCCTTTGGCGTTTACCCATTCCCTTTTATCGGTATATTGGGGCAGCTCCTGTTCGTAGCTGGTGGTCCGTTCCTGGGGAAAGGGAATTTGGAGACAATCGCAGACCAGGGCAATGCTCCCTAGGTTCAGGTCCAACAGGCCGTGATGCCTTTGGGAGAAAAAGGGTTTTAGGTCGTCTTCGTAAAATTCAAAAAATGGAGAGGTGCGGTAGGCCGTTTCCAGGGTGCGCCAGTGTTGGCGCTGCCAATTGTAGGTATTGTCCACCATCACGTTTTTGTACCGTTGCCTCCCTGTGGGGCTTCCCACGTGCACAATGGGTATGCTAAGCCTGTGCTTGCCCCGGTCCGTGGCAATATGGGTGCGGTTTCTAAAGGTCTGTTTCTGGAAATTGTCTTGGGTTTCCCAAATCACGTCTCCCTGGGCTATTCGTGCAAAACTCTGCAGGGAGGGAAAATAGGTGGGGTGCAAAACGGTCATCGCGTCATTTTTTGTGTTGATCGGGGGTGCCTTGCCCTGGGGGCGGAGTTCAAGGTTCAGGGCATCAGGCCTGCCGGGCCCTTCTTCTTTTCCACAACCAGCTTCCCACAAAATAGAGGCCCAGCACCACCAAAAAGGGGAGGAGGTAGGAACGGGACGTGCCCTCCCCGTTCACGGTGGTAAAAAAGCGGTCCCACCTGGGTTTCCATTGGGCCACGCCCTGGGTGAAGTTGTCAAAGCTCATCCAAATGAAAATTGGGGTGCCCACAATGTGGTCTTCCGGCACATAGCCCCAGGTTCTGCTGTCCTCGGATTGGTCCCTGTTGTCTCCCATCATCCAATAGTAGTCCTGTTTAAAGGTGTATGTGTCCGTGACCTCCCCGTTTATGCTGATCTGGTTTCCGGATACGCTGAGCGTATTGCCCTCATATTCCCGGATGATTTTCTTGTAGTAGGGAAGGGTGTTCAGATCCAATGCCACGGTGGCCCCTTGCTGCGGAATGTAAATGGGTCCCAACTGGCTGTTGTTGGAGGGGTGCTCCGGATGTTGGGGAAACCCTTGCCCCACCCCCTTGGGCACAATGGCCTGGACCACGGAGTCTATTTCGGCGCTGTTGCGCAATTGGGTCACCATGTCGTCCGTCAAGGCCACCATGCGCTGGCGATCGGTAATTTCCTTTAGGGATAGCCTATACTTTCTTATGACATCTGCGGGAATGCCCGATGACTTGGTGCCCAGTATGATCTGATTGTCGTCCGTTTGGCGAAATCCGGTGAGGTATTTGTTCAGCGCCTGGGCCTGTTCTTGGTTTATGGGAGGGGAGAGGTACTTCCGTTCAAAATCGGCCACCCCCAATTTTTGGAGCAGTCGGGAAGAGACCCCTTTGGAACTGTACACGGTGTAAATCCATTGCGGTTTGGCACTCCCCGGAAGCTCTAGGCGGCTGCCGTTCACCCAAACCCGGCCATCGCGAACCTCCAAGGAATCTCCCGGGAGGCCCACACAGCGTTTTACGTAGTTCGATTTTTTGTCTATGGGCTTGTCCACTCCCTTTTCCTTCTTAAAGAACACCCTGACCGTATCTGCCGGCCAACTGAAGACCACGATATCACTGCGGTCCACCTTGGTGAATCCGGGCAATCTAAAATAGGGCAACTGGGGCTTTTTTAGATAAGAGCGTACCCCTAAAATGGGAAGGGTGTCGTGCACCATCGGGGCTGCCACGGTGGTCATGGGTGTGCGTGCCCCATAGTGGAACTTGCTCACAAAAAGGAAATCGCCCACCCTGAGGGTCCTTTCCAAAGAGCCGGTGGGGATCACGTAGGGCTGTATAAAATAGGTGTGCACCAGCGTGGCCGCCACCACGGCAAAGACAATGGAACTGATCCACTCGCCCATGGCCGTGGCCGGATGTAGGCTTCGGTCCTTGATGTGCTCCACGTCCAGGGCATAGTTCACATAATAAATATAGAAGCCCAGGGTGAGCATGACCAACCAACTTTCGGCAGCGCTGTTCCTGCCAAAACTCCGTATGGTCTCGATCCAGATCACCGGGAACATCATTAGATTGATGATCGGAATGAACAAAAGAACCACCCACCACTTGGGGCGGTTAATGATCTGCATCAATACTATGGCATTGTAAACGGGTACGGCCGCCTCCCAGGCCTTTCTACCTGCCTTGACGTACAGTTTCCAAGTTCCCAAAAAATGGACTACCTGCACCAGCAGTATAAAAATGATCCATTGTGTACCGTTCATGATAAGCGTTGTTTAGGGTGTGTAGGTTCACCGAATTCTTGTGCGCATTAGACGCAGCTATCTGTAATCGTTACTGTTTTTAACCCAGGTTTAACACATCGCGCATGCCAAAAACACCTGTTTTTCCCAATATCCATTCGGCAGCGATGACGGCGCCGAGGGCAAATCCGGTCCTGTTATGGGCCTTGTGTTCAATGGATATGTTGTCTATGGCACTTTTATAGGTCACCGTGTGTGTACCAGGGGTGTCCCCAATTCTCTTGGAGCTAATGGTGAGCCGGTCTTGCAGGTCCTGGTCCAGTACCCAACCTTTTTTGTTGGAATGGGCCAAGATGCCCTCGGCAAGGGTAATGGCCGTGCCACTTGGGGCGTCCAATTTTTGTGTGTGGTGGATCTCCTCGATGGCGGCAGTGTACTCAGGTGCCTTGGCCATCATTTTGGCCAGGTGTTCGTTGAGCTCAAAAAAGAGGTTCACGCCCAAGCTGAAATTACTGGCATAGATAAAGGCCCCCTTGTGTTGTTCACATAGGGAGACGGCCCTGTCATAGTCTTTTAACCAGCCGGTGGTGCCACAGATCACGGGCACCCCATGGGCAAAACAGCCCGATAGGTTGGCGTAGGCCGCCTCCGGGGTGCTAAAGTCAATGGCCACGTCCATATTGCCGTAATCGGGGGCGGCACTCTCCATATCAATTTTGGCAACAATCCGGTGTCCGCGTTCTTGGGCAATGCCCTCGATCATCCTTCCCATTTTTCCGTATCCAAAAAGTGCAATGTTCATGGTTGCCAGTTGGTTTTTTAGCTTGGGCTTACCAAAAAGCCCCAAGGGGTTCTTTAAAATTTTACCGTTACGGCCATCCCATAGTTGGCCCTATTGGTTATGGGGTCAAGGTCCAGTACGGGTTCCAGGTCAAAGGCCAGGTTATTGTCTATGTTAAACTGTTTCAGATGGGCATCCACATTGGCATCTATGATGTTAAGGGCATACATGGCAATGGAAATAACCAGCCAAAGGTCCCGGTCGCGCTGAAAACGTTCCTGTTGGTTCTCCAGCTTGCTCAGGTCAAAATCCGGAAAAATCCCGTCATTGTTTATATCAAAGAATTCATCGTCCGTGAAACCGGCCTGTCTTCTTTTAAAGGCCGTTCGGAATCGGTTGTAGTTATCATTGTTCCACATATAAATGGCCACACTGCCGCCGATCACGCCCCACACAATGGGCGCTTTCCAATATCTTTTGTTGTAGATCTGTCCCAGTCCCGGCAAAACGGCGCTATAGAAGGCAGCCTTGCTGGGTGCCAAGGGGTTCAGCACCGGTTTTTTCTGAAGTAGGGAATCCTGGAAAACCACATTGTTCTCCCTCAAGGTGGTGGCCAGGCTGTCCTGTTCCGTTTCCGGTGCCTCCGGAACCTGCCCGTGTCCGCCCACAACAACAAACAGCAATATTGCACATATGGAGAGCAGCCTATGCACCCGTGATCAATTTTTTGATGCGTTCAAGGTCTGCCTTGGTGGCAAAGGGAATGGTGATCCTGCCCTTGCCCTTGCCCGATGTTTTGATGTCCACTTTGGCAGACAAGTGCTCCGAAAGTCTTTCAATGCCCTCCCTGATGTGGGGTTCCGTGGCGCTGCTCTTTTTCTTGCGGGGTGGCGCAGCCTCCTTGCCCCCTTCTTGGTAGGCCTTGACCGCTTTTTCGGTCTCGCGCACCGAAAGGTTTTCCCCCACAATTTTTTCGTAAAGGGCAAGTTGGTGCTCGCGAAGTTCCACGTTTACCAGCGCACGGCCGTGGCCCATGCTCAAAAAACCGTCCCGCATTCCGGTTTGTATAATGGGGTCCAGTTTTAGCAGCCTCAGGTAATTGGCTATGGTAGATCGTTTCTTGCCCACGCGATCGCTCAATCGTTCTTGGGTTAGATTGATCTCATCAATGAGGCGCTGGTAAGATAGGGCAATTTCAATGGGGTCAAGGTCCTGTCTTTGAATGTTCTCCACCAGGGCCATTTCCAGTGACTCCTGGTCGTTGGCAATGCGTATGTAGGCGGGTATGGTGTCCAGGCCCACCAACTTTGAAGCTCGGAAACGCCGCTCGCCCGAGACCAATTGGTACTGGTTAAACCCTAGTTTGCGTACGGTAATGGGCTGTATGACACCCAGTTCCTTTATGGAAGTGGCCAGCTCGGCAAGGGCGGTGTCATTGAAATTGCTCCTGGGCTGAAAGGGGTTTTCCTCTATATGTTGCAGGTCCAACTCAATGATGTTGCCCACAACCTTGTCGGCGTTCTTGTCCGATGCAGATTGGATGTCGTTCTCGGGGTCTTTGAGCAAAGCGGATAAACCTCTGCCCAAGGCTTGTTTTTTGGTTGCTTTTGCCATGTTCAGACCGTTTGCTGATTTTTCTTGACCACCTCATTGGCCAAATTCAAATAGTTGGTGGCGCCTTTGCTGGAAGCGTCATATTTAATGATGCTCTGCCCGTAGCTGGGGGCTTCGCTAAGGCGCACATTGCGCTGTATGATGGTGTCAAAGACCATATCGCCAAAATGTTTTCTCACCTCTTCCACCACTTGGTTGCTGAGTCGTAACCTGGAGTCGTACATGGTCAGGAGCATCCCTTCAATGTCCAGTTCCGGATTGTGAATGCGCTGCACGCTCTTTATGGTATTGAGGAGTTTGCCCAGGCCTTCCAGGGCAAAGTACTCGCACTGTATGGGGATCATCACGGAGTCTGCAGCGGTCAGGGCATTTAGGGTGAGCAGGCCCAAGGAGGGCGCACAATCAATGAGCACATAGTCATACTCCCCGCGAAGATCGGCAATGGCCTGTTTCATCATGTACTCCCGCTTGTCCTTGTCCACCAATTCTATCTCAATGGCCACGAGGTCTATATGGGAGGGAATGAGGTCCACGTTGGGCGAGGTGGTGGCCACAATGGTCTCTTTGGCGCTCTTGGTGTGTTCCAATAACTGGTAGGTGCCCAAGGAAACCTGCTCCACATCAATGCCAAGACCGGAGGTGGCATTGGCCTGTGGGTCCGCGTCTATCAAGAGCACTTTTTTCTCAAGTACGCCCAAAGAGGCTGCGAGGTTCACCGTGGTGGTGGTTTTTCCCACACCACCTTTTTGGTTTGCTATTGCAATTATCTTGCCCATAAATCATTCATCTGTTCGTTGGTAAAAATACAATTATTTGCGGGGCTGGGGAAAGGATTTTGTTAACACTGGCCAAATGGGGCCTTGGGTAAAGGCGGGTTCCCGTATTTTGTTTGAGGTCGGTGCGCATTGGAGTGCGCGCGCCACTGGTTTTCCTGCCATGGTGGGCCCAGCCACGGCCCTTGCCCCTTCGGTGCGCCCAACGTGCTCGGTGGGTCCTTTAGGGGGCTTATGCCTTGGCCCTACTCATTCGGGTCTGGCGGAAGACTGTCCTTGTACTCTATTAAGTAGATTTCCTCATTTTTCTTTTTAAGGTAGTACGCTTCCCTGGCAAACTTTTCCAGTTCTTTTTCATCGGATAGCTTCTCCATGATCTTGCGGTCCTTTTCTATTTCGGTTCTCAGGTGGTTTTTGGTCTGTTCCAGGTGGTCTATTTCCTGTTGCAGCTCTCTCTGGATCAAGTAGGAGTTGGTGTCAAAAAAAAGCATCCAAACAACGAACAGGGTCAGCACCACCACGTAGAGGTTGGTAAAAAACTTGAACCATTTTCTCTGTCTTAGTTCCTTGAGGCCCATGGGGTCAATTTATTTTATCGTTGATGATGGTCCTTACAATTTCCACGGCAACGGTATTGTAATGGTTGTTGGGTATGATGATGTCTGCATATGCCTTGGTGGGCTCTATGAACTGTTCGTGCATGGGCTTTATGACCGTTTGATATTTCTCCAGGGTTTCATCCAGGTCCCAGCCCCTTTCGTTCACGTCGCGCTTCAGCCTTCGTATCAACCTTTCGTCCGCATCGGCGTGCACAAAGATTTTGATGTCGCACATTTCGCGGATGCTGGCGTTGGTAAGGATCAGTATCCCCTCCACGATCATCACCTTTCTGGGATGGGTGGGAATGGTCTTTTGTGTCCTGTTGCATTCCAGGAACGAATAGACGGGCTGTTCAATGGAAGCCCCGTTCTTTAGCTGCCCCAAGTGGGCTTCCAAAAGCTTGAAATCAATGCTCTTGGGATGGTCAAAATTGGTTTTTCTGCGCTCTTCCAGCGTCAGGTGCGAGAGGTCGTTGTAATAGGAATCTTGGTTGATGACCCCTACCTCCTCCCTGGGCAGTTCATTGATGATCTGATTTACCACGGTGGTCTTTCCGCATCCGGTGCCGCCCGCGATCCCTATGATGAGCATGTTTCTAATTTTAAACAAAAATACATATTTGGGGCACACTTTGGTTGTCTTCGCAAAAATGGGCGTCTTGTGGTCCAAAGACCCGCGAATAGCGTTAGTTTTGCAAAATGGTCCAAGAGAACGCCAAGCCCGGTTTTGAGTTTATTGCCCTTATGGCCTCTTTGATGTCCATGGTGGCCCTGGCCATTGATGCCCTACTGCCCGCTGTGGCAAACATTGGTTTGGCCGTGAACAGTTTGGACCCCACCACCAACCAGCTATTGATCATCATGATTTTTTTGGGACTGGGCGTGGGGCAGTTGTTCTTTGGCCCCTTGTCTGACAGTTTGGGGAGAAAACCCATTGTTTACCTAGGTTTTGCCCTGTTTGCGGTGGCCAGTCTATTGTGCGTTTTTGCCCCCAACATGGAGGTCATGTTGGTGGGAAGGGTCTTGCAGGGCATTGGCCTATCGGCCGCAAGGACCATTAGCATCTCCATTATACGCGATACTTTTTATGGGGATTATATGGCGCGCATCATGTCCTTCGTCACCGCGTTCTTCATTCTGGTGCCCATTGTGGCCCCTGCCTTTGGTAAGGCCGTTATGGGGGTTTGGGGCTGGGAGGGCATTTTTTATGTGCAGCTCTTTTTTGCACTGCTCATTGCCCTATGGTTTTGGAAACGACAGCCGGAGACCCTGCGGCCCCAATACAAGGTGCCGTTTTCCTTTCGGGTCTTTGTAAGGGGCACCAAGGAAATTTTCAAGCATCGGGAAACGGTGTCTTGCACGTTTATATCCGGTTTGATCACCGGATCTTTCCTGGTGTACCTCAGTTCTGCACAGCACGTCTTCGAAGATCTTTATGGCTTGGCGGACACTTTTCCCTTGGTCTTTGCAGGATTGGCCATTTCCATTGGGTTTTCCACCCTGATGAACGGCACCTTGGTGATGCGGTTTGGGATGCGCAACCTGTCCTTTGCCGCTTTGTTGGCCTATGCGGCCATTGCCCTGTCTTACGCCCTGGTTTTTTGGAATGCGCCAGACCCGGGGCTTGCGGTGCTCCTGGGCGTTCTGTCCATGCTCTTTTTGTGTCTAGGGTTCATTTGGGGCAACATGCGGTCCATAGCCATGGAGCCCATTGGGCACATTGCGGGAATTGGGGCGGCCATTACAGGCTTTATATCCACCATCATCTCCATTCCGATCTCCATTTTCATAGGCAGTTTTGTGGAGGAGACCGTTTGGCCCCTTTTTGCCGGGCTGGGCTTTAGTGGATTGCTCTCCGTTCTGTTGTTTCTAGCGTTTACATCGCGGCCCATTTTTGCCAGGAACCGGGTGTGCAACCGTTAGTCCGTTGCTTTTTTTTTCTTGCTCTTTGCCCCTGTTTTTATCCCCGTACGAGGTGTTGAATGATCCTTATGCCGGTGCAGCCCCCAATAAAATCAAGACGGTGCCGATTGGGGCACGGCCATGGCCGTGCTTATTGGGCAAAAAGGGGCGATGCGAACGTTTTGCAGGGTTTTTGCAATGGTTGTTAAGGCGCTGTCTGGGGTCAAAAAAAAGACCGCACAGTGGCCTTGGGGGCGCTGCGCGGTCTTTTGGATCAATGATATTGGGAGGCCTACAGTACCTCGTCCATGATTTGCTGTACCACCTCGGGATTCAACAGGGTGCTGGTATCTCCCAGGTTGGAGGTATCGTTGCTTGCTATTTTTCGAAGGATGCGCCGCATGATCTTTCCGCTCCTTGTTTTGGGCAGGCCGGGCACAAACTGGATCTTGTCCAATTTGGCAATGGGTCCAATGTGCTCCGTGATCTGTTGGTTGATCTCGCGCCTAAGGTTGTCCCGATCGCGCCCTTCCCCAGTTTCCTTGAGAATGACAAATCCGTAGAGGGCATTCCCCTTTACGTCATGTGGAAAGCCCACTATGGCAGATTCGGCCACCGCGGGGTGCTCGTTGATGGAGTCCTCAATGGGGGCGGTGCCCAGGTTGTGGCCGGAGACAATGATCACATCATCCACACGCCCCGTTATCCTGTAATAGCCCACGGCGTCGCGCAGGGCTCCGTCGCCGGTGAAATACATGTCCTTGAAGGCAGAAAAATAGGTGTCCTTGAAGCGTTGGTGGTCTCCCCAGATGGTGCGCGCCACGGACGGCCAAGGGTATTTTATACAGAGTCTGCCGCTCACCTGGTTGCCCTTTATTTCCTTGCCTTCCCCATCCATCAGCGCGGGCTGTATGCCAATAAATGGAAGGGTGGCGTAGGTGGGCGTGGTGGGGGTCACATAGGGGATGGGGGTGATCATGATGCCGCCCGTTTCGGTTTGCCACCAGGTATCCACAATGGGGCTCATGTTTTTGCCCACATTGTTGTTGTACCAGTGCCAGGCCTCTTCATTGATGGGTTCTCCCACGGAGCCCAGAACCTTTAGGCTGCTCAGGTCATATTTTTCCACATAGTCCAGATTTTCTTTGGCCAATGCCCTGATGGCCGTGGGAGCCGTATAGAACTGGGTAATTTTGTGTTTTTCCACCACCTGCCAGAACCGTCCGTAATCCGGATGGGAGGGCACCCCTTCGAACATGACCGTGGTGGCCCCGTTGGCCAGCGGACCGTACACAATATAGGAGTGGCCGGTGATCCATCCAATATCGGCGGTGCACCAAAAAATGTCGCCTTCCCGATATTGGAACACGTTTTTAAAGGTATAGGCCGTATATACCATATAGCCGGCAATGGTGTGCACCATTCCCTTTGGTTTTCCGGTAGATCCGGACGTGTACAGAATAAAAAGGGGGTCTTCGGCATCCATCACCTCGGCCACACAATCTGCATAGGCATCGTCCATCAAGGGCTGCAACCAGTGGTCGCGGCCTTCCTTCATGGTCACCTTGCCGTTGATCCGGTTTACCACCAATACGGATGTTACCCCCGGGCAATCTTCCAAGGCCTTGTCCACAATGCTTTTAAGGTCAATGGTCTTTCCGCCCCGGTAAGACCCGTCCGAGGTGATCACCATCTTACAGTCCGAATCATTGATACGGGTGGCCAGGGCATTGGAGGAGAATCCTGCAAACACCACGGAATGGATGGCCCCTATGCGGGCGCAGGCCAGCAGGGAAACCGCCAGTTCTGGAATCATGGGGAGGTAAATACAGACCCTGTCGCCTTTTTTTATGCCCTGCTCCAGAAATACGTTGGCCATGCGGCACACCTTTTCGTGCAATTGGCGGTAGGTGATGTGCTGTGCGGCTTCCTTGGGGTCGTTGGGCTCAAAGAGAATGGCCGTTTTTTCGCCCCTGGTGGGCAAATGGCGGTCCAGACAGTTTTCCGTGATGTTCAGTTTGGCACCCTCAAACCATTTAATTTCGGGTTTTTCAAAATCCCACGTCAGTACATTGTCCCATCGCCGGCGCCATACAAAATGCTCCTCGGCCATTTCTTCCCAGAACGATTCGGGATTTCTTACGGACTTGCGGTACACCTGGTAATACTCCTCTAAATGTTTAATGTGGTAGTTGCTCATATCAAAAACGTTTCATCTTTTTGGAAGGGTTCAAAAACAAGCTTTAAAAATACGGAATTTAGTGGTTTACCGCTTCACCGGCACCCATGGGAATCCTAATGTCTTCCACGATCTCCTGCACTTCCTTGGGGGGAGGTGGCGTAAACTGCATGACGGCAATGGAAACCACAAAATTGGCCACCATGGCCACGCTGCCAAAGCCCTCAGGGGATATGCCCCACCACCAGTCTGCTTCGCTGCCACCGCCAAACATATCGAACTTAAACTTGCACATGTAAAAAAGCATGGACAAAATGCCCACCACCATCCCGGCAATGGCGCCTTCCTTGTTCATCTTTTTGTAAAAAATACCCAAAACAATGGCCGGGAAGAACGAGGCGGCGGCAAGGCCAAAGGCCAAGGCCACCACGGCGGCCACGAACCCTGGGGGGTTAATGCCAAAATAGCCCGCAATGACCACGGCAAACGTGGCGGCAATTCGGGCTGCCCAAAGCTCACCTTTCTCTGAAATATTGGGGTTGAACACTTTCTTGATGAGGTCGTGGGACACCGAGGCCGAGATGACCAGCAACAGCCCTGCCGCAGTGGACAGGGCAGCGGCCAGGCCGCCCGCAGCCACCAGGGCAATGACCCAGGGGGGCAAATTGGCAATTTCAGGGTTGGCCAACACCATAATGTCATTGTCTATGGTAAGCTCATTTTCCTCCCTATTGGCCACATACTTGATTTTTCCGTCGTTGTTTTTGTCCTCAAAGGTCAAAAGCCCCGTCTTTTCCCAATTTTTGAACCAAACGGGCATGCTGTCATAGGGGGCATTGCTCACCGTGCTCAGAAGGTTAGTTTTGGCAAACACGGAAACGGCGGGCGCGGTGGTGTAAAGTATGGCGATGAGCAAGAGCGCCAGACCTGCCGATTTCCGGGCATCCCTTACCCGCTTTACCGTAAAGAAGCGCACAATGACATGGGGCAGTCCCGCGGTTCCCACCATAAGGGCCAGGGTAATGGCAAATATGTCCACGGTGGATTTTTTGCCCTCGGTATAGGCGTCAAAGCCCAGCTCGGTGCTGAGGCCGTCCAGTTTGTCCAACAAATACGTGCCGGAGCCGTCTTTCAGCATAGATCCCATGCCCAATTGGGGCACGGGGTTTCCGGTCATTTGGATGGAAATGAAAATGGCGGGCACCATAAAGGCAAAAATGAGCACGCAATATTGGGCCACCTGGGTGTAGGTGATGCCCTTCATCCCGCCCAAAACGGCATAAAAAAGCACAATGACCATGCCTATGACCACCCCGGTATTGATATCCACCTCCAGAAAGCGGGAAAACACCACGCCCACGCCGCGCATTTGCCCGGCCACGTAGGTAAAGGAAACGATGAGGGCGCAGAGCACCGCCACAATGCGTGCCGTTTTGGAATAGTACCGATCGCCAATGAAGTCCGGCACGGTAAATTTGCCAAATTTTCTTAGGTACGGGGCCAGTAACAGGGCCAGGAGCACATAGCCGCCCGTCCATCCCATGAGATAAACGGAGCCATCATACCCCGCAAAGGAGATGATTCCGGCCATGGAGATGAAAGAGGCCGCGGACATCCAGTCTGCGGCAGTGGCCATGCCGTTGGCCCAAGGGGATACCCCGCCGCCGGCCACATAAAAGTCTTTGGTGGACCCTGCACGGGACCAAATGGCAATGCCTATGTAAAGGGCAAAGGTGATGCCCACAAGCAGATACGTCCAGGTTTGTACGGTCATTGTTGTAATGGTTTTGGTGTTTAAATCATGGGATTGGGCAGGTAAGCATAGGTGTCATGCTTCATCATAACCGTATTTCTTGTCCAGTTTGTTCATCAACCTTACATAGACAAAGATGAGGATGACAAAAACGTAGATGGAACCCTGTTGCGCAAACCAAAACCCCAGTTTAAAGCCACCAATGGAGATGGTGTCCAGGGCCTCCTTGAAGAGAATGCCGGCACCGTAGGAGACCAGAAACCAGATGAGGAGCAAGATGATGAGGTAGCCAAGATTTTCCTTCCAGTAGGCCGTGGCCTTTTTTTGTGTATCGGACATTGTTTTTTTTATAGGTGGATAAGTTAGTTAAAATTGCCCAGTTCGGGAAAATGGACCACGCCGCTGCAAGAATCCCTTTCCGCACCGGTCACGGATCGAAGCACATTGGTTTCCCCCGCCAAGCGCAGGGCCCCCATCAGGGCAAAGATCAGTGCTTCTTTGTAGTCAATGAGCGTTTTGGACGGAACCACCACTTCGGTCCTTGCACCCAGTTTTTCCCTCAGCGTGCTTATTAAAAATCCGTTCAGGGCGCCGCCCCCGGTTACCAGCATGCGCTGTAGGTCCTTTGTGCGGTATTTTTCCAGCTGTAGGGCGATCTGGTCGCAGATATGGTGCACCGTGGTGTGCAAAAGGTTTTCCATGCGGTCTGGCGTAGTGTCCAACAAAGGCACCACCTCATCTGTGAACCACTCGTACCCCGTGGATTTTGGAAAGGGCAGTTGGTAGTACGCCAAGGCGTTCAGTTTTTCCAACAAAGGTGCGTTTACACGGCCAGAGGCGGCCAAATTGCCGTTCTCGTCGTACTCCAGATCAATTTTGCGCGTAAGATGGTTCAGCGCCATATTGGCCAGACCAATGTCATAGGCCACGCGCCTGCCCTCCATTTCAAAGGAGATGTTGCTTATGCCCCCCAGATTGAGACACTGGTCGTATTCCGAAAAAAACAATCGGTCGCCAATGGGTACCAGCGGAGCTCCTTGTCCGCCCAAAGCCACATCATTGGTCCTGAAATCGCATACCACCCGATTCCCGGAGGTGTTGGCCAGATGCTGGCCAGATCCCAACTGAAAGGTGAGCCCTTGTTCCGGCCTGTGGTGCACGGTATGGCCGTGACTGGCAATGGCATCCACTTGTAGCTTGTGCTTTTGCAAAAAATCCTTGCTCTGCCGGCCCAACCAGGTGCCATAGCTGTTGTGAAACTGCAGCAGTTCTTCGGAAGGCAGTTCAATGGCGTGCTTTAACCGGGACCGCATCCCTTTTGGGTAGGTTCGGCTTTCGGACTGCAAAATTTCAAATGTCCACTGGTCTTGTTTTTTCCAAATGTGGCAATAACAGAGGTCCAGCCCATCCAGGGAGGTTCCGGACATGAGCCCCAGTATGTTAAATGTTTTGGTATGCTCCATGGTTACAGTGCTAGTGTTATGGGTAGTTTGCCCTTTGCCGGTATTGCCCCCAAATAATGTTCGTGGGCCACGGCCCGGAAAGGTTCAAATTCTTGATAGGCCAAAACGGTGGCCACGGTGCCCCGGATCTTGAACAGGCGCAGGGCATAGGGGTTGCCAAAATGGTAGAGCACCACTTGCTTTTGTTGCAGCAGGGCGTTTATGCCCTTGATCTCGGCCCTGGTAAAACCAAAGTCATTGTTGGGCTTTACCCTGGGCGGGGTAAGGTTCAGGAGTAGGTGTTCTTCATTTTTGGCCCGGGCCAGAAGTTGGTCCAGGTGTGCCGCGATCTGTGCGTCCGTATCGCCGTCCTTTCTGCGGAAATCAAGGGTGTGCACCTTGTTTTCGCGAAACCGGGCAATGGCCGCTTCCGATCCGGTGAGCAGGGTAAGCACCTCTTTGGCTATTTTCCGGTTCAGGGCGTCCGTTTGGGCCACGCGTTCCTTGATCCCGGGGATGGGCACAGGCCCATTTTCGCTGTTCCGGTTCACGAACACACGCTCCTTTAGCCTCCAAATGCGCTCAAAGGATGCCTGAAGTTGTTTGGGCCCACTGCGGTTTACAATGGTATTTATGCCTTCCACCACATGCTCGGCAAAGCAAAGGATATCGTTCCCGGCATCAAAGGCCAACCACTCCAGTTCGCCGGGTTTCGGGTAGTGCTTGGACACCGCGTGCATGTTAAGGGCATCGGATATCACCAAGCCCTGGAACCCCATTTCTTTTCGGAGCACTCCCTTGATGATGTCTTTGTTGATGCTGGAAGGAACGGAAGGTTCTTGTGTTAGGGCGGGTACCGACAAATGTCCCACCATAACGGCCTCCACCCCATTTGCTATCAGCTCTTTAAAGGGGTACAGCTCATGCTGCACCAGCGCTGTTTTGGCCTTTTTTATGACGGGCAGCCCAAGGTGGGAATCCGTTGCCGTATCCCCATGTCCTGGAAAATGCTTGATGCTGCAGGGCACGCCTTCCAGCTGCATGCCTTCCACATAGGCCCTTGCTTTTTGGGCAACGGCTTCCCTATCATCGCCAAAGGCACGGTAGCCAATGACCGGATTGTTGGCATCGGTGTTGATGTCCACCACGGGAGAGAGGTTCCAGTGCAGACCGGCCCACTTGCAGTCCTGGGCAATGCGTTGGCCCACCTCACGGATCAGCTGTTCTTGGCCCTGCAGGGCCCCCAAGGTAATGGCGTAGGGATACCGAGGGGTGTTTTCAATGCGCATGGCCAGGCCCCATTCGGCATCAATGGCCATGAGCAAGGGATATTTACTTGTTTTTTGATATCTGGTGATGAGCTTTTTCAGGGTATGTAAACTGCTTTCATTGCGCACCACCTCCTTTTTTCCCTCAAAATTGGTGGCGGCACTGGCGCGGGAATGAAAAAAGCACAGGCCGCCCACGTGGTGGTCGCGAATCAGTGCCTCCAGTTGCCGTATCTGGGCCTCGGTATCGTTTATGAAGGCGGCGGGCATAAAGAGCTGGCCCGCTTTCTCCTTGTTGCCCAACGTGCTGTTGGCCTCTTCAAAAGGTGGAAGACTACTCTCCATCATCGTTCGTTTTTTTTCCAAATTCCGCCGGATACTCAAGATACTTCAACAAGAAAAAGGCGGGCAGTGCCGCAATGACCACCCATATAAAAAATCCGTCATAGCCCAGCCATTCCTGCATATAGCCGCTGATCATGCCGGGCAACATCATGCCCAGTGCCATAAATCCCGTGGCTATGGCGTAGTGCGATGTTTTGGATTTTCCCTCTACAATGTAGATAAGGTACATTAAGAAGGCGGCAAACCCAAAGCCGTACCCAAATTTCTCAAAAATCACGGTCGCGGTCACGGCCACGATATGGGTGGTCTTGGTCGCGGCCAGGACGGCATAAAGGACATTGGGCACGTTAAGGGACAAAATCATGGGAAGCATCCATTTTTTAAGGCCATCCCGCGAAATCAGGATACCGCCCAGAATACCACCAATGGAGAGCATGATCACCCCCACGGTGCCAAAGAGCACGCCCAATTCTTGGGTGGAATAGCCCAGACCGCCCTCTTCTGCGGAGTCCAATAGAAAGGGCGCTGCCATTTTTACCAATTGGGACTCGCCCAGGCGGTAGGTAAGGATAAAGGCCAGGGCAATGCCGATCTGTGGTTTTTGGAAAAAAGTGCGGAACACCTCCAGAAAGCCTTTGGGCCTTTGGGTGGCAATGGCCCCGGAGGTCTCGTATTTTGGCGCCGCGAAAAAGTTGGACACGGTGAGGGCCAGCATCAAGAAGGCGGCGGCCGTCATGGTCATGCTCCATGCCTTGGTATTGTCTCCGTACTTTTGTTCCAGGAACCCGGCAAAAAAGACAATGAGCCCTTCTCCGGTGACCATGGCCAAACGGTAAAAGGTGCTGCGCATGCCCACAAAGAAGGACTGTTTTTTTTCTGTGAGACCGATCATATAATACCCGTCCGAGGCAATGTCATTGGTGGCAGAGGCAAAGGCCGCCATCCAAAAACAGGCCAGGGTGGTCACAAAGAACATGTTGGTGGGGATGCTGAGCCCCACCCCGAAAAGGGCCAGGGCAATGATGGCCTGCATTCCCAAGAACCATTTTCGTTTGGTGCTCTTTAGGTCCACAAAGGGGCTCCATAAAGGTTTCAGCACCCAGGGGAGGTACAACCAAGAGGTATAAAGGCCTATGTCTGCATTGGACACGCCCAATTGTTTGTACATGATCACGGAAACGGTGACCACCATGACGTAGGGCAGACCTTGGGTAAAATAGAGAATGGGCACCCAGACCCAAGCCCCTTTATCTTTTTTTATCATTGTTGGTCAGTTGTTTGGTGGTTAGTACCAGGGGCGGCACCTCACGCCCATAGCGGTCCAAAAATCCCACGGCCATGGACCTGCCGCGCCAGGCTTCCACGGGGATGCACACCCGGTTCGATTCAATTTTGGCCCGGTGCACCAGTTTTCTGATGGAATTGGTCTTGCGCCCCTTTTTGCCCGAGCGATAGAACAGGGCGGTGGTGAGGCCTTTGGCCCCATCCAAAAGCAAAGAAACACTGTCCTTTTCCCTTATGGCGCGGACCACTTTGGGGGTGGTCAAGGGCAGGTCTGCCGCCACCGGCATGGAAGGCGTAAGGGCCGGATACTTGTAAAACTTCCGTTTAAGGTAGGCTACCACATCTGGATTATGGTTCATCAGGGATTTGGCGCTGAACAGGATGTTGCCGCCCACTTGGGGGGTTTCCCTTGCCAGGGCTATCTGGTTGGGCAGCTCTTTCTTTTTGGACCACGCACCGTCTGCATTGTTGCGCACTTTATAGGCGCCATTGCCCATATAGATGTTGGTGTTTGGTGAATGGTTGGCCCACCATTTTAAAATGGTCCGGTGGGAGGCCACGGGCAGGTCCATGCTCCAATAGGCCTGGGGCGCAATATAGTCCAGCCATCCCTGTTCCATCCATAGAAGGGGGTCTGCATAAAGATCATCATAATTGGTCTGGCCGGCTTGGGTGTCCGATCCGCGGGGATCAGTGCTCTTGTTCTTCCATACCCCAAAAGGGCTTATGCCAAACTGTACCCATGGTTTGGTGTCTTTAATGGTTTGGTGCACGCCCTTGACCAGGGAGTCCACATTGCTGCGGCGCCAATCTTCCAGGGACTGCCCCTGTACCGCATAGTGGTTGAAGTCCACACTGTCCCGCAGCGTTTCGCCTTGAATTTTATAGGGGTAAAAATAATCGTCAAAGTGTACGGCGTCTATGTTGTACTTGGCCACCACCTCGGCAATGATCTGGTTGAACTTTTTCCTTACCGCCGGAATGCCGGGATTGTAGTAATACTTGTTCCCGTATCTTACCATCCATTCGGGATGCATGAAGTAGTCATGGTTGGGGCTCAAGGTTTCGGTCTTAAGATCAAAGGTGGCCCGGTAGGGGTTGAACCAGGCGTGGAACTCCATGCCCCTTTCATGGGTCTTTTGCACCATCCAGGCCAAAGGATCCTCCTCCCAGGCCGGCGCCCGCCCCTCCTTGCCCGTGAGATAGCGGGACCACGGGGCCAGGTCCGTGGGGTAAAAGGCGTCCCCGGCCGCCCTTACCTGTACAATGAGCGCATTGTAGTTCAGCTCCTGGTAAAAGTCCAGGATGTCCAGAAAATCGGCCTTTTGCTTGGCAGCGCTGTCGTTTCCGTCCTTGGGCCAATCAATGTTTACCACCGTGGCCACCCAAGCTCCCCTAAACTCCCTTTTGGGACTGTGTTTGTCCCGTTTATGGGCGCTGCAGCCCGTTAGGAGGGCAAGTGCTAAAAGAAGAAGGTATCTTGGCATAGGGAAAGGAAAAAAGGCCTATTCATAACTAAAATAGGCCTTTTTTTTTATGCTTTGGAATTTATTTGAACTTATGTCTCACAAAAGCTTCCATGGCCGCGTAAGAGGCCATGCCCAGTGCCTTGTACCTATTGGCAGTGTCACGGTTCCTTTCTTCGGCGCGCATCCAAAATTCCCTACTGTCGTCCCCTTGGAACATGACCCCATCCTTCTGGGATTGGTGGCAGAAAATGGCGTTTCTCTTTTTTAGGACTTGGCTTGGGCTCATGGGCACGGCCATTTCAATTTCATTGATGTCCCACTCGTGCCAAGCCCCCCGATACAGCCATAGCCAACAATCTTCCATGAAAGGTTCATCAAGAAGGCGTTGCATGGACTCAAATACCGCATCCAGGCATACCTTGTGGGTACCGTGTGGGTCCGCCAGATCGCCCGCAGCATAGACCTGGTGCGGTTTTATGCTCCGGATAAGGTCCATCATGAGCTTTATGTCCTCTTCGGAAAGTGGTTTCTTTTTTACGGTACCCGTCTCGTAAAAGGGTAGGTCCAGGAAGTGCACGTTCTTGTCCTCCAGGCCCATGTAGCGTGTGGCCGCGTAAGATTCAGAGCGTCTAATGTTGCCCTTGAGCTTTCGTACTTCCGGAGAATCCACCGTATTGTCCTCTTTGGCGTCAAGGGCCTCCAAAATCTTTTTTCCTTCTTGTGATGGGTTTACGGACTGTGCTATTTCGGCATGTTTTCTGGCATCGCCATCGGAAACGGCAATGTTACCGGATGTCTGGTAGGCAACGTGCACCTCATGGCCCTGCTCCACCAACCTGTTAAAGGTTCCGCCCATGGATATGACGTCGTCATCCGGGTGGGGGCTAAAGATGATGACCCGTTTTTTGGCCGGTTCTGCCCGTTCCGGTCTATGGGTGTCATCTGCCTTGGGTTTACCGCCCGGCCATCCGGTGATGGTGTGCTGTAGCCTGTTGAACATTTTTATGTTGAGGTCGTAAGAATCGTACATGGTGAGCAGGTCTGCCATGCCGTGGTCATTATAGTCCTTGTCCGTAAGGCTCAGCACGGGTTTTCCGGTGGTGCCGCACAACCAGACAATGGCCTTGGCAATGAGCTCGTCCGTCCATTCACAGCTTTCCACCAGCCAAGGGGTCTTGTTACGGGTAAGTTCGCTTCCCGCGGCCGTATCCAAGACAAAAGTACAGTTGCCGTGTTCCTGCAGATAGGTGGCGGGCACCTGTGAGGAGATTTTGCCCTCAATGGTTTTTTTGATGATGGCCGCCTTGTTCTGGCCCCACCCCAAAAGAACAATGCGTTTGGCTCTGCTCAGGGTGGCAATGCCCATGGTAATGGCCTTTCTGGGCACGTTGTCTATCCCCAAAAAGGCGGGGGCGGCATCCACACGAGTAATGTGGTCCAAAGTGATGATGCGGGTTCCGGAATTGACGTGCGACCCCGGTTCGTTGAACCCTATGTGCCCTGTTCTGCCTATGCCCAACAACTGGAAGTCCAGTCCGCCGTGATCTTTTATTTTTTTATCGTAGTCCAGGCAGTAGGCCACGACTTCTTCGCTTTCCAAGGTGCCATCCGGAATATGGATGTTTTCCGGCGCAATGTCCACATGGTCAAAAAGATGCTCGTGCATAAAGTAGTGGTAGCTCTGGAGGCTGCTTTTGGGCATGGGAAGGTATTCGTCCAGGTTAAAGGTAACCACATTGGCAAAGCTAAGGCCCTCTTCCTGGTGCATGCGTACCAGTTCCTCATATACCTTGATGGGGGAGGAGCCCGTGGCCAGCCCCAAGACACATTTTCTTCCCTGGGCCTGTTTTTTTCTGATCAGGGAGGCCATCTCTTCGGCCACGACCACCGAGGCCATATTGGAGTCCTCGAAGATCACATTGTGGATCTTTTCAAAGCGGGTTTCCTCAAATTGTCCTGCCGGTTTGTGGGCAATGCCCTTGTGCTGCTTCTCAATGTTGGTTTTCATACCGATTTCTACGTCCTTTTAGGGATTATGAAGTTAAAATTTCGTGCAAATATAAGCAAGACTTGGCTATTTATGCTGTTTGTTGCCATAAAATATGCTGTTTTTTGCTTTTATTGACAGATAATTCCTTTATTTAATCCAAAACGGTAAAAAATGGCATCCTGTATTTTTCATTATCTTTGCCCTTGGACATTTTTAATAAAAAGCTGACATGAGCATGTTAAAGGAAGAGCGGCAGCAGGCCATTTTGAACGAGGTGGAGCTGCACAACAGAATTTTGCTCACCGATGTGGCGGAAAGCCTGGACGTTTCCATAGATACCGTTCGCCGGGACGTAAAGGAGCTGGATGCGGAGAACAAGCTTAAGAAAGTTCACGGGGGCGCCATCTCCCTGGGCTTTACCACCAATAGCGCCCGCAATACCAATATCTATGCCCTAGAGGAGAAATCCGTCATTGCAAAAAAGGCCATAGGCATGCTGCGGGACGGAGCGGTATTTTTTTTGGACGGGGGCACCACCTGTCTGGAAATGGCCCGTTTGCTGCCCGATCATCTGAACCTCACTTGCTTTACCATAAGCCTCCCAGTGGCCATGGCGCTGAGCAACAAACCCAATGTCATGGTCATTGTGATCGGGGGGCAGATCACCAAGGAATCCCAAATTGCCATTGGTGCCAATGCGATACACACACTCTCCGAGATTAAGGTGGATTACGGCTTTATTGGCACGGGCTATGTGGATGCCGTGTACGGCTTAACGGAGTTCGACTGGGACATTGTGCAGATCAAAAAAGCGGTGATCAAGGCCTCCAAAAAAACCGTACTGTTGTCCATCTCGGAAAAACTCAATTCCCAACATAGGTACAAGACGTGCGACATTAACGCCATAAACACCATGATCACCGAATTGGAGCCCCGAGACGTATTGTTAAAAACCTTTCATAATCTAGATATCAATATCCTTTAATCCATGAAATACACCAAAATTACCGAAACCCCATCCCTTTACGATGACCTTGAGAAAATGGACACCACGGCCATCCTGATAAATATGAACAAGGAAGACCAAAAGGTGGCCCAGGCGGTTGCCAAGGTAATTCCCCAGATTACCCTTTTGGTGGATAAGTTGGCCGACCGTTTTTTGGCCGGCGGGCGCTTGTTCTACATTGGCGCGGGCACCAGTGGCCGACTCGGAATCTTGGATGCCTCGGAGATTCCGCCAACGTTTGGGATGTCCCATGACCGTGTCATTGGCCTCATAGCCGGCGGTGACACGGCCATACGGAAAGCGGTGGAGCGGGCAGAGGACCATACGGAGCAGGCCTGGAAGGATTTGATGGAGTATGATATTACCCCGCAGGATGTTATTGTGGGCATTGCGGCTTCCGGTACCACGCCCTATGTCCTGGGCGGACTCCAACAAGCCCGGAAGCACGGTAACCTTACGGCCTGTGTTACCAACAACCCGGGGTCTCCCATTACGGAAAACGCCGATATCCCCATAGCCGTGAACGTTGGCCCTGAATTTTTAACGGGCAGCACCCGGATGAAGAGCGGCACTTCCCAGAAATTGGTGCTCAATATGATCACCACGGCCCTGATGATCCGAATTGGCCGGGTAAAAGGGAACAAAATGGTGAACATGCAGTTGAGCAATGACAAACTCGTGGACCGGGGCACCCGCTACGTCATGGAAGGCTTGGGCCTGGATTACGCCGATGCCCAAAAATTGTTGCGCAAGCACGGTTCGGTAAAAAAGGCGGTGGAAGCGGGGAAGCGATAGGGGCTTTGTTTCATGGCCCCTCACCGTTAAAGGAAAACCTTATGGGCCAAATGTTCCAGTGTTCCAAAAAATATTTGATGGGCTAATTTTGTGGCCGATCCCACTTCATTTTTTGTGAAACAGGTATGGGCCCAAGGAGCCCGTTGCCAACAAACGAAGGAGTACAGACCGATCTAGGGCTTCTGGACCGCGGCAACCTCTTCCGGTGTCACCATTTTATCGGAACGGTTGCCCCAAATGTTTAGAATGTAGTTCATGACATCTGCCACCTCCCCGTCTTCCAAGCCCATTGGGGCCATGGTGCCGTTGTAGGTTTCTCCGTTCACCACAATTTCGCCCTGCATGCCGTACTTCACTCCGGCAATGCTCGCCGTTCGGTTTTTCATGAGGTAGTCTGAGTTGGCAAGCGGCGGAAAGGTATAGGGCACGCCCTCTCCATTGGCCATATGGCAGTTCATACAGAAATCTGCGTAGATTTCGGCCCCACGGTGCATGCTGGCCCTAAGGTCATCGGACTGTGCCCGGATGATGCCCGGCAGGAATAACAGTGCAAGGCCAAGGCAGCGGAATGTGGGCAGCCCTTTCATTTTTTTGGTACCAGTTTATAGATGCCCTTGCCCTCCACGGCCACGTAGATCAGACCATCGGGGCCTTGGCGCACGTCCCTTACCCGGCCCAGGTCTCCCAGCAACTTTTCGCGCTTTACCACTTTGTTGCCTTCCAAGACCAACCGCTCCAAATACTGAAAAGAGAGTGAACCTGCCAAGAGACTTCCCTTGTATCCGGGATATTTGTCCGAAGTTACAAAGGCCATCCCGCTAGGGGCTATGGACGGTGTCCATTGGTAAATGGGCTGTGCCATGCCCTCCATTTCGGTTTTGTCCGTTATTTTGGTGCCACTGTAGTTTATGCCATAGGTTATCACTGGCCAACCGTAGTTGACACCCTTCTCAATGATATTGATTTCATCTCCGCCCCTGGGGCCGTGTTCGTGATCCCAGACCTTGCCACTCTCGGGGTGGAGTGCCAAACCTTGGGGATTTCTATGGCCGTAGCTGTAAATGGCCGTCTTGGCACCATCAGTGCCCACGAACGGGTTGTCTTGGGGAATGCTGCCATCATCCATTATTCTGTAGATCTTGCCACCGTCACGGGTAAGGTCCTGTGGGTTTTCGTCCCGGTTGCCCCTATCACCAATGCTAAAAAATAAGTACCCGTCCCTGTCAAACACCATTCTGGAACCAAAATGTTGTCCCTTGGTGGTGTTGCCCTCCCCTTTGTAGAGGACTTTCCTGTCCGTTAGGGCACCGTCCTTTAATTTGGCACGCATAATGGCGGTGTTACCGCCTTTTCCCTCCCCTTCGGAAGAGGCATAGCTAAGATACAGCCACCCGTTTTTTTCGTAATCGGGATGCAGGATCACATCCATCAATCCGCCTTGGCCACGTTGGTAGATTTCCGGTACGTTTAGAATTTTTGTGTGCTTTTCATCGAAAAAATGAATAAGATCGCCAGATTTTTCGGTGATGAGCATGCTACCATCAGGAAGGAAGGCGAAGCCCCACGGTATTTGGAGCTCATCGACCAACTGCTCTACCGTAAAGGGAAAGCTGTCGGGTGTAATCACCTTGTTTTCAGCGTCCTGCGCACAGGAAAAATTGAGCATTACAACGAATAAAACAATAAAAAGCATACTTTTCTTCATGACCCAACGTTAGAGTAATATTATTATCGTCACAAAATACGAGATTACGAACAAACTTAGAGATATACGTTTAAACTTTTACAATAAGAATAACAAAACTGCCCCCAAATCAGGAGTTGTTCTATAAACAAGCTTAACCTATGCTTCCCAAAAAACCGTGGCATACTTTGTATGTGCTCTTATTTACCGCTTTTGCGGTAATCGGTTTCACGGCTCTTGCAAACTCCGAAGCAACCGAACTTCTGGAGCGTGCCAGGATGATTGTTGAGGTGGGTGAAACGGTTGGCACAAAGGTTGCCGCTGCGCTCCCATCACCCGAAAAAAACAACCGCACATTTACAGAAAGCCATACCAATGGAGTTTCCGCTGCCCCCTTGTTCTCTACCATTATCCAAGGAGCCGACGAGGTGGTGGGCTGCAGTGTTCAGGGGTTCAGTGTGGCACGTTTCAACCTCTGCGGCGATTCTGATGATCGTTTGATTTCGCTTTCCGGTGGGCCCTACGGTTCCGTGAGCTGGGAAATTCTTGGGGGCTCCTGTACCCCGGACATCAATGAGGATTGTCCCAATACCGGTTCCTGCTATACACAGGTGGGCAATGGGCAGACCTTTGCGCTCAGTGCCGCTGCCGTTCCGGCAACCATCGGGGCAGAATACCGGGTTATTGCCGATGGGCAAGTCTTTTATTTTAAGGTAAAGAAGAGTACCATTACCCAAACCTTCATTAAACAGGATGCCATATGTGGCGTGCCGGGACGCATACAGATCACCAACCTTTCCAGTGCCTATGAATACAGTATGGATGGGGGCGCTACGTGGCAAGGGCCCATTTTCAATGGTCTTGCCGCGGGTACTTATACGGTCATTGCCAGATTGCAAAATACCCCCAATACCTGTGAGTATCCCTATGCGCCCATTACCATTGCCCAATTGGATATGGACATTGAGGCCACCATCACGGATGCCCTCTGCATCGGGGACACGGGAACCATTACCGTAGCGGTGAACAACGTGCCGGGGCCCTTTAAATATACCTTGATCAATTCCAGCGGCGCGGCGCAGGAGTTCACTGCTTTTGTGCCGGACAATCCCTATACGTTCAATGCGGTGGGTTTCGGTACCTATACCGTACAGGTGGAGACCCTTCAATGTACCGGGGACCCGCTCAGTGGCATTGACCCGCCGAGACAAAGTTTGGACACCTCTGGCAATCCGCTTACCATTGGCGCGGGCATTTCCCCTTTGGATGCCTCTACCGAGGTAAACAGCAGTTTTGGCTGCAGTACCATCTCCGATGTGGATATTACCCTTAACGTCAACGGAGGCGTGGGCCCCTATACCTACACGGTGAACGGAGGCCCGGTGCAGCCGGCCTTTGGGGATGCGGTGACCAATACGGGCACGGTTGTACACACGGTTTTGGCCGCCGGCACCTATGATTTCCTCATTACCGATGCCAACGGATGCACCATCACGGCCAGTAGCAATGTGGAGCAACTGCTGCCCCCCGATATCTCGGTGAGCGGCACTGACGGGAATTGTACCAATGGTGGGGCGCAAATTGTGTTTACCGTAAATGATGCCCGCGGATATAACCTCAGTTTTAGGGCCAGTGCCTCGGACCCTTGGGTGGTAACGCCCCAACTTTCGGTACCGGCCACAGAAACCGGTACGCTGTACGATCAGCTGGAAGTACGTTACCAGCAAGGCGGGTTTGAATGTACTCTGGGCTTTCCGGACATTACCGTGAGCAATGTTGGGGCCATTACCGGTACGGCCACCAAGGTCAATGATGTGTCCTGTGACGGCACTGGAGGCACCACTGGCGGGCAGATCGACTTTGTGGGTCCCTTTACCGGAGGTTCTGGAAGTGGCTATACGTTTAGCTTGGATGGGGTTAACTTTACCACCCTTACCTCATATCCCAACTTGCCCGCCGGTACCTATACGCCCATCATTCGCGATGGAGGTGGTTGCCGCCTGTCACTGACGCCCATTGACATTTTGCCCACCGATCCGCCCATCGATATCGATTTTGTACAGAGCAACATCAACTGTGCCACAGGGACCTCTGACGTGCAGTTGACAGGTTTTGCCAATGCTGCCATTGTTCGGTACGAGATTATGTCGCCCACCTATGTGGACAATGGGGGCAACGATCTTTTTACGGGCCTATCCACCTCCCAATCGTACATGTTCCGAATCACGGATGCCAATGGCTGCACCTATACGGAAGGATTCAGCCCCGCCGTGATCAGTTCCATAAGGGTCAGGGTGAAGTCCGGTGGCGATCTCCGGGTATGCAACGGGGCATCAGACGGTACGGGCACTTTTATAGTGGATGGTTTTGCCAACAATTACACCTATGATATCAATGGTGGATTATTTACCGGTGGACCACAAAATGATGCAGAGGTGGCGCTTCCCTTGTCCGGCCCCGGCACGTACACCATAACCGTAACAGATGTGGATACGGGTTGTACGGACACCGCTTCCTTTGATATCCAAGAGGCTGCCGTTTTGGACCTTAGCGGCAGTACGGTGACCCCAATGAGCTGCGCAAACGGAAATTTGGGCAGGGTGCGCGCCAATGCCACAGGGGGTTGGGGCGGATACCGCTATACCTTGACACCACCTTCCGGAGCCCCCATCGGGCCACGGTCAGGGAGAACCTTTGGCAACTTGGCCTTGCCGGGAACCTATGTGCTCTCCGTGGAAGATTCGGAAGGCTGTACGGACACCTTTACCTTTGATCTTGTGGAACTCACGCCGCCCACACTGTCCATAGCCAGTGCAGACCTCTGTTTTTCACCCACCAACAACGGATCGGTCACCGTGGCGTCTTCCGGAGGCGGAACCGGGCACCGCTACCGCATAGAGAACGGAACGTTTCAACCAAGCCCAACATTTACGGGCTTGGTACCAGGAACCTACGACATTGAAGTGGAGGATGACAACAATTGCCGTGCCCAAGTATCGGTCACCATACCGCCGCAACTCAATGTGGGGCTTTCCCTTGTCAGTGAGATTACCTGCGGTGGAAATGGCTTTATGCGCATTTCCGTTAATGGGGGCGATATTACCAATCTTTCCGCTACCAGCTACACCGTATTTCGTAACGGCACAGCGGTTCCGGGCTCCATTGGTTTGTCCCTGCCCTCCGGATCGTTCAATTATACGGTTCCTTCGGGCCAACATGGCACGTACACCGTTTCGGTCACCGACAACAATGGATGTACCGATGTCTCTGAACCCCTGGTTTTTGCAGAACCCACCACCATTGTGGCCACCCATCGTGCGGTGGGCCCCAGTTGTCTGGATGCCAATAGCGGTTTTATTGAAATACGGCCAGACCCCACCATGGGCGTACCTCCTTTTGAGATAAAGTTTGGTCCCGATGGAAGCCTAAGCTATGGTACCTCGGACGATGGCATTTTTGCCTATTCCAGCCAGACCGTATATTCTGGACTTGCCGCGGGCACGTACGAATATGTGGTGAAGGACAGCAGGGGCTGTCTCATTCCCGGCATCGTGGATGTGGGCATTACGCCCGATCCGGTACCGGTGCCCGATGCCACCGTGGCGCCCATTGATGCCACTTGTTCCGTTGGCCTTACCTCAGGGGGAATCCAAATATCCGGTGTATCCGGTGGCACTGCCGAATTTACCTATATTGTGGAAGATAATTTTGGCAACGAGATTACCCGTATCGTTACCGATGCCACCACGGTTTATCCTTTGGATATTTTGGATGCGGCCATTGTGCCTGGGGCCTATACCGTGGTTACCCTGGATTCCCGTGGCTGTACCGACCTTGATACCGTAAATGTGGGCAGTGCCACCGTGGCCATAGTCCCTGACAACACCACCTTGCCCCCCACTTGCGCCCCGGGCGGTTTTACCTATTGCGTGGATATCGTGGGCGGTACTGGGCCTTTTGACATACGCACGGTGGACGGTAGCTTGCCCCCCCATAGTTATGTGTCCCTGGGCGGAACGCCACCCACCCCGGTAAGGCGCCACTGTTTCAACAATATTGAGCTGGGCGAGGTCTTTACCGTGGAAGTGGTGGACACGGCCAACGGATGTGTTTATGAACAGGTCATAGAGGTGCCGGACGGCCCTTCTCCCGTAACTGTTTCTTTGGCCATTGACAATGCCACCTGCATCCCGGGCAATCTGGTGGGCCTTACCTACACGGTCACCGGGGCAACGGGCATGTTGGACATTGAGATCAGGAATACCGATACAGGTGCCCTGTTTCTCTCGGAGAGTACGGCACTGACCACGCAAACCTATCAAGTTCCTGAGGGCCCCTACAGTATTTTGGTGTATGACAATGGCACCGCGTGTTCAGACGGTGCCCGGACGGATGCCGTCCTCAATATGCCCCGGGTGGATGTCATTGAGAACATCAATGCCAACTGTAATGCCGATGGGCAGCTCACCGTTCGCGGTAGTGGTGGTACGCCCTTTGCCACGGGAAGTCCCTACGAATACGCCTATGTGCCCGCTGGAAACCCTGTGGATGTGGACGGAACCTTGACCCCAACGGACCCAACGGACGATTTTACGGATGCCTCCACCGTGATTTTACCGGGAGCACCGGCCCCGGGCCTTCCCTATGACATCTGGGTACGGGATGCCAGGAATTGCGCCTTCCAGATTTCCACGGCCATAGTCACGGAAGATCCCCCGCTGCCCGGCCCAACATTTGATGTAAGCAACCAATGCGACGTTACGGCCGCCAGTTTTACCATTGAGGTGCACATGCCGGTTAATATCAATGCCCCCAATTTTACACTGGGCGGTGTGAGCCAGTTTGGGGTTTTCGATGCGGTGGACAACAGATGGGAGGCCGTGTTCACCGTGGGCAGCGTGGGTACCTATCGGGTGGACGTTGTCGATGCCAACGGATGTACCGGTTTTTCCGAACCAGAGGTTTTTCAAGTGCTCTCGGCCTCCGGAGGCTTTTCCACGGACCCCACCTGTACCGATGCCGATGGCATCATAACCGTTGTGGCCAACGGGGGCAGTGGCGATTTCTCCTTTGAATTACAGGATGCCGGCGGCACCCCCATAACCACCAACCCTTCAGGGACCTTCACCAATTTGGTTGCGGGCGCCTATCAGGTGCTGGTAACGGACAACCAGGTCACCGATGGCACCAACAACTGTACGGTCACCGTAACCGATATTATCAGTACCAGCCCAACCTTACCGCTCATTACCGGTACCGGTGCGGCGGACATCAGCTGTTTTGGCGCCAATGATGGAAGCATCAACGTGGCACTGGCCCCGGGGAGCGATGTGGACGGTATCGTGGCGTACCATCTGTTCCCGGGCAGTTTGCCCCTGGCTGTTACGGCCGTTCCCGTGGCAACCAATACTTCTGGGTCTTTTGCTGGCCTGGCACAGGGCAACTACGTGGTACAAGTGGTCTCTGCCCTGGGATGTACCGATGAAAGGGACGTTCTGATCAGCGAGCCACCGGCTTTTTCCATAACGGCATCGGCACCGCCCTTTGCCTGTGAGCCTGGCGCCAATCGTTTCAGCTCCACGATCATCACGGTCAATGTTGTGGATCCGGGCACGGTGGGATCCGGTTACCAGTACAGTATCACGGGCTTCTCCAATTTTCAGACTTCAAACACTTTTGAGATCGTGGACAATGGCTCCCCGAGGGACATTACGGTGTACGCCGTGGATGGCAATGGTTGCCAGACCACCTTCAATGTGCCCACCATTGCCGTGCCCACCGATGTGGTTCCGGTCATTGTGGATGTGGATCCGCTTACCTGCGCAACGGATGAAAGGGTGCGCATTGAGGTGACCGGTACGGCCAACTTTACCGTGAATACGGTGTCCGTAAGCCCAGTGGCCCCGGTGACCAATAGTGGAGGCACCAATTTTGTGGATGTTTTTCTACCGGATACCGGCGATTATTTCTTTGAGATCACGGATAATGACACCGGCTGTACCTATCCCATGCCCGTGCATACCGTGGTGCCGCCAGAAGTTCCCACCGTGTCCATTTCCGAAGCTGAGCCCGTAAGTTGTTTTGGATCCACGGACGGGGCCCTGTTCATAGAAGTAGGCAATTATACGGGCCCTTATACGTATAATGTGTACGATGCGGCAGACCTCGGAAAAACAACCTCCCTGGCCTCGGGTAGCTTTGATACGGCAAATGTTGGTCCGGCCCGTATAACCGGTCTCCCTGGGGGCAATCTCTTGGTGGAGGTGGTGGCCACGGGTTCCCCGTTCTGTTCCAATGACAGCAATGTGGCCAATATAAGAACGCCCAATGGTCCGTTGGTGGTCTCGGCAACGCCCGTGGGCAATGTGGGGTGCAACAATGACCTGGGTGAAATAGAGGCCATTGGAAGTGGTGGTTGGGACAACGCCCCTTATGAATACAGACTGCTGTTGAGCGGTGATGGCGGAACCACCTACACCACGGAAGTGGCGCCCTTTTCGGCCAATGATGGGTTTACAGCACTTTCCTTTGGTTTTTATCGGGTGGAAGTGCGCGATGTGGAAGGCTGTACGGCCCAGTTTGATATGGAGCTGGAAGAAGTACCGCAGATTTTGGCCGGAATCCGCGAGCCACAAGGCCTGCTTTGTCCCAACGGGAACAACGCGGTGTTGGAGGCCTTTGATCCCAGTACCGGAGATGCCATCACGGCCACCTCCGGGGCCACGGGAGGGTTTCCCGGAGCAGGGTACAATTATAGGCTGCTCTATTTGAACGGCAATGACAATACGGACATTGCGTCTGCCAGTGGGCTGCAGAACACCCCCACCTTTATTGGGGCCACCGGTGGTTTCATCAGCGCCGGTTGGTACGCCATTGAGGTGTCTTCCAGCTACGACTGTATTTTTGTAACGGATCCTTATTTTGTAGATCCACCCCCGCCCGTGGCCCCCTTGTTGGTACAGACCCAAGTTCCCGGTTGCGGCGGTATTGGAGAGATGCGCCTGTCCATTGAAAACCCTGAGGCTGGCTTTACCTATGAATACGCCCCCGTGGAGAACGGTGTGGTGGTGGGCCCTTACCAGCCCCTTGCCGGAACTTCGGTCTTGATACCCGGGGTGCAGGGCATCACCTACCAATTTGATGTTAGGAAGGTAACCACCTTGAACAGTTGCAATGCGGTACGATCCAATGGCATCACCATGACCAATGCCACCGGTATTACCTTGTTGCCCAATCTTCCCGATGACATTTCGTGTGCCTCAGAACTGGACGGCCGTATAGAGTCCTTTGTCAACGGTGGGGTGGGGAACAACTTGTTCTCCCTATACATTGGCGATCCGGTGGATGGCTTCAGCCCCAGTGCCACCGCCACCTTGTTCCGGGGACCACAGGACAACGGCACCTTTGAGGCATTGCCGCCCAATACCGAATACTATATTGCCGTGACCAGTGGCGCCAACTGCATGGATGTGGCGGGTCCCTTCGTGGTCAACAGGCCGGACCCCATTGTTTTCAATGCCACGCCCGCGCCCATTTCCTGCCATGGTGGGGAAGATGGTAGCATCACCATAGAGGTACAGTCCGGAGGGGTGGGCTTGGTGCAGTTTGCCATAGCGCCCAATTTCAATGAATTCTTTTCGGATGTATCCACCCCGGGCCAATTTACGTTTACCGACCTGGCCGCTGGTAGTTATGAGATCTTGATACAGGATGAGAACGGATGTTTTGAGAAGGATGTCATCATGGTCCCCGAACCCGATCCCTTGTCCATTGACGGGATCAGCACCGATCCGGAGCTTTGTATTGGTGCCAATGATGGCAGGGTGGCCTTCAATATCTCCGGCGGTACACCTTTTAACGATTCGGCGGTGAGCGGCACACCCTACTATCTCTTTACATTTGAGATGCTGGAACCCGTGGATGCCCGCGGCACCGAAGCATTCGCCCCTTTCTTGGGGCAGCCACTGGAAGACCTCCAGGGCGGCGCCTCTTACGTTTTGGTGGTGCAGGATGCCAACGGGTGCGAAACAATGGAGGTCATCACCATAGATATTGGGGTGGACCTCAATGCGCAAGCAAGTGTGGCGTATGGCTGCGAGGGAATTTTCCCCAACAGTACGGCCACCGTGGTGTTGCAAGATCAGAGTATGTTGGGAGAGGTTCTGTTCGCGCTTAACCCCCAAGACCCTACGGATGCTGGCAGTGCCATGGCAGGGGAGACCTACTCTTGGGGCGATCTTCCCCCCGGGGACCATTCGGTGTATGTGTACCACTTCAATGGCTGTACCAATAGGGTCGACTTTACAATAGATCCCTATGAACCCTTGACCTTAACGGTGAACAAAACAGGGCCCAACGAGTTGGTGGCCACGGCAGAAGGTGGGTTTGGCGGTTATGAATATTTCTTCAACGGGGAATCTTATGGGGAGGAGAACGTGTTTACCACCAATGAAAGCATGGTGGTAGTGGTACGGGCCGTGGATCAAAATGGCTGCACGGTAGAGGTCAGCATGCCTTTTGAGTTTACCGGTATGCTGGAATTCCCCAATTTCTTTACCCCGGACGGGGACAACCTCAATGACCATTGGTTCCCCAGGGGCTGGGAGTTCTTTCCTAATCTGGAGGTGAAAATATACGACCGTTACGGTAGGGTGGTGGCCATTCTCCAAGAGGTGAAGGGCTGGGACGGCACCTACGATGGCAAAGAAGTGCCCACCGGTGATTATTGGTACGAGGTAAACGCCAATGATAAGAGCAAACAGCGCTATTTTGGTCATTTTACCCTGTATAGATAAAAGAACGGTGTTTTTTGTTTGATGGTACAGGGCCTTGGACCCCGACAGGAAAAAAGAACACCTGTTTTATGGTAAGTTGGCTCCCACCAGAGTTGCGGTGTGGTCTGCGGGCCATAAAATAAACCCTGGAACCATCCCTGCTCGCTTTTGTGATCCGTGCGACGAGACTGGGTTAAAGGCTTGTGATCGAGGAACGCTTTATTTCAACAAGTTCTCCAAGAGCAACAGATCCGTGGAAGACTGGTTCCATAGGTTCGCCAGGTCTTCTGGCACGGGGGTAAAGCCGTATGTGAAGGAACTGAGCACAATGTCCTGGTCCCCATCTTGGTCCACATCACCGGAGTCCATCAACAGCCACCGGCCTTCTTTGGCATGCTCCGTGACAAAGTCTTGAAATTGGTAGGCTTCGCTGTCCAGGTTTTCCAGGTAGGTGAAACTTGCGTTGGGTCTGTTCTCGTAGTCGGGAAAGGTGGCCAAAAGGGCCAGATCCACGTCTCCGTCTTGATCAAAATCCTTGGCCACGAACCTTGTGGCCCCATTGAGGGGGTAAAAGTACTGTTCTTGAAACACGTTCTGTCCTTGATTGATGTGAATGCGGATGCCGTGATAGGGCTTTTGCACATAGCTCTTGTCCGCATTGTCCCCGTGGGCGGTAATGATGTCCAACAGTCCATCTTTGTTGTAATCCACCAGGTCAAACCAGCTAGACCCGTATATGGGACTGAATTGGAGCACGGTTTCGGGGGAAAACTGCAAGTCTTCCCCTTGGTGAAAAATGGTGATGCCCTCCCTGCCTTGGGTGGTCATCACGATCAGGTCCAGTTTGTTGTCCCCGTTCATGTCCCTGGCCATGGAGCGCACGGTACCGGGCAAATCCAAAAGGGTTCGCCTCTCATAGGTGAGGCCGTTTTTTTTTACAAAAAGCGACAATGCGCCGGTGAGGTGCCCAAATTCACAGACCACAATCTCGTCATTTCCGTCTGCGTTGAGGTCTTCCACCAAGGTATGCACCGGTCGGTGCAGCACAAAGGGCAGGGACACCGCTTGGGAGTCCGTACGGATGTGCAGGGCGCCCCTTGGTCTTTCGGAGGGGTTTAGGAAGCCCACTTCTGTGGTGTACTGCATTTGGTTCTTGGAGATAAAGGAAGTAACGGCGCGTCCGGTACGGTCCACATCCGTTACTTGGCCCGTGGCCCCCCCGTAGGTTTTTATGGCACCTTTGAGGTTGGCCAGCACCAGTTCTTGCTGCTGTTGGTCATATTCCAAAAAGGAGAGGCTAGCGCCCTTGCCCTCATAGACATCCACGGTTTTGGCGCTGAACTGGGTCAGGCTTTTTGGCACCGTGGGCCTAATGGCTTTAGGCAGGGAATCCGGTGCCAGCGCTATAATGTACTCTTGGAGCGTGTTCCAATCATTCACGGAGATCAGGGGCCGTTCCGGAAATACCCCAGTGGCCATCCTGGCCCCTTGTTCTTCAAAGGAAAGGCCGTGGTAGGGGTTGTTGTCCTTGGTGATCAGGCCCATTCTTGCCGCCATTTCCGGCAACACGGCCTCTTTCCAGAGGTGTTTGGGCAGCTCGTTCACCTTTGGGGCCAGGTGGCAGCTGGCACATTGGGCCTCGTAAAGGGCAATGGCCCTTTTTTCTTTGGCCGGGGTACAGGAAAACAGCATCGTTGCCAAAAAAAAAACGGTAAAAGGGTAGTGTTTCATCAATGAGCTGTTCATGGCATTCGAGCACTTAGGTCCCCTGGCCCGTAAACGGCCGGAGCGGGAGATGATCAAAGGTCAATTTTGCTGAAATACCAGCAGGCTGTCCCTATTTTGGCCCACCACAATGTAGGGTCGGTTCTTTGGTGGGGCGGCTTTCACCATTGCTATGGCCTTGGCATCGCCCCTAACCAAAAAGCCACTTTCGTTGGTGGGGACACTTTTAAAATTGCCTTTACCATCGCCTTGCAGCACCAATCCGTTGAGCGCATCTTGGCGGCCAAAAAAGGCTTCGGTGCCAAAGTTGTTGCCAATGAGCAAGACATCCAGGTTACCGTCGTTGTTTTGGTCCAAAACGGCCATATCGTTCACGGGAGCCAATTGGGCCTCCCAGGGCAGGTCGTGCAGGGCAAAGGTGCCGTCCCCGAGATTTTCAACATATACGCTACGGTCGTGGTTTCCCTGCAGTTGCAGCGCCCCTGTTCGTTCTTCTTCCGTGAGCAAGGTGTTAACATTGGCTTTGGCATAGGCCTTGTAGCTGTTGTACTTGGAACGGAACAGCAAGCTTTGTCCCTTGATATCGCCCCAGAAACTAGTGGGAAAGGCTTCCTTAACATCGCTTTCAAAATCTTTTCGGTAATGGGCAAAAGTAATGGGGTCAATGTTGCCGTTGTTGTCAAAGTCCTTGGCAATGAGCGTTACGGGTTGTTCTTTGGATGGTTGGTAGGGGTTGTTGGCCCCCATGTTCCCCACGATGAAATCCGTATCCCCATCCTTGTCAAAATCTCCGGGTGCCAGGCTTTCCCACCAACCCAATGTGGACGATAGCCCGCTTAGGGCCACCTTGTTCAATGTGGATGCCCTGTTCTCAAAAACGGTAATGGGCATCAGTTCTCCCACCACGATCAAATCCGGCAGACCATCTGCATTATGGTCTTCCCAAAGCGCATCTGTGACCATCCCCACCTGGGCCAGTTCCGGTGCCCAAGTTTCGGTAACGTCCTTTAGGTTGCCTTTGTCGTTTTTTAAGAGATAGCTGCGCTCGGGCATGGGATATTTTGCGAATGGGGTACGCCCGCCCACAAAGAGGTCGGTGTAACCGTCCCGATCAAAATCGGCCGCCCTGACCACGGCACCACTGGTATTGATGTTTGGGTGGGCACTAGGTTTCAGACTAAAATTGCCGCGCCCATCATTCACCAACAGGACATCTGTGTACAAGTGCTGTTCCTTGGGCATGAACTCGTTGCTTCCGGATACAAGGTAAAGGTCCAGATCGCCGTCGTTCTCCAGATCAAAAAGGGCCATGCCCTCTTGTTCATAAGGGGCCAGGCTTCCTTCTGCAAGTAAGGGGGCGCCATAAAAGGTGCCATCCTCTTTTTGAAAAAAGATAAGGGGTTCATATCCCGCGGAACTGCCAATGACAATATCTTCCGTGCCGTCCCCATTGAGGTCGCCACTGACCAGGCAAGGGCCGTTCTGGGTGAGTTTATGTGGAAGGGTGCGCTGCACATCGTAATCCACTTTGTCGTCTTCCTGGTGGGCATGCGCCATTCCAAGTTCTTTGGAGATTTCGGAGAAGATGGCATCCCGTTCCGGGACGCTCAGGGGATAATCCAAACTGGCCAAGGCCACGTCCCGGGCATTTTTGTGGTCCAGGGCCAGCAGGGTGTCTTTTTGCACATTCTTCAGCACTTGGTATTTGCCGTCTGGCCAAAGTACTTCCACTGCGGCCACCTCGCTGTGTTTGCCCAGGCCAAAATGGATCTTGTCCTCGATGGTGCTCATATAGCCGCGGCCCAGATAATGTTCATGGTACCCCATGGTGCCATCGGCAAAGCGCAGTACCACCTTGGTGCCAATACCGGACGGATTGGTTCCCGGACCGGCCAAGGACATCCTTAAAAAACCGTTTTGGTTTTGGGCCATGGCGTCACTTTGATTTTCAAAAAGAAAGGCCACATCGTTAATGTTGTTCACCACGTAGTCCAGGTCCCCATCACCGTCCAGATCGGCGACGGCCGCCCCATTGGAAAAGGAGTCGATGTCCAGACCCCATGCCGCACTGACGTCCTGGAACCGTTGTTTGCCCTTGTACTGGTAGGCGTAGTTTGGAATTTTGATCTGGGGAATGGAATCCAGCAGTTTGGCGGGACTCAGGTAACGGCTCATGTTAAACTTGAAATCGCCAAAATCCAGGTCGGTAATGTCCCTGGGAAAGCCGTTGGTGATCAAGAGGTCCCTGTGGCCGTCATTGTCCATATCCGCAAATAGGGGAGACCAGCTCCAATCTGTACGGGCCACGCCGGCCATGAGCCCGATCTCGCTAAAAGGCACTCCAGGGCCGTTGCCCATTTGTAGCATGTTGCGACTGTATTGGTAATCATACCCAAACTTTTCGTTAAAGATATAATTGGCATATTTGGTCATGGATATGGTGGTCTTGGCCCTGAGGTTGGTTTCCCCGAGCATGTCCAGGGTAACGATATCCAGGTGGCCGTCATTGTTGTAGTCGGCCACATCCACTCCCATTGAAAACTTGCTCTGATGCTTTACAAAGGAGCCAATGCGGTCCGTAAAGGTGCCGTCTTGGTTGTTTATGTAAAGAACATCGTTGGTAAGGTAGTCATTGCTCACGTAGATGTCTGGCCAGCCATCATAATTTATATCGGAAATGACCACGCCCAAGCCATAGCCCTCAATGGTAATACCGCTTTTTAGGGTCACGTCTTCAAAAGTGCCATTGCCCTTGTTGCGATAGAGGCGATCGTTGCTTTCTGCCGAGCCATCGGTGATCTTCTCCCGGTAATTGGCCGGCAAATGGTGTATGTCCACGTTGTTCAGGACATAAAGATCTAGCAGTCCGTCTTTGTCATAATCAAAAAAAGTGGCGTGCATGCTGTTTTCCTTTCCGGCAATGCCGTAGCGTTCTGCCATTTCCTTAAAGGTGGGCACCCCGTTTTCATCGGGGCCCTGGTTAACAAACAGCAGGTTTTGGCGTTCTTGATCGGAAGGGAGCATGGCAGAGCAAACATAGATGTCCAGAAAACCGTCCAAATTCACATCGGCCAGGGCAATGCCGGTGTTCCATTTGTTGGGTGCTTCAATTTGGGCCTCTTGAGACACATTTTTAAAGGCCATGTTGCCTTGGTTCAGGTACAATTGATTCGTTACCTGGTTGCCGCTGAAAAAGATATCGGGTCTGTTGTCATTGTTAAAATCGCCCACGGCCACCCCACCACCATTGAAAATGTATTCATTGTTCAGGATGTTGAAGCTGTCTGTCTCCACGATCACATTGTTAAAATCTATGGAACTCTTTTCAGGGCCTACCTGGACAAACACGGTTTGCGCTTTTTGTTCACAGGCCAAGAAGGCAAGGAGCACGGCGGAAAAAAGGATCAAAGAAAAGGGGCGAAAGGTCTTTGGCATGGGTACTTTGTAAGATGGCATCCCTATGGCAATCGTGCCAAGGGATGGCGTTGCAATGCTGTTTCCAACGATTTTGTGCGTATGGTCAGCGGCACGGTGTTGGGTTTGTCTCCTCACTGCATATTGGTTTGCACAAATATTTTAGGTTTATTTTTTAATCTGGCCACAGCCCTTTTCTGGGCGTGTGGGGCCATCTGGCCACGGTGCTTTATAGTTGAGTAAAAATAGCCCAAAGGGACAGCATGAAAAAATAATTAACATGCTTTTGAACTTCCGCCTTAACATTTGGTTGTGGTCCTGCCCTAAATAAAAAAGGGACACCCGATCGGCGTCCCTTTTTTTTTGGATGTGACCCAAGTTTTTAATAACCTGGATTCTGGGTGAGGATGCCCCCACTTAAATCGATGGCGTCAATTGGAATGGGAGAAAGGTCAAAATGCGGCTGGTAGGGCAGCACTTTTGGCCCAAAATTCTCAATGACACGGGTCTCGTTGGCATAGTAGGTAGGCAGTACCTCAGTGGTAACGCCCCACCTTCTTAGATCAAATAGGCGGTGTCCTTCCATGCCCAATTCCAAACGGCGCTCGTAGCGCACGGCATCCCTGGCAAAATCGGCATCCGGGAAGGCGGGGTACAGTCCAATTTGGTAATTGGCCGCAGGCCCACTGCCATCCACGGCCTGGACAACGGAGGTATTGGCGGCACGTTCCCTAACTTGGTTCACGTAGTTAAGGGCCGTGGCCAGATCACCGGTTTCCACGGCGGCCTCCGCGGCCATCAAGAGCACGTCTGAAAAGCGCATGATGTTGTAGTTGAGTCCGGAGCGCTCTTCGCCCCAGCCGCCTTGGCCTCGGCTCACACCGATCTCACTTTGTTGGTACACGCTCTTTTTGGGGAGATATGGCCCGGATATGTCATCCACGGGTGCGGAGCGGATCCATTCCTTGCCAATATGTTCTCCAAAGCCATTGTAATCAATGCCCCTGCGCCCTACGGTATAATCCAAACGTGGATCCACCGGGGTGGTGGTGTCCGGCTCAAAGGCCTGATCGGATTGGATGTTGTAATCGTTCTTGAACACGGGCAGGTTGTCCGCCATATCCAGCATGGGCAGACCTGTGGCCGGATCTACTTGGTAGGCATTGGCCAGGTCAATGGTGGGCATATAGAACCCACAGCAAGAGCCGAAGGGGCCTCCACCGGGAAAGTTCAAGGTGCTGCCAATGTTTCCGTTGAAAGAAAAACCGTCATCGGCGGCAAACTGTACGGCAAAGACCGATTCTGGGCTGTTTTCGCCCGAGGTGGTGAAATTGTCCAAGAACTCGGGGTTCAGGGAAAACTCGCCACTGTTGATCACTTCGTTCAACAAGGTCAAGGCCAGCGTGTAGTCTTGCTGAAACAGGTGGGCCTTCCCCAAAAAGGCCTTGGCCACCACGGCGGTTGGCCTTCCCGGGTCGGGCTGGTCTGCCCTTACGGCCGGCAGGTTGTCAATGGCGAATTGGAAATCGCTTTCAATTTGTTCCCAAGCGGGCCCATCATTGGGCTGATTGAACTCCAATTCCTTAAAATCATCCACATCTATGATGGCGACGTTGCCAAAGATTTTGGTGAGTTCAAAGTAGTAGTGCCCCCTCAGGAACCTGGCCTCACCTTCTTGTTGGGTCAGCTTCTCTGCTTCCAAGGGCAAGAGGGTACTGGTATCTATCCCCTGAATCACGTTCAAAGCGGCATTGGCCCGGTTCACTCCCGCGTACAGGGCGGCAAACTTGGCCCTAAAATAGCTGTTCACGGTACGAATGTCATTGGTTTCCAGTTGGAAGAGTTCTTCCTGGTCCGCATCGTTACTGCCTTTGTGGGCATCGTCGGACATCACGTCCAGCCACCAGTTGTCCGCGCTTACGCCAAACTGGTTTCCGGGCCTGTTGTTGCGGTTGCCGTCCAGAGCGGAATAGGCTCCGGTTAGCAATAGGTCCACACCCGAGGTGTTGGCCAAGGCTTCATCACTCAATGCCCCTACTGCCGGGGTCTCCGAAAAGTCGTCACCGCAGGAATACATCCCGATCAAGGCGGCAAAAACATAAATTAGTCTCTTTTTCATTTTATTACAATTTTCATTTTATTACAATTTTAAATTAACACCAAAGGTAAAAATTCTTGCCAAAGGAAAGGTATTGTCGTCCACACCCAAGGTCAAGGCACTGGTATCGCTGGCTGGACGAATTTCTGGGTCCAGACCATTGTAACCGGTAATGGTGAGCAGGTTGTTTGCGTTTACATACAGTCTTAGGTTGTCTATGCCCCAGTTGTCCGTGAGGATGTTGGGGAAGGTGTAGCCAATGGAAAGGTTCTTGAGGCGAACAAAGGAGCCATCTTCCACAAAGAAGGAGTTGGGACTGGTTTCCCCGTTCAAGACACCAAAGCTCAGGGCAGGGGCCGAACCACTGGGGTTAGTTACAGGATGAAAAGCATCCAAGACCCTCACGTTGCGGTTACCATCTGGGAAGGTGCCAAAGTCCGTGTAAATGCGCTCAAAGTTGTAAATATCGTTTCCAATGGTCCCTGAGAAGAACAAGCTAATGTCCCAGTTTTTGTAATTGGCGCTCAGGTTAAGGCCCAAGATCACATCTGGGTGCGGGCTTCCAATGAAGGTACGGTCATCATCGTTGATCACCCCATCCCCGTTTTGGTCCACAAAGCGCAAACGGCCCACACCGGCGCCATCGTTGGGAAAGCCTTGGTCCGGTCCTGCTGCCACTTCGGCTTCACTACGGTAAATTCCATTGTTTTCAAGACCAAAAAAGGAGGCCAAGGGTTGCCCTACCTGTGTCCTGTTGAAGACGCCAGAGCGGAAACGGTTACCCAATTGAAATTCGCTCGCAAGTTCCAGTACCTCGTTTCTCACGGTGGACAGGTTTAGATCTGCCCCAAAGGAGAAGTCGTCACTGGTCTGATTGAAATAAGAGGCCGTAAAATCAAAACCGGTATTTTGAAAACTACCAATGTTTGTGAAAGGAGGATTGGCATCTATGGCGGTATCGCTTATGATGGTTAAATCCTGAGCGATCAGATCCTGGGTGGTGATGCGGTAGTATTCCAAGGAGAAATTCAAGGTGTTGTTCAACAGCCCTATTTCCGTACCCACATTAAACGACTCGGTGGTCTCCCAGCCCAAATTGGGGTTGCCCACTTGGGAAAGCAGGGCACCCGTTGCGGCACTACCACTTCCTGTAAAGGCGTAGTCTGCCAACTGGTTGTTTAGGCTTGAGATGTTTCTGGTAGGGTTGCTCGCCGGCAGTTCCTGGTTGCCCATGGCGCCCCAACTGGCCTTAAGCTTCAAACGGTTAACGAATCCGTCCTGGGGAAAGAACCCTTCATTGCTAATGTTCCATCCGGCACTGAAGGCAGGGAAAATCCCGGTCTGTTTGTCTCCCAAAAATCTGGAAGAGCGATCCCTTCTCAGGGTGGCCGTGACCAAATACTTGTTGTTATAGGAATAATTTGCCGAACCGAACACGGAAGAAAGCGTATTTTCAAAATCATAGGTTTCTCCTGGGTTTACAATGGGCGATCCGGATGCGTTGTCCAACAGATAAAAATCCGGAGTCTCAAAAAGGAAACCCGTTGCCGAAACTTCCAAGCTCTTGCCCGTTCCCCTGGTGGCCTCCAATCCTACCAAGGCATTGATATTGTGCTTACCAAAGGTTTTGACGTAATTCAAGGTGTTGGTCCAGACCCAGTTGTAAAATTGAGCGTTTCGTTCGCGCAACGAGTTGGTGGCACGCGGTTCTGCGGATTCAGGGTCCCTGGCCAGGAAATCACGCTGATTGATGATATTGATATCGCCTCCCAAAACGGTCCTGACATTGAGTCCATCGGCCAGTTCCAGATTGGCATAGATGTCCCCAAGGATGCGTGTCTGCTTGGAAAAATCATCTGAGTTCCGAGCCAAATTGGCCACGGGGTTTTCCGCATTGGAAAGGCCGCGAGCGTTGTTGTAGGTCCCAGCAAAGCGTCCCTGGCTATCGCGCACGGGCACCAAGGGGCTTATCCGCATGGCCATGGAGGTGTTGTTGCCGGCCAATCTGGTATTGCCAAACGATATGTTGACGTTTTCCCCAACGGTAAGCCTGTCTGTTACTTTGTATTCCGAGTTAAAGCGCACTTGTCCACGCTTGAATCCGGTATTCAATTGAATGCCCTCCCTGTTGAGGTAGCCCGCACTAAAGGAGTATTTGCCCCGCTCCCCGCCATTGGAAACCGTGGCCGAAAAATTCTGGGTGGGCGCCATTCTGAAAATTTCTTCCAACCAATTGGTGCCGCCCGGTCTCACGGGTGCATCCACAGCTTCGCCCGTGCCTTGAAGCGTTACGCCAACCAATTGGGAGGGCACCACGGGATTGCCCCCGTTGGGGAAATATTGTGGATGCCGTATGTCTGCAATAGGTGCCCCTGTCCTGATGGCATCGTTGAGCTTGCTAACGTAGATCACATCGCCCAATTGCTCTGCATTGAGCATATCGGGCAGATTGGTCACTTGGGAAAAACCGGTGTAGGCTTCCACAGAGACACTCAACTTGTTTTGGTTGTAGTTGCCATTTTTGGTGGTCACGATAATGACCCCATTGGAGGCCCTTGCCCCATAAATGGAGGCCGCACCGTCCTTTAACACGTTGATCTGGTCAATGTCTGCTGGGTTAATGTTGTTGAGGATGCTACCATCTTGGGTCTGTAATCCGTCAATGATGTAGAGTGGGTTGTTGTTGTTGGGTGTGCCAAAGCCTCTAATCCGCACAATTGGGGTGCCGCCCGGGGCACCGGCATTGGTAATGCTCACCCCTGTGGCCCTACCTTCCAAGGCCTCGGCCACGTTCACCAAAGGTTGTTTTACCGCTTCCGAGACATCTACGGAAGATACGGAACCGGTGAGGTCTCCACGGGTCTGGGCGGCATAGCCCACTACCACCACCTCATCCAAGGCTGCGGCATCTACCGCCATGGAGATGGAGAGCGAGGTTTGACCGTCAATGGCAATCTCCTGTGAGGCATAGCCCACATAGCTGAAAATCAGGGTGTCGTCTGCATTGGCCTCAATACTGAAGTTACCGTCAAAGTCGGTCTGGGTACCGGTGGTGGTTCCCTTGATCACCACACTGGCGCCTGGCAGTGGTGCCCCGTTCTCATCCAAGACCGTTCCCGTGATGGTGCTCTGCAAGCCCATTTCCCTGGGCTCATTTAAACTTGTTCCTGCATTTGCCCTGACAAGCTGGGTGCCCAGGCAAAATACGAGGGACAAGATGCCGATTCCAAAAGTGCGCCAGGCGCCTTTTGAACGTACCGAGTTGTAATCATCTGTTAGATTCATCATCCTTGTTGTTTGTTAGTTTATAAAAAATTCAGCGCTTCGTGTTCGCTTGGGCTCAATGGCATTATCTTGCCCAGTAAAACACTAAAATTCTTGTTTGTCATTTTATGTTTGGAATAGCTAATTGATATACACCGGCGGGTCTCTGTTGCTCACCCCAAATTAAAAATATCCAGTCGCCTTAAAAGACTCCTTTTATAAGTCCGTACAGTCACAATTTTCATTTCTAATTAAGGGTTTAAGAATAGTACGTTTTATTTCAAGATTTCGATTTTTAAGGAGAAACGGAATAAAACGAATGTTGCCCTTAAGCTGATCCTGAGTGTACAGTGGAATTTGATTTTCCCGAACAGTTATAATATGGCCCAATGCGATTGTCTCTTTTAGTTAACCCTACCGCAACGAAAGAGTTGTGGCAGGGTTTTTGTTTACAAAAGAATTCTAGCCTTTTTGGTTCAATCCAAGGAGTTCACAAAATCGATGGCCGCCTGCGGCAGTAAGACCTTATCAATTACGTGGGCCACTCCATTTCTGGCCAAGACATCTGGAATTGCTATGGTTGCGTTCACATCATTGGTGGCATCGCCAATAACAAATCCAGTACCACCCAGTTGGGCAATAATATCAATATCACTTCCGCCAACCGTCGTTACAGGGCCCTCTGCGAGCTGGTCGCTGGTAACCTTTCCGGATACCACGTGGTACAAAAGAATATCGGTAAGCAGCTGTAGTTCTGCCTCTGTGTCAAAACTGGCAATGCTAGTGTAGTCATCTCCCAAAACCTCCAGAAGCGCCACAAAAGCATCATCCGTTGGGGCAAACACCGTTACAGGATTATCGTAGGTGAAATTTGTGGCATCCGGGTCAGCGATGTTAGTGTTGTCCACAAATACAGCTACAAGATCCGTGGCGATGAGTGCTTCTTCAAGAACACTAAGGGCCGGAGTTTCGACAACAATCGTGGCCAGATCGTCACTCGCCAAAAGGGCAAGAAAGTCCAACGCTGCTTCTGGCAACAACACTTTATCCACTATGTGCACAAAACCATTGGACCCATCGATGTCCGCAGTAACTATGCCTGCATTTGTTGTTGTGGCATCTCCGAACTCAAACCCTTGCCCATTGGCCACTATGGTAATGGCATTGTCTTCGAGCACTGTTGCTGCTTCCCCGGGGGCCAAGTCGGTAGATCCTACCCGCGCATTCAATACGTGGTATTTTAGGACGTCTCCCAACAAGGCTATTTCAGTATCGTTGTCAAAATCTTCCAAACTGTTGTAATCATCTCCCAATGCATCCAGTAAATCACTGAAGGCTTGGTTGGTAGGCGCCAAAACAGTGATTGAATCCAGCTCACTAACCGTATCAACCAAATCCGTTAAAACCAAGGCATCGACCAAAATGCTGAGGTCCGGGGTGCTTACGGCCCATTCCACTATATTTGGACGTACATCAACATCAAGAGCGTCAATGGCAGCTTTGGGCAAAAGTACCTTGTCAATAAAATGTACAATGCCATTGTTGAACTCTTGATCTGCCAAGGTAACGAGAGCTTGGGTATCTGTCTCGGGCAGCTTACTGGCATCAAATAAGGCCACACCACCATCTTCCAATAAAGAAACGGTAAGGTCATCACCCAGTACCGTGGTAACAGTACCTCCATCCGTTAAGTCTGTAGAAGCCACTTGACCGGCGACCACGTGGTAGGTTAAAATCTGAGACAATAAATCTGGATCAACCACTTCCAAAAGCGCGGCACCATCTTCAAGGCCCAAGCTTTCCGCCAGATTGTTGAAAGCATCGTTGCTTGGGGCAAAGACCGTGAACGGTCCTGTGCCATTCAATGTTTCAGTGAGATTGCCCGTTGCCACGCCCAAAGCACTCTCTAAAGTGGAAACGGTGGAATTCCTGACAATGGCATCCACCACAGTGCCCCTGCCCTCCAAACTTATTTCTAGGCGCTCATCTGAATCCTCTTGACAAGATGCAAAAGTAAACAGGGCCGCCATAGCCAAACATGTCTTAAAAATTAATTTGTTCATCATTCCTGTTGTTGTTTGTTAGTTTTAAATGATTTTTTGCAGATTTTGTTACTTGAATAACAATCCAAATCCTTTCCTTAATTGTTAAGCAAGCTGTAAATCAAATGTAATAATACTACAAATTTGTGTTAAAGACCAAATTTAAAAGTTGATGGTGTTTTAGGTATTGTTAAAAATCCATATTTTAAATTGAGAATGTTCGTCTTAAGTCATTGTAATTATTCAACTTATATAATTTATTATGAAAAAGGCGCCTTTTTCTTGTTGTTCGAAACTTTAACGTGAGTATCCTAAAACAATCTTAATGGATGTTAAAAACCTGCCTTTTTTGAAACATCTTACGGCCTTACTATTTCTTTGTAGTAGATGCTTGGGGTTCGTCTTTATGTGGTCGAGGTTTTACCAACATCCCCCAAGATGCTAGCCGCTCTTCAAGCCTATCACAATGAGTAATTTATTGTGCATATTGGTGGTAAAGAATAGATAATCCTCCCCGCCCTCCTTTAAGCCCGTTTTTTCTCGCAATGCCGCCACGGATAGCGGAAAGTTTCGTACCGTGATATTGGCTTTTTTTAAACCAAGCGCTTTAATGGTTTTTTTGGAATAGGGGAGCACTTGGTTTACCTTAAAGACACGGCCGGGAAAATCAAGAAGGTGTTTCGATGTGTACAGATGCGAATGGGGGTGCAACTTTACAAGGTCAAGGGCTTTGGAAAGGATATTGAAAGCGCCCGACTTGAGGATGGCGGCATTGGGCTCATAGAGATAGTGGCCCACGGGGCCCAATTTTGGTGCCGCCAGGGCCTCGTCCTTTAAAAAAAAGTTGAAACGCTGTGCCCCCGCTGTGGTAACATTGATGGTTTTTACCAACGGCGTTTCAGCTGCTCCCCGCTGCAACCACCATAGCACCTCCTTTACCTCGTTGCGGACGGCCACAATGTGGATTTCCCTTACATGTCGCAGCTGGTCCAGGCCCGCGCTAAGATCCAGTAAAGGGCCCGTTTTTATCAAGACCTTTTCTGCCTTGCCCAAGAGCATTTCCTGCGCGGCGACGACGTTGGGGGTGCAGTCCGTCAACAAAAAAACTTTTTTTTTCCGGGAGTCGCGACGGGAAGGGTCCACATAGAGCCAGTCTAACTTCCCTTCTTGGGTTTTTAGCCATTCCATTCCGTCCCCCGTGAAGCTCTCCACATTTTTTGCGCCCAGCACCCGGAAATTGTGCTTGGCCACCGCCGCCAAGTTTTGGTCCCGCTCCAAGTGCACCACCCGTTTCACCACCTTTGAGAAGGCCAGGGCATCAACCCCAAAACCACCGGTGAGGTCTGCCAGGCAATCGCCCTGCACCAGGGAGGCTTTGTACTGTGCCGTGATTTCCGAAGAGCTTTGGGAAAGATGGAGCTTATTGGGGTAATATACCTGATCGTGGGCAAACCAAGTGGGCAGTTTTTTTTCTATGCGCTGTTTGGAGGCCAGTTGCTCCACGATCTCCGCTTGGGATATTCCGGCAAAGGCCGACTTTTTAAAGACGAGCGACAGGGGGTCATGGGCCAAGTGGGCCTGGATGTAGGCCTGTACCTTGGGCTGTAACAATAGCGCGTTCACGGTGGGTCAGAGGTTTTGGGTAAGGGAGCGCACGATCTTGTTGTCCGATAGAAATTCCTTTAAAATCACCTTTATGGCCGTGTATCCCGGTACGGCAACGATCATGCCCACCACCCCAAAGAGCAGCCCCGCGATGATGATGACAAGAAAAATTTCCAAGGGGTGCGATTTTACACTGTTGGAAAAGATGAACGGCTGTGAGAAAAAATTGTCCACCAACTGGCCCACCACCAAGCCAATGAGCACATAACCTGTCTTGGGGAGGATCACGGTGCTAAAGTCCATTCCCAAGTTGGTGGTCATGGTGAGCAAGATCATGAGCACCCCGCCAATGATGGGGCCTATGTAGGGAATGATGTTGAAAAGCGCACATAAAAAGGCGATCACTATGGCATTTTCAATGCCCACGATCAACAAGACAATGGTGTAGATGACAAAGAGGATGAAAATCTGCAACAATAGCCCCACAAAATAGCGGGACAGGAGGTTCTTGATCTTTTCCAGGGAATTGATGGTGCCGTGCTCCTTGTCATTGGGTACAAAGGTGAGGAGTCCGTTCTGAAACAATTTGCTGTCCTTGAGAAAGAAGAAGGAAATGAACAAAACGGAGAAAAGTCCAATGCTGGCCGTGCTGAGGATGGTGAGCAGGCTGTTCAGAAAATCGGGGATAAAGCCCAGGTCCAGGCCAGATAGGATATCCTTTTCCAGCTCCGTGTCCTTTAAGACGGCCTGTACGGTATTGTCGGTCATGCCAAAATATTGGGTTATTTCAAGGTAGAGGCTGTTAAGGTTGCGCTGTAGGCCGTCTATGTTGAGCAGGGAAAGGTTCTTGCCCTGCTCCGTGAGCAACGGAATGAACAGGGCCACCAGGCCCACCAAAAGCCCCACCATAAGGGTCATGGTGGAGACCACGGCCAGCACGTTGGGAAACCGCGCCCTTCTCCTCAGAAAAAGCACAATGGGCCGTCCGATCAAGGCAATGACGGCCGCCAGGGCCAAATAGACCAAGACGGAGCGGATCATATAGAGAAAGTAAAGCACCCCGCCCACGGCCACCAGCACGGCAATGGCCTTTAAGATTCCTTTGGATATGACGTTGGAGTTCATCGCTTAATTTTTAAACACATAAGATATGATGTTTGCCCCCATCTCCAGGGCCTTTCTTCTTATTTCCTCGGGGTCATTGTGCACGCTGGGATCTTCCCAACCGTCGCCCAGGTCGGATTCCAGGGTAAGCAGCAGCACCAGTCTGTTGTCATGGAAGATGCCCATGGCCTGGGGTCTCTGGCCATCGTGCTCGTGAATTTTGGGGAGTCCTTTGGGAAAGGGGTAGGGCCCCTGGAAAATGGGATGGTCCGTTCCCAGTTCCTCCAATTCCTTTCCAGGGAAAAGGCGGCCAATTTCACGGGTTATGTAAGGTTTCATCCCGTAGTTGTCGTCTATGTGCAAAAAACCGCCCGAACGCAGGTAACGTCCAAGCTGCACCAATTCCTCTTCCGAGAACACCACGTTGCCGTGGCCCGTCATGTGCAGAAAAGGGTACTGGAAAAGGAGCTGGTCATGGGGTTCTACCGTGGCGGGCTTGTCCTTGATGGTGGTATTGAGGTTGGCGTTGCAAAAGGCAATGAGGTTGGGCAGGGCCGTGGGGTTCCCGTACCAATCCCCGCCCCCGCTGTATTTGAGCACTGCAATTTCCTGCCCCAGGGCAAGCGTTTGGAGCAAGCACATCAATCCAAATAAAAAAAAACGGTGGCGGTACAACATGGTTTTACTGTGGTATCAAATGTAAGCATATATCCCCTAAAAAAAAGCAGGTTGGAACCATGGGCATTTTACCATATCACGCCATTGCCCTCAAAGCGCCAACCGACCTTTCCCTGCCTTAGGTATTGTTCACCAAGGCCACTGTGGCACAGGCCACGATGGCCGCCGTCTCCGTGCGCAGCCTGGTCTTTCCCAAGGAAACGGGGTGGTATCCGGCAGCGATGGCCTTTTTGATTTCCTCGGTGGAAAAATCGCCCTCCGGGCCCACGATCAAGGTCACGTCCCGATCCGCCGCCACCCTTCTTTTTAGTTCATGGCGCTCGGTGGCCTCGCAATGGGCAATGAAGGCCAGCCCCTGCAGGGGTTGTTCCATAAAGTCGGCAAAGGTCACCGGGGCGTTGATCTTGGGCAGAAAGGTCTGCAAGGACTGTTTCATGGCCGCTTGGGCCACACGTGCCAAGCGTTCCATTTTTACGGTTTTCCGCTCAGAACGTTCACAGATAAGGGGTGTTATTTCATGCACGCCTATCTCGGTGGCCTTTTCCACGAACCATTCGTAACGGTCGTTCATTTTGGTGGGGGCCACCGCCAGGTGCAGATAATGCCGTTCCGGATGGTGCTTTTTGTGCTCCACTATTTTTATTTTGCACTGTTTGGCGTCTTCATTAACGATCTCACCCTTGAACAGGTCGCCTTTTCCGTTGGTAAGGTGCACGGGGTCATGCTTTTTTTTGCGCAGCACCTTGATGATGTGCCTGCTCTCCTCTTTGCCAAAGGTGTAATGATCGTTGGTCTCTGAAATCTCCGGGCTGTAGAATAACTGCATAATGGAAAAGTTTAACGTATGGTGTATCTAGCCTTGGCGGTGACATCTACCGCCGAGAACAATTTTTCACGGTATTTAAAGTACCCGGTAATGCCGATCATCGCGGCATTGTCCGTACAGTACTCCAATTTGGGGATGTGCACGGTCCACCCCCTTTTCTTGCCCTCTTGGACCAGGGCTTTTCGAATGCCACTGTTGGCGGACACCCCACCGCCAATGGCCACCTCTGAAATGCCCGTCTGCTTCACGGCTTTTTTAAGTTTGTCCATTAAGATACCGGTAATGGTGTACTGTATGGAAGCGCAGATATCCTCCAGGTTTTCCGCCACAAAATGGGGGTTTTCCCTTTGTTGTTTCTGCAAGAAGTAGAGGATGCCCGTCTTTAGTCCGCTAAAGCTAAAATCCAGTCCGGGCATTTTGGGTCTGGGAAAGGGAAACCGCAGGGCATCGCCTTTTTGGGCATATTGGTCCACCAAGGGCCCGCCCGGGTAGGGAAGGCCCAACAGTTTTGCACTTTTGTCAAAGGCCTCGCCCACGGCATCGTCCTTGGTCTGGCCCAGCACCTCCATCTCCAGCGGCCCGTTCACGCGCACTATTTGGGTGTGCCCGCCGCTTATGGTCAGGGCCAAAAAGGGGAAGGTGGGCGGCTTGTGGCCCCCATTGGAAATGAAGTGGGCCAAGATGTGCGCCCGCATATGGTTTACCTCAATGAGCGGAATGTCCAGTCCCAAGGCCAAGGACTTGGCAAAAGAGGCCCCTACCAAGAGAGATCCCATTAATCCGGGACCGCTTGTAAATGCTATGGCGGATAACTGTTTTTTGTCGATATTTGCCTTGGCCAAGGCCTGGGAGACCACGGGGACAATGTTTTGTTGGTGCGCGCGGCTCGCCAGCTCGGGAACGACCCCCCCGTATTCCCTGTGAACGGCCTGGTTGGCCACCACATTGCTCAAGACCCGATCGTTGGCCAAAACTGCTGCGGCCGTGTCGTCACAGGAAGATTCTATGGCCAAGATATGAATAGTTTCTCTTTGCAAGGTGTTTGGAACAAAAATTGAAGCCCAAAGGTAAAACAATAAAGTGCTATCAGAAAAATAAGGAAAATACTGTTTAGGGCCCTCTTGGTGGTCTTGCTCTTCTGCGTAATGGGCACCTTGGTATTTTCCCTGCCCGTGGTACAGACCCAGTTGGCCAAGGAGGTTACCCATTCCATAAACCAGCGCTATGGGACCCACATACACATTGATCGGCTCAAGGTTTCCTTCATTTCGTGGGATACCCAATTGGAGGGCATCTTTGTTGAAGATTACCAAAAGGACACCCTGTTCTTTGCCAAGGCCCTAAAGACCTCCATTCTCAGTGTGGGGCAATTGGCAAAGGGGCAATTGCAGTTCGGGGACGTGGCGGTGGACAGTCTGCACTTTAAGCTGAAACGTTATGCGAACGCAACGGAGAGCAACATAGAGGTCTTTGTGAACAAGCTGGACGCCCGTAAGGAAAGGGACCCCAATACCCCGCCCTTTCAGCTCTCCGCGGCCTCCATTACCTTGGCCAACAGTACCTTTGAATATGTTGATGAGAATCTTGAAAAGCCCCAGGTGTTGCTGTTCAGGGGCTTGGAGATCGCGGCTGAGGACTTTTACATTTTGGGCCCCGAAGTGGCGGCCAACATCCGGGATATGTCCTTTAGGAGCAGCAGAAACCTTGAGGTGCAGCGTTTGGCCACCCGTTTCAAGTACACCAGGGAGCAGATGCGGTTCGATTCGCTTGCCGTGGCCACCCCGCTTTCCGATATTCAGGGCAACCTGGTTTTCAACTATGACAGAAAGGATTTCAAGGATTTTCTGAACAAGGTGAACATTGACGCCACCTTTACCGAGAGCACCGTTTCCTTTGATGAGGTGAACCAGCTGTACAACGAATTTGGAAAGGGCAAAGTGGCCACCTTCAACGCCCGGGTAAGCGGCGTGCTCAATGACCTGAACACGGATGAGCTGCTGCTCATTTATGACAATACGGGCATTAGGGGAGATTTCAACTTTAAGAACCTGTTCAACAAAAACCAGGGGTTTGTGCTCGATGCCCGGATGAAGAACGTGACCAGCAGCTACTACCAGCTCAACGCACTTTTGCCCAATCTGGTGGGCAATTCCCTACCCTCTACCTTTAACAAGCTGGGGCAGTTCACCATTCGCGGAGACGCCCTGATCACCCGCTCTTCCATAGACACCGAAGTAAACATCAATACCGCCATTGGCAGCAGTTACGCCGATCTGGTGCTCACAGACCTGGACAACATAGACGCGGCCGCCTACAAGGGGTTTGTCTCCTTGATCGATTTTGACCTGGGCTCCTTTGTGGAGCGCAACAGCTTGGGCAAGACCACCTTGGATTTCAACGTGGAGGGCAAGGGCTTTGTGGCCAAAAGCCTTGACACCGAGGTGGTGGGCCAGGTATATGCCATTGATTTCAACAACTACACCTACAAAGACCTCAAGGTCTCCGGGGTGCTAAAAGACCAACTGTTCGATGGTTCCTTGGTGAGCAACGATCAAAATGTGCGCTTTGATTTCAAGGGGCTGGCAGACCTCTCCACCGAGCGCAACAACTTCAACTTCGTGGCCACCGTGGATTATGCCGATCTAAGGACCTTGAATTTCATCAATGACAGTATTTCCATTTTCAAGGGCAAGGTATTGATGGACATAGACGGAAGCACCTTGGACAATTTGGTGGGAGACATCAACTTTACCGATACCAGTTACGAAAATGTGAACGATGCCTATTTTTTTGAGGATTTTACCATTACCTCCTCTTTTGGGGAAGACGGGTCACGTACCATAGACATTGACTCCCCGGACATTATCACGGGCTATATGAAGGGCAATTTTAAGGTGGGCGAACTGGGGCGTTTGCTACAGAACTCCCTGGGAAGCATCTACACCAACTTTAGGCCCTTTGCCATTTCCAGCGGCCAAAACCTCACCTTCAACTTCAAGATCTACAACAAGATCGTGGATATCTTTTTTCCCGAGGTAACCTTTGACCCCAACACCTTTATCAAGGGCAAGATCGTGGCCGACGAGGGCGACTTTAAACTGAATTTTGAATCGCCCAGCATTGTGGCCTACGGTACCGAGGCCGATGATATAGAGCTGAAGATAGACAACAAGAACCCCCTGTTCAACACCTATGTGGCCGTGGGATACCTAAAGACACCGTACTACAATGTGCAGGATTTCAATTTGATCAACACCACCTTGAAGGACACCCTCTTCTTTAGGTCGGAGTTCATGGGCGGCAGTGAATTCAACGACACCTACAACCTAAATTTCTACCATACCTTTAACCAGGACAACAAGTCCGTCATTGGTCTCAAGAAGTCCGATATCAGTTTCAAGGGCAACAAATGGATCTTGAACCAGTCCGGGGACAGCAAGAACAAGGTGATCATAAACCGTACCCTGGACAGCATCAGCATCCAGGAAATAGTGATGAACAACGAACAGACCGAGCAAATACGGTTAAAGGGGCAGTTGGCAGACTCCACCTTCAAGGACCTGCAGCTGCAGTTCAAGATCGTTTCCTTGGACAAGATCACCCCGGACATACCCAATTTAAAGTTGGACGGGGAAGTGAACGGTACTTTGAACGTGCTGCAAAAAGATGGCATTTACCTGCCATCCTCCAATCTGAACATTGATGGTTTTGGGGTGAACGACATGACCATGGGCAACTTGGCCCTGAGCATTGTGGGCAATAGGGACCTTACCGAGTTTCAGGTAAATTCCCAGCTCTCGGACGGGGGTGTCGATGTCTTTGGGGTCTTGGGAAAGATCGGGAACCGTGGCAGGGTGCCCCAACTGGACCTTATTGCCAATTTCAACAATTTTCAAATGCAGCCCTTCAGTCCGCTGGGCAAGGGGGTCATAGACCGCATTCGGGGAGAGCTGGACGGGCGCGTGCTCATCACCGGTCCGGTGGACAACCCCAGTTTTAGCGGACTGCTCACTATGGACAATGCCGGGATGGCCATACCCTACCTCAACACCAATTATGGATTTGGCCCCCGCTCCAGGGTGCTGCTGTCCGGGCAGACCTTTGACTTTCAGCAAGTGGCCGTGACCGATGTGGCCAAGGGATCCAGTGCCACCCTGGATGGCGTCATAAACCATACCGCCTTTGATGATTGGGTGCTTAACCTGAACGTGGATACCAACGATCGCCGTTTTCTTATACTGAACAAGGAATTTGAAGAGGGCGCCCTCTATTATGGCACGGGTTTCCTGGACGGTACGGGGCGCATATTTGGGCCCACCACCGCCCTGAACATTGTGGTGGATGGGGAAACGGCCCGGGGCACCTCCCTGAAGATACCCCTGAGCGATGTGGCCAGTGTGGGAGATTATTCCTTCATCAATTTTGTGGAAAAATCCGATGGCACCGCAATCGAGGAGCAACGGCAATTAAAGGAATACCAAGGCCTGGAGCTGGAGTTTAACCTGGACGTAACGCCCGAGGCCGAAGTTGAGATCGTGACCGACACCAAGACCGGGAGCAGCCTGCGGGGCACTGGGGAGGGCATTCTTTTGATCCAGATCAATACCAACGGCAAATTTGAGATGTACGGCGATTTTGTGGTGGTCACCGGCCAGTTCGATTATAAGTTCGGGGGCATCATAGACAAGAGTTTCAGGGTGAAGCCCGGGGGGCGGATCAATTGGGACCAGAAGCCGCTGGAGGCAGATCTGGACATGGAGGCCGTCTATTCGCTCAACGCCAATCCGGCACCGCTGCTGGACAGCCAGGGGTTTACCGCCAGGATACCCACGGACGTGGTCATTAAGCTCACCGGCGAACTGCAGAGCCCGGACATTGCCTTTGGCATAGATTTCCCCGGCACCAACTCGGTGGTGCAGTCCGAGCTGGAATACCGCTTGCAGGACCCCACCGTGGCCGAGAAAAACGCCATCTTCTTGCTGGCCCAGGGCACTTTTGTGAACGAGCAGAACGGCATAAACCAGCAGGCCATTACGGGCAATCTGGTGCAGAGTGCTTCGGGCATCCTTAACTCCCTCTTGGGCGGGGGCAACGACAAGTTCAATTTTGGCCTCTCTTACGAACAGGGCAATTTAAACAGAAATGCAGACGCCGGCATAGACGATCGCATTGGGGTCACCGTCTCCACCCAGATCAGCGATCGGGTGCTCTTTAACGGCAGGGTCGGGGTTCCGGTGGGGGCATCCAGCCAAAATTTGGTTGCGGGAGATTTTGAGATACAGCTGTTGCTGAACGATGAGGGCACCCTGAGCGCCAAGTTCTTCAGTAGGCAAAGTGAGATACAGGCCTTTCTGCCGGACCAGCAGGGCAGTACCCAAGGGGCGGGGGTGTCCTATGAGGTGGACTTTGATACCTTCCGCGGTCTTTTTCGGAAAATTTTTGGTCAGATCGAAAAAGAGCGTCAAGAACGGGAGGGGGCAAAGGCACCACTGCCCAAGCCCATAGTGGGGAAAGACGGCCTGGTGGGCCCAAGACGCTCCGCCAACCCGTTTTGAAGCGCACGGGGCCGCTTGATCCAAGGTTTTCCAATTTTTGTTTTTTAAAGCGCCAAAGGCACAGCTGCCCCTGCCCGGGAGGGCTTTGCATTGGGGAGTTTTTTGGCCAATGTAATGGCAATGTTAAATTTGGGTCAGCGAAATCGTTTTCTGCCAAAAAATGTATGAAAAGCAACGGTCCCAAATTTCATTTTTGCCGATAGTTTTACTACTTTCGTTGGCTTAATTTTTTCAATGTCCGCAAACATAAAGAAAATAGGTGTTTTAACCTCCGGGGGAGACTCTCCGGGAATGAACGCCGCCATACGCTCGGTGGTGCGCACCTGTGCCTATCTTGGAAAGGAGTGCGTGGCCATTTACCAGGGCTATCAAGGGATGATCGATGGTGATTTTAAGCCCATGGACGCGCGCAGTGTAAACAACATCATCAACAAGGGCGGGACCATATTGAAATCTGCCCGGTGTGATGAATTCAGGACCCCCGAAGGCCGTGCCAAGGCCCACGCCAACCTCTTGGCAGAGGGCATAGATGCATTTGTGGTGATCGGCGGGGATGGCAGTTTCACGGGGGCCATGATTTTTGGCCGGGAATACAACTTTCCCTTCATGGGCATTCCGGGAACCATAGACAATGATATTTTTGGCACCACCTTCACCTTGGGCTTTGATACCGCCCTGAACACGGTGGTGGAGGCCATAGACAAGATACGCGACACGGCAAGCTCACACAACCGACTGTTTTTCATAGAGGTCATGGGCCGGGATGTGGGTCATATTGCACTGAATGCCGGTGTGGGCGCCGGGGCCGAGGAAATATTGATCCCAGAGGAAAACTTGGGGTTGGAGCGCCTCTTGGAATCCCTTAAAAGAAGCAAGGAGTCCGGAAAGTCTTCCAGTATCGTGATCGTTGCCGAGGGCGATAAATCCGGGAAGAACGTCTTTGAGCTCAAGGAATACGTAGAGGAACATTTGCCCATTTATGATGTTCGGGTATCTGTTTTGGGCCACATGCAGCGCGGAGGGGCCCCGTCATGTTATGACAGGGTGCTGGCCAGCCGAATGGGCGTTAAGGCCGTGGAGGCCCTTTTGGAAGGCAAGAGTGACCTTATGGTGGGCGTCCAGGACAACAAACTTACCTTGACACCCATAAACAAGGCCATAAAAGGGCACACTAAAATAGATAAGGAGCTCATACGGGTCTCTGAAATAATGACAACGTAATAATAATCAGTAAATAGAAGTAAGATGGCAAACTTGAAAATAGGAATTAACGGATTTGGTAGAATAGGCAGATTGGTCTTTAGGATTGCCATGAAGCGCGATGATGTGGATGTGGTGGCCATAAACGACCTTTTGGACGTGGAGCATTTGGCGTATTTGTTAAAGTATGACTCCGTGCACGGTAAATTTGATGGCGATGTATCTGTAAACGATGGCCACTTGGTGGTCAATGGCCAAACCGTGAGGATCACTGCCGAGCGCGATCCAAAGAACATTGGCTGGGATGCCGTTGGGGCAACCATTGTGGCCGAGTGCACCGGAATCTTCACCACCTTGGAAACGGCCCAGTACCACATAGACGGAGGTGCCAAAAAAGTGGTCATTTCCGCACCTTCAAAGGATGCGCCCATGTTTGTTATGGGAGTGAACCACAAAGACGTGAAAGCCTCCGATACCATCGTGTCCAACGCATCCTGTACCACCAACTGTTTGGCCCCAATGGCCAAGGTGCTCCACGATGCCTTTGGTATAGAAGAGGCCCTGATGACCACGGTGCATGCCACCACGGCCACACAGATGACGGTGGACGGTCCTTCCAAAAAAGATTGGAGGGGCGGGCGCAGTGCCATGTTGAACATTATCCCGGCCTCTACCGGAGCGGCCAAGGCAGTGACCAAGGTGATCCCAGCTTTGGAGGGCAAATTGACCGGAATGGCCTTTCGTGTGCCCACCGCGGACGTTTCCGTAGTGGACCTTACCGTGCGCTTGGAGAAAGAGACCTCTTACGAAGAAATTAAGAAAGCCTTTAAGGCAGCCAGCGAAGGAGAGCTTAAGGGCATTTTGGGATACACTGAGGAAGCCGTGGTCTCCCAGGACTTCATTGGCGAGCCACAAACGAGCGTCTTTGATGCCGGCGCAGGAATTGAGCTGAACCCGCGGTTCTTTAAGTTGATCAACTGGTACGACAATGAAGCTGGTTTTTCCAATAAGATGTTAGATTTGATCCAGCACGTGAACACGCTTTAGGCCCGATGGCATAAACTCTAAGAGAATCCTGAAAGCAAGGCCTTTTTTCCTTACTTTCAGGATTGTTTTTTTAAACCATACCAGATGATTTTAATAGTGGACAGCGGCGCCACCAAGTCCGATTGGATTGCGTTGGACGAGAACGGCAAGCAGCTATTTTTTACACAGACCTTGGGACTTAGCCCAGAAGTGCTCACCAGGGATGTCATTGAGGACCGGATGGCCAATAACTTTGAGCTTTCCAAAAACAAGGAGGCGGTGAGCCATCTTTATTTTTATGGTGCCGGTTGTGGTACCGACCGTATGAAGCGGTTTTTGGGGGAGATTTTCAAGGAGTTTTTTCCCAATGCCAAGGCAGAGGTCAAGGAAGACACCTATGCCGCCATCTATGCCACCACCAAGATGGGCAAGCAAGGCATCGTCTGTATCCTGGGCACGGGCTCCAACTGCAGTTATTATGATGGGCACCAACTTTTTCAAAAAGTGACTTCCCTGGGCTACATTCCCATGGACGACGGTTCCGGGAACTTTTTTGGCCGTAAGCTCATTCGCGATTATTACTTTCATAAAATGCCCCAGGACCTGGGCATTAAGTTTGCCAAACAGTACAATTTGGATGCCGATGTGATCAAGGACAATCTGTACAAACAGCCCAACCCCAACACCTATTTGGCCACCTTTGCCCGGTTTTTAATAGAGAACAAACATCATCCTTACGCCAAAGGGGTCATTGACAAAGGTTTTCAGCAGTTCATCAACAATTATATCATGCAGTTTGAGCTGGCCACCAAGGTGCCCATTAATTTTGTGGGCAGCATTGCGCATTATCTCAAGGATGAATTGATCGAGGTGTTGCAACGGAACGACCTCATTGTTGGGGTCATAAGGCAGCGTCCCATAGACGGTTTGGTGGAGTTCCACAAGGACAACTTGTAAAGGTCTCAGGGAGCCACCGCGATCATGGAGATTTCCACCTGCACAAATTTGGGCAGGTTGGCCACTTCCACGGTTTCCCTCGCGGGAGCGGTATCGGCGTTGAAATATGTGCCGTACACTTGGTTCACCTCATTGAACTGGTGCATGTCCTTTAAAAAAATACTGCTTTTTACCACGTTTTCAAAGCTGAGCCCCGCGGCCTCAAGAATGGCTTTGAGGTTTTCCATGCACTGCTTGGTCTGGGCACCAATGGCACCCGATACCAGTTCCCCGGTCTGGGCGTTCATGGGGATCTGCCCTGAAATGTAGAGTGTGTTGTTGGCCAAAATGGCCTGGTTGTAGGGCCCAATGGGGGCAGGTGCGTTTTTGGTCCGGACTATTTTTTCATTTCCCGTGCTTTAGGTTAAAAAAGGTCTATCTCCTTATTTGTTGACTTCTGTTTTCCCATTTCAGGTCGCTTAGAATGGAGGCGTCTATGCCTATAAAGAAGAACCATCTTTTAAACTGCCCAAAGGGGGTCCAATTGAAGCGCATGCTAAAACTGCCCAACTGCCGTTCAAAACGTAACTGTGTCAGGGTAAAGCCTTGGTTCTTAAAATCGTACCCTGAGCTTCCGCCCACGCTCCATTTTGGCGAAAGTTCAATGTCCCCGGAAAACATCAAGGAGTGGTTGCCAAACTCACTTTGCCTGTTGGCATTGTTGTAAGAGGCCGCGTAGGCCAATCTAAAGTTCCAGGGGATCTTGGTGCCATAAATGGGGTTTTCCCCTTCTTCCTCTTCTTCCCTTCCGCCGGCCATGGGCCTATCATTGAAACTGTCGGCCCTGCCAAAAAGGTCGTCCGTCCTGCCCCCGCTCTGTGCCACATAGTCGAACGGATTTTCCTCTTCCTCTTCCTCTTCTTCGTCCTTTTTGCCGAACATGTCGCTGCTAATGGCGTAAGACACGTTTACATTGGCCCGGGTAAGCCTCAGTAGGCTGCCGCCGTTGTTTATGTTCAGGGTGTTAATGCGCCTACCGTTGTTGTCAATGGCGTAGGGGTCCAGCCCCGCGGCAAAGTTGATGGACATTTTATTGTCCAGGATGTTGGTGCCGCCGTTCATGTTTATGGGGCTCAATCTCACGGAATCGGCTTCCAGGTTGTAGGCCGTGGAGAAATTTAGATTGCTCAGCAGCGGCACTTTTTTGGGTTCTGTCTTGGTACTGTCCTTGTCCCGTATCTTGGCCTCCAGGACGTTGTTCAGGGCAAAGCTCAGGTTGTTGGACTGGCCCAGGCGCGGGGCGCCGTTCAAGGTGCCCTCAAAACGGCTGAACTGGTCCACATCGCCCTCGGCGTTTATGAAATACTCATCGTAGAACTGATCAAAGGAAGGGGCATAGCCATAGCTCAACTGGGGGCGCATGACGTGCCTTATGGCCTGTATTTTCTTGTCCTTCCCAAAATCGAAGGTTCCGTACAGCGTGGTGCCCAAGCTGGCACTCATATTGTATTGGTTGTATCGGTCAAACCCGTTGATGGTGTCCGTGACCACCCTATCCAGCGTGGCATCATACCGCCTGCGAAAGGTTTCAAGGGTCCAAACATCCTCATAGTTGCCCCCCACGGTGACACTGAAGTGTTTGGCCACCTTAAAATTGGTGCTCAGGGGGATGCGGTGGCGGGCGCCCACCCGAGCGTTATCGAACATTCGGCCCGTAAGGAAATCTTCATCGTTGGTGGTGAGGCGGTTCTGGGCATTGACATCATACTGAAAATTGATGTTCTGCAGGGCTCCCTTTTTTATGCCGTCCCTTTTGGCAAAGGGAAAGATACGCTCCATACTGGCCTGGAAAGTGGGCAGGGTAAGGTTCACGTTATCCGGGTTCTCTTCCGTGGCCGTGGGGGAGGTGAGCTGGGAATGGGTGGCGGTAACGCTCATGTTCACCGAGGGATAGGCCGGAAAAGTCTTGGAATACGATATGGAAGAGGACAGGGTGTTGTTCTGGGTATTGGGCAGGTTTCGCTGTTGTAGGGAATTCCTGAAATACTCGCTACTGCCCAGGTTCACCGATGCCGAGAACCGGGAGTTGGGACTTGCCTTGGGGTCCTGGGAATGGGACAGTTGTATGTTGTAGCTCTGTCTTAGGCTGTAATCGCTGAACCCTTTTTGGCTGGTGACCAGGTTCTCGTACCTGAAGTTGAAATTGCCCCTATAGCTGTAGCGCTTGGTATAAACGGACTGTGCCCGGAAACCGTAGCTGCCGTTGGTATAGAAGTCACCGCTCAGGGTAAGATCGGCATATTCGCCCAATGGAACGTAATAGCCCATGTCCTGAAGGAAATAGCCGGTATTGGGGTCGTTGCCAAAGGAGGGCATGAGCACCCCTGCGGCACGGCCAACGGCCAGGGGAAAATAGGCAAAGGGCATGGCAATGGGCGTGGGCACGTCTGCAATGTAAATGTTGCTGAGCCCGGCAATGACCTTTTTCTTGGGAACAAACTTGGCCTTTCTAACCCGGATATAGTAGTCAGGGTTCAGGGTGTCCTTGGCCGTGGTAAGTTTGGCCTCGCTCAAAAAATAGACCGAGTCGTTCTCCTTTTTGGTGATTTCCGCATACACCTTCATGGATTCGCTGCCCAAGGAACCCGCGTTGGCCTGTTGCTCGGTCCTGGAATTCCAGATAATGGCCTTTTGGGAGTCAAAATTAAAGCGTATGGAATCCGGGATCACCACATTTTCGCCCTGTTTAAAATAAGGGAGTTGGGTGTAATTTCCCAGGGAATCCTTTAAACGCCCGGCATAAACCTCGTTTTTAACGTAATCCATGATGATCACCCCAGCCTTTAGTTCCGTGTCCTGGTAGTAGATTTCGGCCTCATCGTACAGATAAATCTTGTTCTCCTTTTGGCTCAGCTTCACATATTCCTTGGCCTTGTACTTAATTTGATCCAGCAACAAGGGTGGTTTTTGGGCCAGGGAGTCCCGTCTCAAAGAATCGCGCAGCACACTGTCCTTTGGCACGGGGGCGGGCATTAGGGGGGCAATGATGCTGTCCCTTTCCACCGGCACGGTGAGCGGCACCACTTTGTCCTCCTGTGCCCTGAGCTGAAACACCCACGCAAAAAGAGCCAGTGCGAAAAGTACGTGACGTTTATTTGATTGCAAGGCTATATATCCTATTTTTGTAGTGGACTGGAGGTTGGGAGCAGCTGTGTTTCAGATGCCAAACTTACATATATTTTTAATTCCCCTTGTAGGGAATTACCATAAATTTAACCAAGGTTACGGGCCCTTTGCCCATATTGCTTATGAAAACAAAAGCCCTGTTGTTGGTATTTCTTTTTGGCCTTTTTCCCCTGGTGCATGCCCATATTGGAGCCCTTCCGGAAAGTGATGGCAACAAGCCCTTCATTGTGGTGCTGGACGCCGGTCATGGCGGCCACGATCCCGGAAATTTGGGCAATGGCTATCTGGAAAAGAACATTGCCCTGAACATTGTGCTCCAAGCGGGCGCCATCTTGGAAAAGAACCCCAACATTAAGGTCATTTATACCAGAAAGGACGACACTTTTGTAAATCTGTACAAGCGGGGCGAAATAGCCAACAAGGCCAACGCCGATCTCTTCGTTTCCGTGCACTGTGACTCCCACACCTCGGATGCGCACGGGGCCGGCACCTTCGTTTTGGGACTTCACGCCAACAAACAGAACTTTGAAATTGCCAAAAAGGAGAACTCCGTGATCTATTTGGAAGACAATTATGAGACCCGCTACGCGGATTATGACATCAATTCCCCAGAATCCGTCATTGGCCTTACCATCATGCAAGAGGAGTTCTTGGACCAGAGCATTGCCCTGGCAAAAATGATACAGGACAATTTCTCGGGCAAGTTGAAACGCAACGACCGAAAGGTGAAACAAGCCGGTTTCATTGTGTTGCACCAAACCTTTATGCCCAGCGTTTTGGTGGAATGTGGCTTCTTGACCAATAAGCAAGAGGGTGCCTACCTCAATTCTGCCAAGGGACAGGCAGAAATGGCAACCGCCATTGCAGATGCCATTAAAAAGTACCACCAGAGTGTGGCCCCCACCGAAGCAACCCCAGTAGCGGAAAATGCCCCGCCCAGCAAGCAGGAGCCCGAAAAGGACAAAGCGCCCAAGATGCCCACGGAAGAAGTTGTGGAGGTCGTGGAAAAGGTCAAGGCCAACGTGCCGGAAGAAAAGGGGGCCAAAGAGACGCCCGTGGAGGACGAAAAAGGAAAGATAGCGGCGGTAGTGGTGCAACAAAAGCAAAGCCCTGCCGGGGAAGCGGCCTCCGTAGTTCCGGAAGACTATACCTTTAAGGTACAACTTTTGGCCAGCAGTCGGGACCTTTCCTTGGTGCCCAACAACTTCAACGGACTGGGAAATATTTCAAAGGAGCCCTACAAGAACATGTTTCGCTACCTGTACGGTGAGACCAAGTCTTACAAGGCGGCAGAAAAGTTAAAGGCCAGCGCAGCGCTAAAAGGCTATACCACCGCCTATATCGTTGCTTATAAGGAAGGGAATCGAGTCCCAGTGCCTGAGGCTTTGAAATAGGCCCATCCGCGGCAAGGGGCGTGTTGTTTTTAATTTCTAACTTTGTTCATCATTCAAAATAAGTCCATTTGAAACTATCTAGGGAAATCAAGACCGGAATCATTGTAGTTGGAGGCATCCTATTGTTCATCATGGGCTTTAGCTATTTAAAATCCTCCCCTCTCTTTGATGACAGTAAAATATTGTACGCCGTGTACCCCGATGTTGGCGGGCTGCAAGCGGGCACGGTGGTCTCCATAAACGGATTTGGGGTGGGCAAAGTGAGCAACATCCGGTTTTTGGACAGCAAGGGGAACCTGGTGGTGACCTTCTCCGTGAACAGTGATTTCAGTTTTTCCAGAAACAGCACCGTAGAACTATATGACACCGGTATCATTGGAGGCAAGGGACTGCAGATCATACCCATTTTTGACAACGGCGCCGAGGCGGTTTCCGGAGATACCCTGAAGACCTCCACACGCCCAGGGCTCACCGAGTTGGCCCAGCAGGAACTTACCCCGATCATAAAAACATTCGAATCCGTTATGACCGATGCCGATTCCGTGTTGATCAACGTGAACCGGGTACTGGACGATGAAACAAAATTGGAGCTGCAACAGGCGGTCAAGGGGCTGAACGAACTTATGGGCACCCTAAACGGAAGTGCTTTGGTGTTGAATAGGTTAATGGCCAACAACGAACAAAAATTGGACAGCTCCATGACCCATTTTGAGCACCTCACGGCCAACTTTGCAAAATTGTCCGATTCCCTGAACAATGCCGGCCTTGGCCGCACCTTGGCCAGCTTGGAAAGCACCATTGCCAATGTGGACCAACTCATGGCCAAAATGGAACGGGGAGAAGGCACCCTGGGCAAGCTAATGAACAATGAAGAGCTCTACACCAACCTGAGCAGCGCCTCCCGTGAACTGGATTTGTTGCTGCAAGATTTTAGGTTGAACCCCAAACGTTATGTCAATGTTTCGGTTTTTGGGAAGAAGCAGCAAGAATATGAACTGCCGGAAGACGACCCAGCCCAAAAATTAGAAGAATGATCATGGAATACCTGCCCAACATCCTCTTTGTGGCCCTGCTCGTGGTGGCCATAGGATACTTTGCCCGTAACGTAAAAAAACTAAGGAGAAACATTCTTTTGGGCAAACAGGTGGATGTTTCCCAAAACAAGGGCCAGCGATGGAAAAATATGGTTATGATCGCTTTGGGCCAGCAAAAGATGGTGGTGCGCCCCATAGCAGGACTGTTGCACATTGTGGTCTATGTGGGTTTTGTGATCATTAACATTGAGGTTTTGGAAATTGTGATCGATGGTGTCTTTGGCACGCATCGGGTCTTTGCCGGTCTCGGTGCCCCGTACGATGTGCTCATAGGCTCTTTCGAGGTTTTGGCCCTCCTGGTCATTGTAACCGTGGTGGCCTTTTGGGTACGGAGAAATGTCATAAAATTGAAACGCTTTTTTAAGCCCGAAATGCAAGGGTGGCCCAAAAAGGACGGAAACCTGATCCTGTACATTGAACTTATTTTAATGGGGCTGTTCTTGACCATGAACGCGGCAGACCAGCAGTTGCAGCAAATGGGCGCGGAGCACTACGTGCAGGCCGGCGCGTTTCCCGTGAGCAGCCACATTGCCCCATTGTTAGACGGGATGTCCCAGCAGGCTCTCATTGTCCTGGAGCGTTCCGCCTGGTGGCTCCACATTGCCGGGATCCTGTTTTTTTTGAACTACCTGTATTATTCAAAGCACCTGCACATCCTATTGGCCTTTCCCAACACCTACTACGGCAAACTGGAGCCTCAAGGGCAGTTCAGGAACCTGGAAGCCGTTACCAATGAGGTGAAGTTGATGATGGACCCCGATGTCGACCCTTTTGCCGCACCCGCCGAAGATGCAACGGAACCAGGGAAGTTTGGCGCATCGGATGTGCAGGACCTGAACTGGGTACAGCTCTTGAACGCATATACCTGTACCGAATGTGGGCGTTGCACAAGTGAGTGCCCGGCCAACCAGACCGGCAAGAAGCTATCGCCCAGAAAGATCATGATGGACACCCGTGACCGACTGGAGGAAGTGGGCCGGAACATGGATGCCAACAACGGTGTGTTCCAAGAAGACGGCAAGCAGCTTTTGGACGACTACATTACCCGGGAGGAACTCTGGGCCTGCACTACCTGCAACGCCTGTGTGGAAGCCTGTCCGGTGAGCATAGACCCCTTGGCCATCATCATGGACATGCGCCAGTATTTGGTAATGGAGCAGAGTGCGGCGCCCTCTGAGCTCAACAACATGATGGGCAATGTGGAAAACAACGGGGCACCATGGCCCTTTAACCAAATGGACCGCCTCAACTGGGCCAAAGAATCATAACCCTTACCTATGGCAGAACAAATGAACGTACCCACCATGGCAGAGATGTTTGCCGCGGGCCAATCTCCCGAAGTGCTTTTTTGGGTGGGCTGCGCCGGCAGTTTCGACGATCGGGCCAAAAAGATCACCAAGGCTTTTGTGAAAATCCTGAACAAGGCCCAAGTGTCCTTCGCCGTTTTGGGAACCGAAGAGAGCTGTAGCGGCGATCCCGCAAAAAGGGCGGGCAACGAGTTTTTGTTTCAGATGCAGGCCGTGACCAATATAGAGGTAATGAATGCCTATGGGGTAAAGAAGGTGGTAACCGCCTGTCCCCACTGCTTCAATACCTTGAAGAACGAATATCCCGGTCTGGGGGGCACCTATGAAGTGGTGCACCATACCCAATTTTTAAAACAATTGCTAACCGAGGGGCGCATTGCCATGGAGGGCGGCAGTTTTAAGGGCAAGCGCATCACCTTTCACGACCCCTGCTACTTGGGAAGGGCCAACGGCGTCTATGAGGCCCCCCGTGACCTCATTAGAAAGCTGGATGCCGAGTTGGTGGAGATGAAGAGCTGCAAGCAGCGCGGGCTATGTTGTGGTGCCGGCGGGGCACAGATGTTCAAGGAGGCAGAGCAAGGAAACAAGGAAGTGAACACAGAAAGAACCGAACAGGCCTTGGAGACCCAGCCCGAGATCATTGCCGCTGGCTGTCCCTTTTGCAACACCATGATGACCGATGGGGTGAAAAACAAGGAGAAAGAGGGCAGCATTGCCGTAATGGACGTGGCAGAACTCATAGCCCAGGCCGAAGATCTTTAACGAGTAAGAAAAAACGAGAACCGTGTTAGTGACATTCAATAGTTTGCCCAGCGAGGCCAGAGTGTGGATATACCAGTGCAACAGGACTTTGACCGAAACTGAATTGAGCGAGATAGATGTGGCCCTCAAGGATTTCTTGTCCCATTGGACGGCCCACGGTGCAGATCTAAAAGCGGGATTTGAAATTAGGTACAAACGTTTCTTGGTCATTGGCCTGGACCAAAGCGGACAAGCGGCCACCGGGTGTTCCATAGATGCCTCGGTACATTTTATCCAGGCCTTGGAAAAAAAATACGACGTTCTGCTTTTGGACAAAATGAACGTATCCTACAAGCAAGGGGAGTACATTGCCTACAAGCCCTTGATAGACTTCAAAAAGATGGCCAGGCAAAAGGCCATTTCTGCAAAAACCGTGGTCTTCAACAATTTGGTGGCCACCAAGGGAGAGTACCAAGAGCACTGGGAGGTGCCGGCCTCCGAAAGCTGGCACGCCCGTTTCCTGTAGCCCCCAATCGCTTCAAAAGCATTGGTTTTTCTATGTTTTGTCGTCGAAATGCAATATTTTTCCACTTCCTAAGTTATCCCCATACACAAGAAAAAATATGCGCTACATCCTTGTTTTTGTCTTATTTTTTGTCTTTCCACCTAGCACAACTGCCCAAGACCCCCTTGTTGCCCCGGACAGTTTGGCGCAAGCACAATGGGTACATTCAAAATACGGTTCAATGACCTTGGATGAAAAGTTGGGCCAGTTGTTCATGGTGATGGCAAACTCCAACAGTGAAACCACCGGTGTACAGTACATAAAAAAGCTGATCCGGGAGGAGCATTTGGGCGGCATCATCTTTTCCAAGGGCGGCCCGGTAAGACAGGCCAAACTTACCAATGCCTTTCAGGAACTCGCCAAAACACCCTTGATGATCGCAATGGACGCCGAATGGGGCCTGGCCATGCGCCTGGATTCCACCTATGCCTTTCCCTGGAACATGACCCTGGGCGCCATCCAGGACAATGCCGTGGTGGAAAAGGTGGGGAGGCAAATAGGCCGGCACGCCAAGAGGTTGGGGGTCCACATAAATTTTGCCCCAGTGGTGGACATAAACACTGATCCCAATAATCCGATCATAGGGAACAGGTCCTTTGGGGAGAGCCGCGAACTGGTGAGCGCAAAGGGCATCGCTTTTATGAAGGGGCTCCAGGCCGAGGGCATTTTAACCAGTGGCAAGCATTTTCCAGGGCACGGAGACACCGCGGTGGACTCCCATCACGACCTGCCCATTATCCCGTTCTCCAAAAAAAGGTTGGACAGTTTGGAACTCTATCCCTTTAAACAGCTCATTGGTTCCGGGTTGGAGAGCGTCATGGTGGCCCATTTGGAAGTGCCCGGTCTGGAGCTCCAAAAAGGGCTTCCCTCCTCACTTTCCGAACAGATCATATCCAGTGTGCTCCAGGAAGAAATGCAGTTTAAGGGCTTGGTTTTCACCGACGCCCTGAACATGAAAGGCGCCACCGATTTTGGGTCGGACGGGGAAGTGGCCTTGAGAGCCTTTATGGCCGGCAACGATATGCTGCTCATGCCCAAGGATGTCATTGCCGCAAAGAGAAGTCTTGAAAAGGCATATGCTTCCGGAAAGATATCCGAGCGGAGATTGGCCCGGTCCGTCAAGAAGATTTTGATGGCAAAGTACAAGGCGGGACTCCATGATCACAAGCCCATAGCACTGGAGAATTTGTATGCAGATCTTAATTCAAGGGATGACGACTTGATCTATGAGGAGGCCATGGAGCATGCCGTTACCGTGGTTAAGAACAACCTGAACCTGCTGGGGCTGAAAAATTTGGAGAACAAGAAGATCGCCTATGTGAAATTTGGCAACGCCCCGCACGACACTTTTTTGAACACGCTGAACAAGTACACCAGTGTTACCGAGGTACGAGGGGCCAATTTGGCGGTGTTGAAAAAGAATCTGGCCAATTACAATTTGGTCATTGTTGGGCATCATAAGAGCAATGACAGTCCGTGGAAATCCTATAAGTTCACCCAGACGGAACTTGGTTGGCTAAAAGGACTGGCAGACGATCGCGGCACCAACTTGGTGCTCTGTGTTTTTACAAGGCCTTATGCCCTGTCCCAGATCACTTCTTTCCAGAACATAGACGCCGTGGTCATGGGGTATCAAAACAGTGATCTGGCCCAACAGAAAACCGCCGAACTGCTCTTTGGTGCCATACCTGCCCAGGGAAAACTTCCCATATCCATCAAGGGGCAATTTCCCCTGGGAACCGGCATGGAACTAAAGTCCCTGAAGCGTTTGGGCTACAGTATTCCAGAGCGCGTGGGCATGGATTCCAACCGGTTGGCCAAAGTGGATCGATTGGTGAACAATGGGCTGGACAGCCTTATGTTTCCCAGCGCCCAGGTCCTTGTGGCGCGAAAAGGGAAGGTGGTGTACAACAAGAATTTTGGCTCGCCCACATACACATCCCAGGAAAGGGTAGGCAGTTCACATATCTATGATTTGGCCTCGCTGACCAAGATTTTGGCCACCTTGCCCATGCTGATGAAAATGGAGGAGGAGGGTAAGATAGACTTGGCCAATACCTTTGAGGAATTGGTTCCGGATTATTCCAATACCGAGATCAAGAACGTAACGGTGCTCAAGGCCCTTTCGCACTACGGCAGGCTGCCTGCTTGGATTCCCTTTTACATACGGACCCTGGACAAGGAGCGCAAACCCTCCAAGGAATTCTACAGGACACAGCCCACCCCTGGGTTTTCCACAAAAGTGGCAGACAACCTATACTTGACCGACGCCTACAGGGATTCCATTTACAACAGGATCGGACGGCAAGATTTAAAATCCAACAGGTATCGTTACAGTGATGTGCCCTATTACGTCATGAAGAAGTACGTGGAGGACAGCTATGGTAGTGGATTGGACCACCTCATTAGCGAATTTCTTTACAAGCCCCTTGGCGCCAATTTTACCACATACAATCCCTTGGAAAAGTTTCCAAGAAGTCAAATTGTGCCCAGTGAGGAGGACAATTATTACCGTTACCAGACCGTTCAGGGCTACGTGCATGACATGGGAGCGGCGATGCAGGGCGGAGTGGGCGGCCATGCCGGCCTTTTCAGTAATGCCAATGATGTGGCCAAGATCATGCAGATGTACCTACAGGACGGCTATTACGGGGGGCGTAGGTTTTTTGGCCCCCGTACCGTAAAAAAATTCAACACCTGTTATTTTTGTGACAAGAACGTGCGCCGCGGTGTGGGCTTTGATAAGCCCCAGTTGGAACACAGTGGGCCAACTTGTGGCTGTGTCTCCCGCAAGAGTTTTGGGCACAGTGGTTTCACGGGCACCTATACCTGGGCAGACCCAGAGGAGGAAATTGTCTATGTTTTTCTCTCCAACAGAACCTACCCCACGGCGTCCAATACCACCCTGGTAAAATCGGGCCTTAGAACCCGAATCCAAAAGGCCATATACGATTCCATTATAAATTAATGCGTAGCTTTGGGCGCATGAAAATAGCCATTGTTTGTTATCCCACCTTTGGGGGAAGCGGTGTAGTGGCCACGGAGCTTGGCATTGCTTTGGCCAAGCGTGGCCATGAAGTACATTTCGTAACCTACAAACAGCCCGTGAGGTTGGGGCTGTTGGGGAACAACATCCACTTTCATGAGGTGCATGTTCCCGAATACCCCTTGTTCAAGTACCAGCCCTATGAACTGGCCTTGTCCAGCAAATTGGTGGACACCATAAAAATGAACGGTATAGAGCTGCTGCACGTGCACTACGCCATTCCCCACGCTTATGCGGGCTATATGGCCAAAAAAATGTTGGAGGAGGAAGGCATCTATGTGCCCATGATCACCACCCTGCACGGTACGGACATTACCCTGGTGGGAAAGCACCCTTTTTACAGACCCGCGGTAACCTTCAGCATCAACCAGTCAGACGTGGTCACCTCTGTTTCCGAGAACTTGAAACAACGCACCAAGGAGATATTCAACATTACCAAGGAGATCGAGGTGATTCCCAATTTTATTGACAAAGAAAAATATGACCATTCCTTTACGGATTGCCAACGTTCCAACATGGCCAAGGAAGAAGAACGGATCGTTACCCACATAAGCAATTTTAGAAAAGTTAAACGGATTCCGGATGTCTTGCAGGTTTTTTATCGCATACAAAAAGAAGTGCCCGCCAAATTGGTCATGGTGGGTGAGGGGCCCGAAAAGGAGGCAGCCGAGCTCTTGTGTGAAACCTTGAACATCTCGGATAAGGTGCTTTTTTTGGGCAACAGCAATGAAATAGATAAGATCCTATGCTTCTCCGATCTGTTTCTCTTACCGTCAGAATCGGAAAGTTTTGGTTTGGCGGCCCTTGAGGCAATGATCAACAGGGTGGCGGTTATTTCCAGCAATACGGGCGGTATTCCAGAAGTGAACATTCACGGCACCACCGGATACCTTAGTGATGTTGGTGATGTGGACGCCATGGCCAAGAACGCCATAAAGATCCTATCCAATGACGCCGTTTTGTCCCAGTTTAAGGAAAATGCGGCCCGTGAGGCAAAGAAGTTCGATATTCTGCGCGTGCTGCCGCTTTATGAGGCGATCTACCATAAAGCGTATGCGGGCAGGTTTAAAACGGTATAGGCTTTAACAAATCGGTCCCAGATGTAAAAGAGCTTCGGTTTGGCCTGACCTTGTTGGTTTTCAACCACTTCATTGCGCAAAAGGCCTTGTATGGAGGGTTCTTTGAATGCAGTTTTTTCCTTATTTCGGCATAAATTATCTTCATAAAACCCCGAATTTTTTAGTTAATCCGATTTTTGTCCGTTTTTGGCGAAATATCGGTTCAATTATATCCATTGGAGCGTTTTAAGTCCTAAATTTGGCCACTGGGAAGAACATCTTTTTGTAAGTTCAACCCGACCCTTAATCAAGATATTGCAACCAACTTAACCACTAAAATAATTGGAAACTAAAACTTTAGATAAAATTTGGTTATCTTCTCCCCATATGGGAGGATCCGAGCAAGCGTATGTGAAAGAAGCCTTTGACACCAATTGGATAGCACCCTTGGGTCCCAATGTCAATGGTTTTGAAAGTGCCATAGCGAATTATTTGGGCAATGGGGTGCATGTGGGCGCCCTGAGTTCCGGCACCGCTGCCATACACCTGGGCCTTGAGATTTTGGGGGTTTCCCCGGGAGACGAGGTCATTTGCCAAAGTTTTACCTTTTCCGGCTCTGCCAATCCCATAGCTTACTTGGGCGCAACGCCGGTGTTTGTGGACAGCGAGGCAAATACTTGGAACATCTGCCCCAAAATGTTGGAGGAGGCCATTGTGGACCGGATCCAGAATCACAGAAAACCAAAGGCCATTATTGCCGTTCACCTCTATGGAATGCCCTACGACGTGGATGGTGTTAACGCAGTGGCCCAAAAATACGATATTCCCGTGCTCGAAGATAGTGCCGAAGCGCTCGGCAGCACGTACAAGGGACAAAACTGTGGCAGTCTTGCCGAAATTTCCATACTTTCATTTAACGGAAACAAGATCATCACCACTTCTGGTGGAGGTGCCTTGGTGGCCAAAAACCACGAACATGTGGCCAAGGCCATACACCTTTCTACCCAGGCCAGGGATGAAGCACCGCACTACCAGCATTCCAAGATAGGTTACAATTATAGGATGAGCAATGTGCTGGCGGGCATAGGGCGCGGGCAAATGGAAGTGTTGGACCAGCGTGTGGCCTCAAGAAGGGCCAACCATGAGCACTACCTAAATGCACTGGGCGGTTTAGATGGGATCGAGTTTCTCTTGGAGCCGCCAAATGTGACCAGCAACCGCTGGCTGTCCTGCATATTGACCCCCTCTTTTGAGGTCCGCGAAAAACTCCGTTTGGCCATGCAGGAAGAAATGATCGAATCCCGGCCTTTGTGGAAGCCCATGCACATGCAACCCGTGTTCAAGGATTGTCCCAAGTACACCAACGGCACTTCCGAAGAGCTTTTTTATCGCGGATTGTGCCTGCCCAGTGGTTCCAATTTAACCCAGGCCGACCTTGATCGCGTTGTTGCCATAATAAAAAAGACGTACTGATATGATTCAAAAATACATAACCTACGGAGCGCAGCGTTATGCTTCCAAGTGGTTGGTGTTGGTCATTGACATCCTACTGGTTGCTTTTTCCCTTGTGCTTTCCTATTTGATCCGTTTTAACCTTACTCTTAACTTTGAGGTGCACCAACTCGTGGTGCAGCTGCCTGTTGTTACCGGTGCAGCTTTGATCGCCTTTCTTATCGTGGGCTCCTACAAGGGTGTTGTGAGGCATACTGGTGTACGGGATGTTTACAACATTTTCAACGCTGTTTGTCTGTCCAGTATCTTGGTCATTTTTCTGGTGATCGGAAACCGCCAACTGGGTTATTTGGGCGATTTTTCCATTCCCATTTCCATCATCATCATCAATAGCCTGATAAGCTTTATGCTGCTTACGGCCGCTCGCTATGTTTTCAAGGCACTTTACGATCAAATCACCGGGGGCATCTCCATTACCAAGAATGTGCTCATTTACGGGGCCGGGGATTCAGGGATACTAACCTATGGTGCCTTGAGCAACCATGCCAAGAGCGATGCCAAGGTGGTAGGCTATATTGACAATGACAATAAGAAAGTGGGCAAGAACATCAATGGGGTGCCCGTGTTTTCTGATAGTGTACTGCAAAAGGGCTTTATTGACAAAAACAATATTTCCGAGGTTATTTTTTCCATTCAAAATATTGAAAGTAAGGCTTTAAGAGCCAAGGTTGAGGGGTTGGTGGATTTGCCCATAGCGGTTAAGATCGTTCCGCCCATTGAAGATTGGATCAACGGGGAGCTCAAGGTCTCCCAGATCAAGAATGTCCAAATAGAGGACTTGCTCGATCGTGCGCCCATACAGATAAAGAACAGTAAGATAGAAGTGGAGCTCCTGAACAAGAGCATCTTGGTCACCGGGGGCGCGGGATCTATTGGAAGCGAAATAGTTAGGCAGATCTGTAATTATTCCTACAAGTCGCTCATTGTGATCGACCAGGCAGAATCGGCCCTATATGATTTGCAGCAAGAGCTCAAACAGAATGGTTTCCACAACTTTATCCCCTTGGTGGGCGATATTCGGGACAAAAACAGAATGAATCAGATTTTTGCCGAGTATGAACCCGACATGGTCTTTCATGCCGCGGCCTACAAGCACGTTCCTTTGATGGAATACAATGCGTATGAGGCCATAAAGATCAATATTGCCGGAACCAAGACCATAGCCGACCTATCTGTGGTGCACGGGGTTTCAAAATTTGTTTTCGTATCCACGGACAAGGCCGTGAACCCCACCAATGTCATGGGGGCCAGCAAACGCATAGCCGAAATGTACATTGGCTGCATGCAACAAGAAAACAAGACAAAATTCATAACCACTCGGTTTGGGAATGTGCTGGGATCCAACGGTTCTGTCATCCCGCTATTTAGAAAGCAGATCGAGAACGGTGGTCCCTTGACCTTGACGCACAAGGACATTACCCGCTATTTCATGACCATTCCGGAAGCTTCCCAATTGGTGTTGGAGGCCGGGGCAATGGGCAAGGGCGGGGAGATCTTTATTTTTGATATGGGCGAATCTGTTAAAATATTCGATTTGGCCAAGAACATGATCAAACTTTCCGGATTGCGCTATCCTGAGGACATTGATATCAAAATCACCGGTCTGCGCCCGGGCGAAAAATTGTATGAGGAACTGCTGGCCAACGGAGAGAATACCATGGAGACCTACCACAAAAAGATAAAGATCAGTAAGGTTCGGGAGTTGGATTACCCTAAAATACGCTCTAAAATAGACGAACTCTGCATTACCAATATGTTCTTTAACGGAAATACCGTAAAGATCATGAAACAGATTGTGCCCGAGTACGTTTCAAACAACTCGGACCTATGTGCCTTGGACAAGAAACAAGACAACGGAGGGCAAAAAGAAAATAAGACCAACCTCAAGATTGTGCAGTCTTGAATTTTTAGTAATCTTGCACTTTTAAAATTGTAATCATTTTATTATCCCTTTTTTATGAAAAATGTCTTTAGATTGATCGTCCTTGGCGCTGTGTTGGCCTCATGCGTGTCCAAACAAGAAGTGGTTTATTTTCAGGATGCCAAAGACTATGAGACCATAGTAAGCGATAATAGCAGTGTTAACAAGTTTAAGGTGGATGATGTGGTGAGTATTCACGTCTCCACTCTAAATCCCGAGGCAAGTTTACCTTTTAACCTTTACAGGGGCGGACAAGAGGGGGAGATCAGGCCGGAACAAATAGACTATATTGTGAATAAGGAAGGTGAAATAAACTTTCCAGTATTGGGAAACATCAAGATTTTGGGACTTAGCCCAGAAGAGACCAAAGCCTTGTTGAAGGAGAAGCTCTCACCATACCTTAAGAACCCCATTATAAACATTAGGTTAAAAAATTTCACCGTGACCGTATTGGGTCAGGTAAAAAAACCGGGGACCTACCCTGTGAACGGGGAGCAGATCACGATCTTGGAAGCGCTTGGCCTGGCCAATGACCTTGATATAAAGGGTATGCGAAACAACGTACTCGTCATAAGGGACTTTAATGGTACCAAGGTTTACTACAGAATAGACTTGACCACAAAAGAATCCTTGAGCTCACCGGTTTACTATTTAACCCAAAATGATGTGGTGTATGTAGAGCCAAATCAATCTGCCATTAAGACATCTGCTCTGGACAACCGGGCATCCATAGCCGTCTCAATTGCTTCCGTTCTCATTACATCCACCGTTCTTTTGGTGACTAGACCCAATCGCTAAAATGAGCCCCAAAAGGGATTGAAATTGTGACTCACTGTTTGATCTTTAGTACCACAAATTGCTTAACAATCATAGAAAATGAGTAGCTTTTCTCAGGCAGGCAACGATTTAAGTGCCGTTTTAAAGACATATACCAAACATTGGAAATGGTTTGTGTTGTGCGGCTTTTTAGGAATGGTGATGGCGTTTGTTTATCTGCGCTATGCCACTCCAGAGTATGAAATTCAGGCCAAAATCCATATTTTGGATGACAAGAACGCCTCCTCTGAGCTGGCAGCCTTTAGCGATTTGGATATCTTGGGCGTGGGAGGGTCCAATAAAGTCGAGGATGAAATAGAAATACTGAACTCACGCTCCAATTTTTTGGAGGTGGTGGAGGAACTTAAGCTAAATATTAAGTTTAGGGTTATTGGAAAAGTAAAGAGTACCGAGATTTACAGGCAGCGCCCGTTTAATTTAAATTTCATTGTCAGTGATTCCATAATAAATGAGTCAAGGCTCTCTTTCTTTGTGGAGATCTTGGATGCCAATTCCTTTGGATTGCGATATGAAGAGGATGATCCGGTCATGAAATATTCTTTTGGAACCAACATTGAATCTCCCATTGGAAATATTGTCTTGACCCCAAATCTTGAGTATTTGGAAGCTTACCGGGGCAAATTGCTGCAAATTGATATCCTCCCGGTGTTCGCAGTTGCCAAAGGTTATCAAGCAGCGGTACTCATTCAATCCGTAAACGACAAGTCCAACATCATAAATTTATTGTTGAATGATCCAATTCCTGCCAGGGGCTTGGACGTGCTCAATGGTTTGATCAGGGTCTATAATGAAAATGCCATTGAGGACAAGCGCATAATTGCGGATCGGACTTCTGATTTTATCGATGACCGCATTAAGGAAATTTCCCGAGAATTGAGCAGTGTGGATCAGAGTGCCCAAGATTTCAAAACCGAAAGAGGTGTCACCGACATAGTGAATGAATCCAACATAGCCCTTAACCTCAGTGCCTCGAGCAGACAACAACTCGAAAATGCAAGAACACAACTGAACATCGCTGGAGGTATGAAAGAATACCTTAAAGAAGAGGGAGGTTTTGAAGTGCTCCCATCAAATGTTGGACTTGCGGATCCGAGCATTGCAAACGCCACCGCAAGGTATAATGAATTGGCTCTTGAAAGAAAACGTTTATTGAAAAGCGCGGACTCCCAGAACCCGGTCATTGTAAACTTGGACCAAGAGCTGTCTGGCCTTAAACAAACCATATCCTCAAGTTTGTCCGGTATAGAGAGAAACTTGGGAATGGAGGTTAACAACCTGTCCAGTCAGTTGTCCCGAATAAACTCAAAGATTTATTCTGCACCCAGCACCACAAGGGGGCTAAGGGACATTGAACGGCAACAACAGACAACAGAGTCTTTGTTCTTGTACCTATTGCAAAAAAGGGAAGAGTCCCAAATAACAATGGCCTCCAGTTCGCCAAAGTCCAAGATTATTGACAATGCCTATATGACTTCCCAGAACCCGGTTAAGCCTAAGAGAACAAGCGTTTATTTGGCTTTTCTTATCCTGGGTCTGTTGGTGCCCTTTGGCGTGGTTTATGTCAATGATTTAATGGACACTAAAATACACAACAAACATTCCCTGGAAAGCATTTCAAAAGATGTGCCCGTTCTAGGGGAACTTCCCAGTCTTGGTAAAAAGGATAAAAAGTTGATCATTAAGGACGATCGCTCCGTATTGGCAGAGGCCTTGCGAATATTGCGCACCAATTTGGATTATCTTATAAAGACCAAGAAAGTTGGTGATACCGGAAATAAGAACAACGTGGTTTTTATTACCTCCAGTGTGCCCGGGGAAGGAAAAACATTCATCTCCACAAACCTGGCAATGATCTTGGCCAGTACCAACAAAAAAGTACTCCTCATTGGTGCAGACATACGAAATCCAAAATTTTATACCTTTTTTACAGGCGGTGATATAGATAAGATGAAAAGACCGGAGCGGAACAAGGACGCCGGCCTCACCGAATACATCTTTGATGAAAAAATTCAGGCAGAGGACATTATAAACCCCATGTTGGTGCACCACAACACCATAGATGTCATCTATTCTGGCAAGATCCCGCCCAACCCAGCAGAGCTTTTAATGAGTGAAAGGGTAGGGGAACTTATTTCAAGTATGTCCCAAATGTACGATTACGTCATCGTGGATACGGCACCAATGATGGTGGTGAGCGATACCTTGCTGATCAGCCAGCATGCCGATCATATTGTGTACGTTACCAGAGCCGGCGTAACCGAGAAGAATGCCATTGAGTTTCCCTTGCAGCTACTTGATGAGGGCAAGGTGAAAAACATATCCTTTGTGGTGAACGATGTAAGTTTGGACAATCTTGGCTACGGAGGCAAGTACGGTTATGGGTACAGTAAGACCACCAAAAAATGGTGGAAGTTCTCCTAACCTCATTTAACCAATGGGAGGTTACGTTTAGTGGCAACGGAACAACTGTCTGGAGGGGCCATCGACCCTGATGCGTCCCATATATCACCTTGACCGCCTTGGTTCATCCCGCCTGGGATGTTTAATGTTCCAAGCCATCGTCAAACCTGCAGCACCCCCATGTTAAAAGGTTTTTCCAAGGGCGCATGGTTGGCTGCGGAGATGCCCAAGGACAGCCATTTTCTTGTTTCCAAGGGGTCTATGATGGCATCGGTCCAAAGACGCGCCGCCGCATAGTACGGTGATACTTGATCGTCATAGCGTTTTTTTATCTTGTTGTACAGTTCTTTTTCCTTGGTCTCCGTTATGGTCTCTCCCTTTTTCTTGAGCGAGGCGGTTTCAATTTGCAAGAGTACCTTGGCGGCCGAGTTGCCGCTCATAACGGCGAGTTCTGCGCTGGGCCAGGCCACAATGAGACGCGGGTCATAGGCTTTCCCGCACATGGCATAGTTTCCCGCGCCGTAACTGTTGCCAATGATCACCGTAAACTTGGGCACAACGGAATTGCTGACCGCATTCACCATTTTTGCGCCATCTTTTATGATGCCTCCGTGCTCACTTTTACTGCCCACCATAAATCCGGTGACATCCTGCAGAAAGACCAATGGAATTTTCTTCTGGTTGCAATTGGCAATGAAGCGCGTGGCCTTGTCCGCCGAATCTGAATAAATGACGCCGCCAAACTGCATTTCCCCTTTTTTGGTCTTCACCACTTTCCGGTGGTTGGCCACGATGCCCACGGCCCAACCGTCTATCCGGGCATACCCGGTAATGATGGTCTTTCCGTAACCGGCCTTGTACTCTTCAAAATCCGAGTTGTCCACCAAGCGCTCTACTATGGCCATCATATCATACTGTTCAGAACGGGACTTTGGCAATATGCCGTAGATATCCTCCTCCTTTTTCCTGGGCGCCCGCGGTTCTGAGCGGCTAAAACCGGCTTTTGTAGCATCTCCCATTTTGTCCATAAGGTTCTTTATGGTATTCAGGGCATGGGCGTCATCCTTGGCTTTATAGTCGGTTACCCCGCTGATCTCGCAATGGGTGGTGGCACCTCCCAAGGTTTCATTGTCCACCTGTTCTCCAATGGCCGCCTTTACCAGGTAACTGCCCGCCAAAAAGATGCTCCCGGTCTTTTCCACGATCAAGGCTTCATCGCTCATAATGGGCAGGTAGGCCCCGCCCGCCACACAACTGCCCATTACCGCTGCTATCTGGGTAATGCCCATACTGCTCATGATGGCATTGTTTCTGAAGATACGGCCAAAATGCTCCTTGTCCGGAAAAATCTCATCTTGCATGGGCAAATAAACGCCAGCACTGTCCACCAGGTAAATGATGGGCAATCTGTTTTCAATGGCCAGTTCTTGGGCGCGCAGATTTTTTTTGGCGGTAATGGGAAACCACGCCCCGGCCTTTACGGTGGCATCGTTGGCCACCACAATGCATTGTTTCCCGGATACGTACCCCATTTTCACCACCACGCCGCCCGAGGGGCATCCGCCGTGTTCCCCGTACATTCCGTCTCCCACAAGGGCTCCCACTTCAACGGCCTCTTTGTCCTTGTCCAAGAGATGGTCTATACGCTCACGGGCCGTCATCTTGCCCTGTGCGTGCTGTTTTTCAATCTTGCCCTTGCCACCGCCCAGGCTTACCTTGGCCAAGCGCCTTTTAAGGTCGGATAGCATCATTCTGTTGGCATCTTCGTTCTGATTGAATTTTAGGTCCATTTTACTCTGGGTTTACGGGTGTTAAAGATAAGGATGAAAATTGATTACATTTGGGTTTATTGGAACGTAAAGAATGGAGACATGATCAGATGGGGAATAGCCGGAACGGGCAAAATTGCACACAGCTTCGCCAACGACCTTGCCCTTTGTGATGGGAACAAGTTAATGGCGGTAGGATCAAGGAGCCAAGAAAGGGCAGATCTTTTTGGGAAGGAATTCAAAGTGCCCCATTGCTACCCGGGTTATGATGCCCTTTTTGAAAGCAAAGAGGTGGATGTGGTGTACGTGGCCACACCACACACCTTTCACAAAACAATGAGCATCGGGGCCATACGTGGGGGCAAGCATGTCCTGTGCGAAAAGCCCTTGGGGATGAACGTTGAAGAGGTGAAGGAAATGCTGGCGGTGGCCAAGGAGAACAACGTTTTTTTGATGGAGGCCCTATGGTCCCGCTTTAACCCGGCCATACGCCGGGCCATGGAACTGGTGGAACAGGGAACCATTGGAACCATTGGACATTTGTATGCAGATTTCGCTTTCTTCGCCCTGGACCGCGATGAACGGGGGCGCCTCTTAAATCCTGATTTGGGTGGGGGTTCCCTGTTGGACATCGGTATTTACCCCATATTTTTGAGCTACCTTTTTTTGGGAATGCCCAAGGAGATCCTGGCCACTTCCAAGTTTCACGGAACGGGTGCGGAGATTCAGACGGCAATGACTTTTGTGTACCCGGAAGCTTTTGCATCCCTGTACAGCGGTCTCAGTTCCCATTCCAAAATGGAGGCCATCATTGGGGGCAGTAAGGGAACCTTGTGCATAAAACCCAGATGGCATGAGGCCACGGCACTGGAGTTGTATCTCAACGGGGAGAAACAGGAGATCGGGGCAACCAAACGGGGCAGGGGCTATGTGCACGAAATCTTGGAAGTGCAGCGATGTTTGCAAAACGGGAAAGTACAGAGCAATTTGTGGACGCATGACAACAGTCTTGAACTCTGTACGTTGCTGGATAAGGTAAGGAAGATGGCCGGAATTGAATTTCCAGAGGCATGATAATTCTCAAAAAAAAGGGGCCGGGTGTTAAAAATTTACGATATTTGAAATTACACCAAATTCAACTGATATGGGCATGAACAAGAATACCGTGCTGGCATGGGCCACCTTTATCATGATATGCGTGGGCTGTGCCTTGATCGCCCTGGGCGCCTTTAGATATGACGATGTGGCCGGTTGGGGCTTTGCCTCCGTGGGCATTGGTTTCTTTGCCATTGCATGGGTTTTCAATGCCTTAAAGGGGCGGGTATGATGTAAGGATAAGGGAGCGAAACCGCTTTGGTGCAAAGTGGTTTTAGAGCTTGCCCCGGTCTTTTAGCTGTCTCCATTGCCTCCCGTCCGTGCATTGAAACCAGATCAAAATCTTAACCACACTTTTTTGGGCTTTGATTGAAAAGGCCACTAATTTAGCAGCAAACTTCTAAACACCAATTTTCCATGTCCGACGATAAAAAGGTCATTTTTTCAATGTCAGGGGTCACCAAGACGTTTAAAAGCGCCAACACCCCAGTTTTAAAGAACATTTACCTCAGTTTCTTTTACGGAGCCAAAATTGGTATTCTGGGCCTCAATGGTTCCGGGAAGTCCACCTTGTTGAAAATCATTGCGGGGGTGGACAAGAATTTTCAGGGAGATGTGGTTTTTTCACCAGGCTACAAAGTGGGCTACCTGGAACAGGAGCCTCAATTGGATGGCGACAAGACCGTGCTGGAAGTGGTAAAGGAAGGCGTTGCGGAAACCGTTGCCGTCTTGGACGAGTACAATAAGATCAACGATATGTTCGGTCTTCCCGAGGTGTACGAAGATGCAGACAAGATGCAGAAGCTCATGGACAAGCAGGCGGTGCTTCAGGACAAGATCGATGCCAGCAATGCCTGGGAGCTGGACACCAAATTGGAGATTGCCATGGATGCCCTGCGCACCCCCGAGCCAGATAAGAAGATCGCTGTGCTCTCGGGCGGTGAACGGCGACGCGTGGCCCTTTGCCGCTTGCTTTTGCAGGAGCCCGAGATCTTGTTGCTGGACGAGCCCACCAACCACTTGGATGCAGAGTCCGTGCATTGGTTGGAGCACCATTTGGCGCAGTACAAGGGCACCGTCATTGCGGTGACCCATGACCGCTACTTTCTGGACAACGTGGCCGGATGGATCTTGGAACTGGACCGTGGGGAGGGCATTCCCTGGAAGGGGAACTATTCCTCTTGGCTGGATCAGAAGTCCAAGCGTTTAGCACAGGAATCCAAAACGGCCTCCAAAAGGCAAAAAACACTGGAGCGGGAGTTGGAGTGGGTACGCCAGGGCGCCAAGGGCCGCCAGACCAAACAGAAGGCAAGGCTCAAGAATTATGATAAGCTCATGAGCCAGGACCAGAGGCAACTCGATGAAAAATTGGAGATCTACATTCCCAACGGCCCGCGCTTGGGCACCAACGTCTTGGAAGCCAAGGGTGTGAGCAAGGCCTACGGGGACAAGCTGCTTTATGAAGATCTGAACTTTAACCTTCCACAGGCGGGCATTGTGGGCATCATTGGTCCCAATGGGGCCGGGAAGACCACTATCTTTAGGATGGTCATGGGCGAAGAGACACCGGACAAAGGATCCTTTACCGTGGGTGAAACGGCCAAAATAGCCTATGTGGACCAAAGCCACGCCAACATAGATGTGGAGAAGACCATTTGGGAGAATTTCAGTGATGGGCAGGAACTGGTGATGATGGGCGGAAGACAGGTAAATTCAAGGGCTTATCTGAGCCGTTTCAATTTTTCTGGAAGCGAACAAAACAAAAAGGTGGGCATGCTATCCGGTGGGGAACGCAATAGGCTGCACCTGGCCATGACCTTAAAAGAAGAAGGAAACGTCCTTCTTTTGGATGAGCCCACCAATGATTTGGATGTGAACACCCTGAGAGCCTTGGAAGAAGGCTTGGAGAATTTTGCCGGCTGTGCCGTGGTGATATCGCATGACCGATGGTTTCTGGATCGGATCTGCACCCACATCCTGGCCTTTGAAGGAGATTCCCAAGTGTATTTCTTTGAAGGGTCCTTTTCGGAATATGAAGAAAACAAAAAAAAGCGATTGGGTGGGGACATTATGCCCAAGCGCATCAAATACAAAAAACTTATCCGTTAAGATCAAGCCCTCCCCAAGCTGCTGTGGGACCTAGAGTGCTGTTGTTATGATTATTTATCAGCAAAAAATCTAAAAACCCCAACCGAACGTATATAAGAGCGAAAGCCTAATTTTCATTCAGAATCAAATCAAAACTTAAGTTATGACAGAAACAAAGAACAACAATGGCCTAAAGGTTTTGGCAGCCCTGTTGGGCGTTATTTTATTGGCCACCATTGTGTACACGGTAACCCTTTACCAAGACAAGAAAAAGACGGAAACAGCCTTGATCAAGGAAAAGGACCTGGTGGTGGAAGACTTGAACAGCCTAAAGTCTGAATATGACAAGGCCATACTGGAGAGCAACGCCACCAATGAGGAGCTGGTCACGGCCCGGGACAACATTGCCAAGTACATTGATTCGGTGCAATCCATGAAAGCCGATATTTCGGCCTTGTCAAGATACAGAAGGCAAGTGGGCGTGCTAAAGGCAGAGCGGGAGCAGCTGTTGAGGCAAGTGGATTCCCTGCAACGATCCAACATCATGATCGCGATGCAACGGGACAGCACCTATGTGGAGTTGGAGAAGCAGACCGTTTTCAACGATTCCATAGTGGTGCAGAACACCCAGTTGGCCCAAGTGGTGGAGAAGGGATCTGCCCTGAACCTTTCCAAGATCAACGTGGATGCGGTTAGGGAGAGAAACAATGGAAAACTGGTTTCCACCAGCCGGGCGAGGGCCACGGACAAGTTCAAGATCTGTTTTACCGTGGCGGACAATGTCATTGCACAGGCCGGGGACCGTACCTTCTACATTGAAACCCTGGACCCACAGGGCAATGTCCTGGGTCAGAGCTTTAGCAAGACCAATGACAATGGCGCCTCCATCACCTACAGCAAGACCACTGATTTCTATTATGAAAACAAGTCGTTGGATATCTGTGATTACATAGACAGGCCTTCGGATGAATTTCAAAAGGGACAGTACATGGTAAATGTGTACGATGATGGTTTAAAACTTTTGGGAACTTCACAGTTCACCTTGAAGTAATGGAATGAACATTTACCATTGACTAACTTAAAAAGGGCTGTCCGTTTAAACGGACAGCCCTTTTTCATTGCCACTGCCATAAAATCCTGATGCTTGCCTCCTTGGGCCTTCTCAGGTTTCGCGGTTTTTTGTGCCTACGTTGCCCATATGGGGCATGACAATCTTTAATCTTTACAGATACCTCACTTTAGGCTTCCCACCATATCTTCCGGACGGACCCACTGATCGTACTCCTCTGCGGTGACATAGCCCAAGTTCACGGCCTCCTCTCTTAGGGTGGTTCCATTTTTATGGGCCGTATTGGCGATCTCAGCGGCCTTGTAATACCCGATCTTGGTGTTCAGGGCAGTGACCAGCATAAGGGAATTGTTCAACAACTGCGTTATCACCTTTTTGTTGGGTGCTATGCCGCTGGCGCAATGGGCCTCAAAGCTGGTACAGGCATGGCCCAAAAGTTCTGCAGATTGCAGGATGTTCGCGGCCATCATGGGCTTGAACACATTGAGCTCATAATGGCCTTGGGTACCGCCCACCCCAATGGCCACATCGTTGCCCATCACTTGGGCACAGACCATGGTAAGCGCCTCGGCCTGGGTAGGGTTCACTTTGCCCGGCATAATGGAGCTGCCCGGTTCGTTGGCCGGGATGGTAATTTCCCCTATTCCGGATCGGGGACCGGAGGCCATCATCCTAATGTCATTGGCAATTTTGTTAAGGGACACGGCCAATTGTTTCAAGGCCCCGTGGGTTTCCACAATGGCATCGTGGGCCGCAAGCGCCTCAAATTTGTTTTCCGCGGTTATGAAGGGCAAACCCGTAAACTGGGCAATGTACTTGGCCACCAAAACGTCATAGCCGGCGGGCGTGTTCAGGCCCGTGCCCACGGCCGTGCCGCCCAGGGCCAATTGCGCCAAGTGGGGCAGGGTGTTGTTCAGGGCCTTGATGCCATGTTCCAATTGGGAAACATAGCCAGAGAGTTCTTGCCCCAAGGTGAGGGGCGTGGCATCCATTAAGTGCGTGCGGCCTATTTTTACCACGTGTTTGAATTCTTCGGATTTTGCCTTTAAAGTGTCCTTTAATCTGGTGACGCCCGGCAGGGTCACCTCCACGATCTTTTTGTAAGCGGCAATGTGCATCCCGGTCGGGAAGGTATCGTTGCTGGACTGTGATTTGTTCACATCGTCGTTGGGCTGTATGGTTTTTTCCCCTTCCCCAATGGTTTTTCCTGCCAGTTCATGGGCGCGGTTGGCCACCACCTCATTCACGTTCATGTTGCTCTGGGTGCCCGATCCCGTTTGCCAGATGACCAAGGGAAATTCATCATTGTGCTTGCCCGCCAAGATTTCATCGCAAACTTGTGAGATCAGGTCCCGTTTTTCCTCGGAAAGCACCCCGAGTTCACAATTGGCATGGGCGGCAGCCTTTTTTAGGTAGGCAAAACCGTAAACAATGTCCAAGGGCATGCTGCCGGCCGGGCCTATTTTAAAGTTGTTTCTTGAACGCTCGGTCTGTGCTCCCCAATAGCGGTCTTTGGGCACCTTTACCTCGCCCATGGTGTCTTTTTCCACTCTGTATTCCATTCCTATCAAGTTTTTTATGGTTCAATGGGTAAATTTAAGGCTTCCCAACGAGCCTTAAAACTTCACTTGGTCCTATTTGCCACAAACTTCTTCATAATTTTTTTGGAACATGATTTGCGGAAGATGGTGGGATTATGGTATCTTTGTTGTACTAATTGTTGAAATTATGTTCGAGTTCGATCAATATTTGGGATTCTTGGCGTTTATGACCATTCTTACCATTGGCTTCTGGTTGATGATATTTTTGCTCACCTTCGTGGTGCCCTATTGGTTGATCGGAAACATCCGTGAATTGCTAAAAGAGCGAAGCGACAAGAAAAAGGCGGCTGCGGCAGCACGGGAGTAGCTGTTTGCACCCTTATAAAGATATGTTGTGAAGAGACCTTTTTGGGTCTCTTTTTTGGTTGTGCCCAGGCCATTCTTTTACGGGGATACGGGAAATGGACTTGTTCATCTACGTCCCCGTTCACGGGATTGCATGAACATCCATATAACCTATGGTCCTCGCTGTGGTACGCGCTTGGCAAGCGGAAGCCGGGAATTAGTGCGTTGCCATACCAAGTGCCAAAACAACCGGGTTGGCTTTGCTTAGGTTAAGATTTTTCGTTCTTACGTTTTTTCTTCTTTTCCTTTTTCTTCTTTTTAATGGTCTTGGACAGCCCTTCTTCCTGAAGCTTTAAAAAGGCATCATATTTTTCCGGGGGAAGGCTGCTTTTTATTTCTTCATCTTGGCGTTCTGATATGTCCTTGTACACTTCCCGCATCTTCTCCGGGGTCAGCTTCAGGATCTGGGCCTCTATGCGCTCTTGTACGTATCTTTTGAGAATGGAACCCATTATGGCCGTTTCAAAATCGTTCAGCTCCAAGGCCTGTGTTATGGAGGGCATCTGGTCGTTTACAATTTGATCGGCCGTTTTTGGCTCTTCCTTTGGCGGTGCGTGCTGGGCCTGTGGTATGGCCGTTCTCCTGCCCATACCGCGGCCCATGCCCATGCCCCGATTGAACTGGGCATAGCAGTCCGCTCCAAGGAGAAGGAAAAGGAACAAAAAGCAAACTTTACAGTGATCAAGATAAGTTGGTGTTTTCATGATAGTTGTTCTAAAACGTTGTTTTGTGTATTTTTCAAAAATAGTTTTTGTCTTTAAAAAGTGCGCCCAAGGGGTTCGCTTGTTCACAAAATGTCCTCAATGCGTTCCTTTGGTCTTCCGATCACCGCTTTGTCTTGGTGTATGACCACAGGGCGCTCCATCAGTTTGGGGTGGTCCACCATTGCTTGCACAATTTCTTCATCGTTCAGGGCTTTGCCCTTGTAATGCGCTTTCCAAATGGCTTCGTTCTTACGGATCAGCGCTATGGGCTTTACGTTCAATAGCTTTAAGATTCTTTCTATGGTTTCCTTGGAGGGGGTGTCTTCCAGATATCTTATCACTTCAAATTCCTTGCCAGAATTTTCCAAGAGGGCCAATCCTTCCCTGGATTTTCTGCATCTTGGATTATGGTAAATGGTGATCATGACATGGTTATTTTACGTTCTTGTTAATGGGCCAAGGGGCGTACGGCCCCATTTCAGTGCCAAAAACCCACAGCTTTGCCGGTGGTTCTTGGATTTGGGCCAGGCTGTTGGCGGTTTTGTCCCCATCGTATCCCAAGCAAAGGGTCACTCACTTTCCTCTTTTTGTCCCATCATCATTAAAAATGCCTTTAGGAAACGATCAATGTCCCCGTCCATAACGGCGTCCACATTCCCTGTTTCCTCGGCCGTGCGCACATCCTTTACCAATTTGTAGGGATGCATCACATAGTTTCTGATCTGGGAGCCCCATTCGATCTTCATTTTGGACGATTCTATCTCTTCCCTGGCCTCCATCTTTTTGCGCAGCTCCAGTTCGTACAACTGTGATTTAAGCATTTTCATGGCCGTGGCCCTGTTATCGTGTTGGCTTCGGGAGTCCGAACAGCTGATCTGTATGCCCGTTGGGTGGTGCACCAACTGCACCTTTGTTTCCACCTTGTTCACATTTTGCCCGCCGGCACCACTGCTACGGGCGGTGGTTATGGTAATGTCCGCCGGGTTCACTTCAATGGCAATACTGTCATCCACCAAGGGATATACGTAAACGGACACAAAGGAGGTATGTCTCTTGGCATTGCTGTCAAAGGGCGAAATCCGTACCAGGCGGTGAACGCCATTTTCGCCTTTGAGCCAGCCAAACGCATAGTCCCCGGCAATTTCCAGGGTCACGGTTTTTATTCCGGCCACATCGCCCTCTTGGTAATTGAGCTCCTTTACCTTGAACCCATTTTTTTCGGCCCACATCATGTACATCCGCATCAGCATGGCCGCCCAGTCGCAGCTCTCCGTGCCTCCAGCGCCTGCGGTGATCTGCAGCACCGCGGTAAGCTCGTCTCCCTCTTCGGATAGCATGTTCTTGAACTCCATCTTTTCTATGGCGTCCAGTGCTTTTTGGTACTGGACCGCCACTTCCTCGTCCGAGACGTCGCCCTCGTCCCTGAAGGCCAAAAGAATCTCCAGGTCGGTCACAAGTGCCTTGGCCTTTTCATAGTCGTCCACCCACTGTTTCTTGCTCTGTATGAACCTCATGTGGGCCTGGGCCTCTTGGGGGTTGTCCCAGAAGTCAGGGGCCAGGGTTTTTTCCTGTTCGTTCTCAATCTCTATAAGCTTGGCATCTATGTCAAAGATACCGCCTTAGCGAACCAAGGCGCTTTAATAGACCGTTGTAATGGTCCGTTCCGATGTTCATAAACTCAAATTTTTTCAAAAATAGGATTTATAAATACCAAAGTCTTTGTTTTTACATATTTTTAGGGGTCAAAAACAGAATTATGAAACAAAGTGCCCTTGTTGTTTTCCTCTTGATGTTCCTACAATGGGGAAACGCTCAATTTTTGGAAGGTAAAAAGAGTTTGGACCGCTATGCGGGCTTCTTTGATTTCTATGTGGACAATGCCGAGGACAAGGTGTATTTAGAGGTGAAGGAACTGGAGAAGGAGTTTCTTTACGTCTATTCGCTGAGCAGTGGTATTGGGAGCAATGACATAGGTCTGGACCGTGGGCAGTTGGGCAATGAACAGTTGGTCTATTTTAAGAAAGCGGGCAACAAGCTGTTGTTGGTGCAGCCCAATCTAAAATACAGGGCCTTAACGGAAAACGACCTGGAGCGCACTTCGGTGGAGCAGGCCTTTGCCAAATCCATCTTGGGCGGCTTTACCATCAAGGAAGCGCATAATGGAACTTACCTTATAGACCTGACCCCTTTTTTGATGCGCGATGCCCATGGGGTGGCCAACCGGTTGAAGAGCAGGGGCCAGGGCACCTATGCCTTGGACAAGGAGAAGAGTGCCCTGGCCCGGGAGCGTACCAAGGCCTTTCCCCGGAACGTGGAGTTCGATGTTACCATGACCTTCGCCGGAGAGCCCAAGGGGCAATGGATCCGATCCGTGGCACCCAACCCCCAGTTGGTTACCGTGGCACAGCACCACTCCTTTATAGCCCTTCCGGAGAAGGGTTATGAAAAACGTGTTTTTGATCCCAGGAGCGGCTCTTATCCGTTCTCCTACTATGATTATGCAACGCCGGTACAGTCATCTATCCTAAAGCGTTACGTTACGCGGCACCGCTTGGAAAAGAAGAACCCGGAAGCTGAGATGAGCGAGGCCGTGGAGCCCATTGTGTATTATTTGGACAATGGAACCCCCGAGCCGGTGCGTTCTGCCCTATTGGAAGGGGGGCGCTGGTGGAACGAGGCCTTTGAGGCCATTGGATACAAGGATGCCTTCCAGTTAAAGATACTGCCGGACGATGCAGACCCCTTGGACGTCCGTTACAACGTGATCCAGTGGGTACACCGCTCCACCCGGGGCTGGAGCTACGGCAGTAGCATTACCGATCCCAGGACCGGGGAGATCATCAAGGGCCACGTAAGCTTGGGCAGCCTGCGCATTCGCCAAGATTTTCTCATTGCGCAGGCACTGATGAACAAGCCTTTTGCCAAGCGGGACAACAATGATGACCAGATGTTGGAAATGGCCCTGGCCCGGATCAGGCAGCTTTCGGCCCACGAGATAGGGCATACCCTGGGCTTTGCCCATAATTTTGCCGCCAGTGCCAATGGCAGGGCCTCGGTAATGGATTATCCGCACCCTCAGTTCTCGGTAAAAAGCGGCCGTATAGATTTCTCCAACGCCTATGCCACCGGGATCGCCCCTTGGGACAAGGTGACCGTGGCCTACAGTTATTCTGATTTTACCGAGGGCACGGACCAGCGCAAGGCACTGAACGCCATATTGGAGAAGGCTCAGGACCAAGGACTTCGCTATATTTCCGATCAAGATGCCCGGCCTATGGGGGGTGCCCACGCCTACGGGCACTTGTGGGACAACGGCGAGAATGCCAGTAGGGAGCTTAGGGACGTCCTGCGGGTAAGGGAAACCGCCATTAACAATTTTTCAAAGGACAACATACGTGCCAACGAGCCCTATTCCGTCTTGGAAGATGTGTTTGTGCCCCTTTATTTTTTTCACCGCTACCAGACCGAGGCCGCGGTAAAGCTCATTGGGGGCTTGGAGTACAACTATGCCGTAAAGGGAGATGGGCAACTGGTGGTAAAGGACGTGGATCGCGCCACCCAGCGCCAGGCCCTTGAAGCATTGTTGCTCACCTTGGACGCCGAAACGGTGGCGGTGCCCCAAGAAAAATTGTCCCTTTTTCCGCCACGGGCCATAGGCTACGCCCGCAGCAGGGAATCCATTAAAGGGAGGTCCGGTGTCTCTTTTGATGCCTTGGCCGCCGCGGAAACGGCCGCCGATATGACCTTGGCCCTGTTGTTGCACCCCGAGAGGGCCTCTAGGCTCATTCAACAGGAAAGTATGCAGAACAACAACCTGGGGCTCAAAGAGGTCTTGGACAATTTGTTGAAGGCCACCATATTTACCGACCACAATAATGACTATCTGTCCCGGGTGCAGCAGAGCATCAACTTTAGGGTGCTCTACCACCTCATGAACCTCGCGCTGCATACCGAGGTGCATCCGCAGGTAAATGCAATGGCCAACATCAGCTTGCAAGACCTGAAAAGGAAACTCGCCTCACAGAAAAACAACGCCATTGCCGCAGAGATGGTGCGCCGTATCGATCGGTTTACCGAAGAACCCTCAACCTTCAAGGTGGTGCCATCGCCCAAAATTCCGGATGGCTCCCCCATAGGAATGGATTGTTTTCACTAAAACCCAATTAAAGGCAATACGGACGTTACCAAGTTCTTGTATCCAAGGGGGATGGAATTCCGGATGCGTTCACCATATACGACCATGGAAATAAATTTGATCAGTGACACGGTTACCCGGCCCACCAAGGGGATGTTGGCCGCCATGATGGCGGCCAAAGTGGGGGACGATGTGTTCAAGGAGGATCCCACCGTGAACGAGTTGGAGGAAAAAGTGGCCAAAATGTTCGGCAAGGAGGCTGCCCTGTTCTTTCCCAGCGGTACCATGGCCAACCAAACGGCCATAAAACTGCACACCCAACCAGGGGAACAGTTGATCTGCGACAAGTATGCCCACGTCTATAACTACGAAGGTGGTGGCGTAAGTTTTAACAGCGGGGTTTCCTGTAAATTGGTGGATGGCCATAGGGGGACCATGACCGCCGAGCAAGTGACCGCAGCCATAAACCCTCCCGATTTCTACCACAGTCCGCGCACCACCTTGGTCTGTATTGAGAACACCACCAATAAGGGCGGCGGGGCCTGTTGGGAGTTCAATGAGCTGGAACGCATACGGGAGGTCTGTGACGCTAACGGCCTGGCCTACCACTTGGACGGCGCCCGCTTGTGGAACGCGATGGTGGCCACCGGGCAGACCCCAAAACAGTACGGTGCCCTTTTCGATACCATTAGCGTGTGCCTGAGCAAGGGACTGGGTTGCCCCGTGGGCTCCCTTTTGGTGGGCGCTTCGGAGTTGATCACAAAAGCCATTAGGGTACGCAAGGTATTGGGAGGGGGCATGCGCCAAGCCGGCTATCTGGCCGCAGCAGGTCTGTATGCCTTGGAGCACCACGTGGAAAGACTGGCGGAGGACCATTACCGGGCGGCCGAAATAGGTCAGCTGCTAAAAACCCTTCCCATGGTAAAAAAGGTGGAGCCCATAGCCACCAACATTGTGATCTTTGAACTGGATACCGAGGTGGTTCATGGAGACGATTTTTTGGCGCTCTTGAAAAAAAACAACATCCACATCATTGGAATGGGCCAGGGCAAGTGGCGTATGGTGACCCATTTGGACTATACCGCCGCTATGCACCACGCCCTATTGGAGCGGTTGGCCTCACTTGGTCAGCGGGCCGGAATCCGATGAGGAAAGGCTGTGCCTAAAATTTTTGATGCCGTTCTCCATGCCCGCCTCCGAGCTGTAGAGCCCGCTGGACGCAAGCTGCCCCCCTTTTTTGTCCTGGACCTTAAAGACAAACTTTCCCGCTGTGGTGGTCTGTCTCCTGATGCTGTGCTCCACATCCAATTGGGTGCTTAGCCGCTCCACCGTTTTTAATGCCGCTTTCTTGTTGGCAAATGGCACGCTGCGCACCAGGGTTTGGCCAGAGGCTGCCTTTACCTCGAACATAAAGCTGTTGTCACCGTCTTTTGTTATCGAAATCATACCCCGTAAGATAATCATTCCCAAAGGCTTGACCTTATTGCTAAAGAAAAAATTAACTTTTTGTTCCTGAAATGTGACCACTGCTATTTTTTGGTTTCCTATATTGTAGCGAGAATTTTTTAACCATTAATTAAATTAAACTGACCAAAATGAAAAAAGTACTATTTGCACTTGCGTTTATGACCGCCATGACCACCATGGCCCAAGACCTGCCAGCCAATCCGGAACCCGGAAAATGTTATGTGCGCTGCACCACTCCAGATGTTTACGTTAACGAAACGGTAACCGTTACCATTAAGCCCGCGTACAAGGTCCTTAAAACCATCCCCGCCACTTTTAAGGAAGTCACCGAAAGGGTCATGATCAAGCCAGAGGGCAAGAAATTGACCGTCATTCCAGAGAAGTGGGGCACCGAGACGGTAACCTACGTCTCCAAGGAAGGGGGCAATGTGCTCAATGTGGTGCCCGCCACGTTTAGGCCAAGTTCCGAAACCATTGAGATCAAGCCCGCCTATGCCCAATGGGAACTGGGTGCCGCTGCGCCCGACTGTGAGTCTGGAAATCCGGACGATTGTAGGTATTGGTGTTACAAGGGATATCCGGCGGAGTTCACTACCGTTGATCTTGAGGTTTTGGGCAGTGATGCGGCCACGACCTCCACGCCCATTCCCTCCAAAAACGCCACCTACGTAAAACAGGTGCTCTTGGAGCCCGCCAGGGTGGTTGAGGAAATTATTCCTGCCGAATATGCCACCATCACCAAAACCGTATTGGACAAAGATGCCTACACGGTAGAGGAGATCGTGCCCGCTGTGACCAGGACAGTGACCAAGGAAGTATTGCAGACCAAGGGCGGCCTTACCACATGGAAGGAAGTGGAGTGTGCCTTGGTGGAGTACCAGGCTTTGCCCATAAACTGGAACTTGGGCAGTGCCACCCTTACCAACGAGGCCAGAAGAATCATCGATACCAGGCTCATGCCCGTATTGCAGCAGAATCCTGGGGCCAAATTGGAAATTGCCTCCCATACGGATGTAAGGGGCAATGCCGCATCCAACCAGGATCTTTCGGAAAGAAGGGCCAAGGCCGTGGCAGATTACCTAATTTCCAAAGGTGTCAATTCCAGTCTTTTGGTGGCCAACGGCTACGGGGAGAACAGGGTTAAGAACAGGTGTAAGGAAGGTGTTAGCTGTACCGAAAGGGAGCACGCCGTGAACAGAAGGACAGAATTTAGATTGATCAACAACTAAGCTTTCCCGAGCTCAATTGATCAGGAGATCCCCCAGCAATGGGGGATTTTTTTTGCCGATTTTTACCGCTACCTTGGTTTCCATTGCACGTGGTAGGCCATGGCACAGGGGCAATGGCCATTGGCAATGATGGGCCCGGCAGTCCTTTGGAGCTTGTTTGCAGATGTTGGGTGGGGGTGGTTCCAAGACCATTCCCGGTCCCAGTTGATGTTTGGAACGCTGTTAATGGGGGTGAAACCCCAACAAGATGAAGTGTTTGCATTTGGGCAAAGCCAGCCATCAATTTTACAGGAATTTGTGGCCAATTATGGAATTTTTCCGCAGGAACTGGGTCTATGGCTTTTGGCCTCGCCTTAACGGCCGTCCGGGCCCACCGGCCCGTACCGTCCGGATATCGTTAAAGGGTAGAGCCAAACCCTCTCCGTCATGGGTTAAGGAGACACGCAAGAAACGGGTGGTCTTCCCGCTTGTTTGGAGGGTGTCATTCTGGGACGTGGCCAAACCCCCAGGTGCCAATGGCTCCAAGGGAGGAAATGAAGTTTGGAGAAGACGCCAGGGATATGCACGGCGCTCTGGGAGAACGCTACAAAAAGGTAAGGCTGTCTTTACCCCTAGTTTTGGCTCCCAGGGATACTATGTTGAGGTGGGGTCACAAAAAAGTTCGGGCCGGTAACTACTTGTTCTTCTCCAGAAGGTCCACGTGGTAGCGCACATCCCCGTTCATGGCATAGCCGGAGTATTCGTCCAAGGTCTTGCCACGGTCGTCCAATACCTTTAGCAGCGGGAACACCCCTTTTTTGTTGTGCTTGGCAATGACTTCCTGGTTATGTTGGCGCTGCTTGGTGGAAAGAAGGTCTTGGTTTCTGGGAAAATCTACATAGACCAGAACATAGGGTTCGGAAATTTCCTGAAATGTGGGGGTATCAAAAAAATCTTTCTTCAATTGTTTGCAGGGCATGCACCAGTCGCTCCCAGTGAAATAAAGGAGCACCTTCTTGTCCTTTTTCTTTGCTTTTAGAAGGGCCTTTTCCAGGTCGTAATTCCAGTCATTGCTGTTTTTCGTTGCCTCGGGTGCCTGGGCCAAAAGGGCCAAGGGAATCAACAGGCAGGCAAAAAGTATGGTTTTCATATGTTATGATGTTATCGGAGCGTTCCGTTATTTCAATAACGCATCCATTCCGGGAATATTGGGCATCCCTTCCTTGGCAACCGCCGCCAGTTCGGCCTCCTGTACTTTGGTGGCCTTTTCAATGGCCTTGTTCAGGGTAAGGATAAGGTAGTCTTCCAATTGTTCCGCATCTTGCAAAAGTTGGGGCGCAATGTCAATTTTTTTCAATTCACGGTTGGCGGTGATAGTTACCGTAATGTCCCCATTGGGGGCGCTTTCGGAAAGAACAACGGTATCCATCCGTTTTTTTGTCGCTTCCACTTTCTTTTGGGTCTCCCTTAATTTGCCCATCATTCCCATCATATCTCCAAACATCTTGCCAGTTTTTGGTTACACCGCAAAAATAAGCAATGCCCCGCTAATGCCGAAAGCAAATTGTGGTTGGCGGTGGCGGTGGGTTCCCTTGCTTTTTCAGTATTTTTGCACGTTCGGAACACAAAAGCACCTGCCATGAGCAATATCATTCCCCCAAAAGCAAAAAAAAGACCCAAAACCCTGGAGACGCACGGTCATGTGCGCCAAGACCCCTACTATTGGCTCAACCAACGTGAAAACCAAGAGGTTTTGGACCACCTTTGGGCAGAAAAGGAGTATTATGAAAAAATGACGGCCCACACCCTACAATTTCAGGAGCAATTGTTCCGGGAGATGAAAGGGCGCATTAAGCAAGACGATGAAACCGTTCCTTACAAACAGAACGGATATTGGTACGTGGTTAAATATCGCGCAGGACAGGAATATCCCATCTATTTTAGGCACAAGGATCAATTAAGTGCCCCCGAGGAACTGCTTTTTGATGGCAATGTGATGGCCAAGGGGCATGATTATTTTAACCTTGGCGGCATTGCCGTGAGTCCGGACAACGCCTTGGCGGCCTTTGGCGTGGATACGGTCTCCAGAAGGCAATACACCCTGCGCATCAAGGATTTGGTCACGGGGTCCATCTTCCCGGAAACCATAAAGAACACCTCCGGTGGGGCCGTTTGGGCCAATGACAGCAAGACGCTTTTTTACACCAAGAACGACACCCACACCCTGCGGGCCCATAAAATCTACAAGCACGTTCTGGGCACTTCCCCCAAGGAAGATGAAATGGTGTACCACGAGACCGATGAGGCCTTTAGCACCTTTGTGTACAAGAGCAAATCCAAAAAGTACATCATCATTGGTTCGGTGAGCACCCTTACCTCGGAATACAGGATTCTCCCGGCCAATGATCCCAACGGTGCTTTCCAGATTTTTTCAAAAAGGCAGCGGGGCCTTGAGTACGACATTGCCCATTACAATGACCATTTCTATATCCTCACCAACAAGGATGGCGCCACCAACTTTAAACTGATGCGCGCAGGGGAGGGCAACACCGGTGCCGATCATTGGGAAGAGTTCATTCCGCACAGGGATTCCGTTAGGTTGGAGGATGTGGACATTTTCAAGGAATATTACGTGCTTTCGGAGCGGGAAAACGGCCTCTCCCGCCTAAGAATCGTTCCGTGGGACGGTAGCGAGGCCTATGACCTGCCCTTTGAAAGTGAAACCTATACCGCCTATGTGGGCACCAACCCGGATTTTGACACCCCCATTCTAAGGTATGTGTACAATTCGCTCACCACGCCCAGCTCCGTCATGGATTTCAATATGGCAACCAGGCAAAAGGAGGTTAAAAAAGAACAGGCGGTGCTTGGTGGCAGCTTTAAAAAGGAGAACTACAGGGAAGAACGTATTTGGGCCCCTGCCGCAGATGGTACCTTGATTCCCATGTCGGTGGTACGGCACAAGGATACCGTGCCGAGTTCGGGAACACCCTTGCTGCTGTATGGCTATGGCGCCTACGGGCACACCATAGACCCCCATTTCTCCAGCGTAAGGCTCAGTCTTATGGACCGCGGTTTCATATATGCCATTGCCCACGTAAGGGGAGGGGAGTACTTGGGAAGGAGCTGGTACGAGCAGGGCAAACTGATGCACAAGCAGAACACCTTCAGTGATTTTGTGGACTGTTCCCGATTTCTAATCTCAAATGCCTATACCTCCCCGGACCATCTCTATGCCATGGGCGGTTCGGCAGGGGGCCTTTTGGTGGGCGCCGTGATGAACATGGCACCGGACCTTTTCAAGGGCATTGTTGCCGCGGTGCCCTTTGTGGATGTCCTTACCACTATGTTGGACGATACCATTCCCTTGACCACCGGCGAATACGACGAATGGGGAAACCCGGCGCAAAAAGAGGCCTATGAGTATATGGAATCCTATTCCCCCTATGACAATGTAAAGGCGGGAAGCTACCCCCATCTCCTGGTCACCACGGGCCTGCACGACTCCCAGGTACAGTATTTTGAGCCTGCAAAGTGGGTGGCCAAGCTCAGGGAGCTCAAGACGGACAACAATAGCTTGCTCATGGACATCAATATGGATGCGGGCCACGGTGGCGCTTCCGGGAGGTTCGAGGCGTTAAGGGAAAAAGCAAAGGAATATGCCTTTTTGTTGGATTTGGAAGGAAAAATCCGATAAAAAAAAATATAGTAGCTTTGCACGGAATATGGTTGGGACTGCCATTTGGCGCCCTTCCAAAAAACAGCGTCCAACGCTTATGGAAAATAAGATAAAGGCCTACGACAATATCCTAGCGCTTGTGGGCAACACGCCACTGGTTAGGCTCAACCGCATCACCCAAGAATTTACCGGAAGTTTTTATGCCAAGGTAGAGGCCTTCAATCCCGGGCACTCCGCCAAGGACAGAATTGCCTTGCACATCATTGAGGAGGCCGAGCGGAAAGGGCTCCTTTCCGAGGGCAGTACCGTCATAGAGACCACTTCGGGGAACACGGGCTTCAGTATCGCCATGGCGAGCATCATCAAAGGGTATGAATGTATCCTGGCCGTGAGTTCCAAGAGTTCCAAGGACAAAATAGACATTCTGCGTTCCATGGGGGCGCAAGTATATGTGTGCCCCGCCCATGTTAGTGCGGACGACCCCAGGTCTTACTACGAAGTGGCCAAGCGCCTGCACAGGGAAACCCCCGGGTCCATATACATCAACCAGTATTTCAACGAGCTCAACATAGAGGCACATTATAGGTCCACCGGCCCCGAGATCTGGGAACAGACCGGAGGCCAGATCACCCATTTGGTGGCCTGTAGCGGCACCGGTGGCACCATTTCCGGTACGGCGCGCTACTTGAAGGAACAGAACCCGAACATACGGGTCATAGGCGTGGACGCCTATGGCTCTGTCCTAAAAAAGTACCACGAGACCGGGAAGTTGGACCCCAACGAGATCTATCCCTACAGGATAGAGGGGCTTGGCAAAAACTTGATTCCCGGCGCCACGGATTTCAATATCATAGATGAGTACATCAAGGTAACCGATGCGGAGAGTGCCCACATGGCCCGTAACATTTCCAAGACCGAGGGTATTTTTGTAGGCTACACCAGCGGTGCCGTGGTCCAGGCCCTTAAGCAGTTGGATGCCCTGGGTGCATTTGCTCCGGACAGCAAGGTGGTGGCCATTTTTCCCGACCACGGATCACGTTACATGAGCAAGATCTACAGTGATGAGTGGATGCGCGACCAAGGCTTCCTGGAATCTGCCAAGGAGGTACGTCCGCAGGAGGTGCAATACGTGAAATAAAGGTCTTCCCGGATCATATGTCTAAAAAAAAGCGGGCCTGGCCGGCTTTTTTTGTTGCCCGAATAAGTTATGCTTACTCCTCAAAAATTTCTACTTTTGCATTTAGAATCGCAGACTTATGAGAGATTTATTCGATAGAATCATTGAAAACAAAGGCCCCTTGGGAAAATGGGCGTCACAGGCGGAAGGCTATTTTGTTTTTCCCAAGTTGGAAGGCCCCATTTCCAATAGGATGAAGTTCCAGGGCAAGGAAGTGATCACTTGGAGCATCAATGATTATTTGGGACTCGCCAATTTGCCGGAGGTGAAGAAAGTGGACGGGGACACCGCGGCCGAGTATGGTTCTGCCTACCCAATGGGTGCCAGGATGATGAGCGGCCATACGGATTATCACGAGCAATTGGAAAGGGAATGCGCGGCTTTTGTGAACAAAGAGGCCGCTTACCTGCTTAACTTCGGCTATCAGGGCATTATGTCTGCCATAGACGCCTTGGTGTCCAAGGACGATATCATTGTGTATGATGTGGATTGCCACGCCTGTATCATTGACGGTGTTCGCTTGCACATGGGCAAGCGTTTTACCTTTAAGCACAACGACATTGAGAGTCTGGAAACCAATTTGGAACGGGCCTCGAAAATGGCGGAACAGACCGGGGGAGGCATCTTGGTCATTTCAGAGGGTGTCTTTGGCATGCGCGGCCAACAGGGCAAGCTCAAAGAGATCGTGGCCTTGAAGAAGAAGTACAAGTTCAGGTTCTTGGTAGATGACGCCCACGGCTTTGGTACCTTGGGAGAGACCGGCGCAGGGGCCGGGCAAGAACAAGGCGTTCAGGACGATATCGATGTATATTTTGCCACCTTTGCTAAATCCATGGCCAGTATAGGCGCTTTTTTGGCGGCGGACAAAGAGATCATAGACTATCTTAAATACAACCTTCGTTCGCAGATGTTCGCAAAATCGCTTCCCATGGTCTATGTAAAGGGCGCCTTGAAGCGTTTGGACATGCTGCGCACACAGCCAGAATTAAAGGCCAAACTATGGGAGAACGTAAACGCGCTCCAGAACGGGCTAAAGGACAAAGGCTTTGATATTGGCACCACTACCAGCTGTGTAACCCCGGTGTACCTCAATGGCAGTATCCCCGAAGCCATGGCCTTGGTAAAAGATCTTAGGGAAAACTATGGTATTTTCTGTTCCATCGTGGTCTATCCGGTAATTCCCAAAGGATTGATCTTGTTGCGCATGATCCCCACGGCCACGCACACCATGCAGGACATTGAGGAAACCTTGACCGCCTTTTCCGCCATACGGGAACGCTTGCAGAACGGTACCTACAAGAGGCTTTCTGCAGCTGTTGCCGCGGCCATGGGAGAATAGGCCGGTACCTATAAAACGTAAACCCCTTACTTTCGGTTGGAAGTACAGGGGTTTTTCTTTTTTCCTGTGGTGCCCCAAAGGTTTGGGCATCAACCGATGTCAACCAAGGTCTGCGCGGGGCGCTGCCCTTACAGGTCTTTGCGGTAGGTGCGCCTTCTTTTGTACACCACGGGATCAAAATGTTTCCACATCTGTTTTATGGCCACATTTTCTTCAAGTTCCGGGGTACGGTAGCACATATCAATGTTCTTCTGGGTAAAGGTCTTGTGGTATTCGTTGAAGATAATGGCCGTGACCCCTTTGTTCTGGTATTCCGGTTGAATGCCAATGAGGTAGAAAATAACGTCCTTACTGTTCTTTTTGGCCTTTAGTAAATGATAAAAGCCAAAAGGCCACAGTTTTCCCTTTGCCTTTTGCAGGGCCTTGGAAAAAGCCGGCATCACTATGGCAAACGCAATGAGCCGGTCCTCTTTGTCCTTGATGAACTTGATGTACTCCGGGTTAATGAAACTGATGTACTTTTTTTTGAAGTAGGCCTTTTGCCTTTCCGTGATCGGCACAAAGGAGGAGAGCTTGGCGTAGGTGTTGTTAAAAAGGTCGAACATTTCATCGGCCAGGGGCATGACATCCCTGGTCCTGGTAAAGTTCACTTCCCTTAGGCCGTAGCGTTTTTTAACCAGTTCGTTCAAGCGGGTAAAGAGGGCGGGATCGGCATTCTTTGCCGGGAATTTATTTTCCATATACTCCTTTTCCTTCACAAAGCCCAGGCGCTCATAATGCTGCACATAGTAGGGGTGGTTGTACCAGGTGACCATCGTGCCAATATGATCGAAACCTTCCACCAGGACACCCACCTTGTCCAGGTTGGAAAAACCCACGGGGCCTTCCATAAAATCCAGGTCATGACGCCGGCCTATCTCGGCCACTTTGCCGAGCAGGGCCTCGGAAACCCTGGCATCGTCCACAAAATCGAACCATCCAAAGCGCATTTTCAGCAAGCCCTGTTCCTTTACTTCCCACCAATTGATGATGGCCGCCACCCTGCCCACGATCTTATCGTTGTCATAGGCCAAAAAGAACCAGGCCTCCGCATCCTTGAACGCCGGGTTTTTGGTCTTGTCAAAGCTTTCAAGCTCGTTCGCTATGATGGGGGGCACCCAATACGCCGAGTTTTCGTAAAGGGAAAAGGGGAACATGACAAATTGCCTCAGTTCCTTCTTCCCAACAGCCTCTTTTACCCTGATCATTTCCCTCTTTTTATGGTGATATGGTACATGACCAAATCCCTGCCCGAAAGGTAGTGAATTCTAGGGTTCAAGGGTAGGTAAACCCCATATTTCGGTATGGTTCCCTGCGGGATGTGTTGCTTACCAAAAAATAATTGAAGGTTTGCCCTCTTATGGGGCAATGGTGGTGCGTGGTGCTTCAATGGAAGGCACGGATCACCCATTTGGGGGTCTAAAAGCCGGGGAGTGGCGGTAGGTGTCCCGCAAGAGGAACGTGCCATTGCCGGTGTCAGGGGCCATGCGCCGCGATGCTATGGGCCAAGGGAAGGGTGCGGGAAGATGAAAGGGGCGTGCCCGCTAGAACTCAATTTCTCCGTTACGCTCTTTTTTCTTTTTTTCGGCCTTTTTCAATTTCCTCAACTGTTTTTTTGATGGTCCAAGATCAATGTCCTCCGCACCGCGACCCGTGTTCTTGTTCCTCTTTTTGTTCTTCAGGGAGGTTTTTTTGATGGCGCCCCCGTTTTCGTCCGCTTTTTGGTCTTTTATGGGTACCAGTTTGTCCTTGTGGAAATCAAAGCGGTAAGAACCGCCAATGTTCATGAAAATACGACTTGGGGTATTCTTGAGACTGGCCCCCATGTTCATGTCCACCTGGAGGTCTTCACTCAGCAAATGGGCAATGCCGCCCCGTAACAGCAAATCGCTGTAGCGATTGCTCTGTATGCCCTGGTGCTCCACAAAGACGCTCCATTTGGGATTGCGGAAGGCGTGGGACAGGGAGATCACGTAGTTTAGCTCGGGATCTTCCGTGCCGATCCGGTCATAGGCCACATTGGTGATCAGTACGGACCGCGGGGTAACCCGGCTCTGGGTGCTGATCATTCCCCGTGGCGACATGGTGGGGTCGCCCACGTAGAAGGGATTGTCTCCCAGCACAAAATTGGCCCCGGCATAGACGGAAACGGCGGGCAAGAGATTTTTTAGTTGAAATTTGTTGTTGGCGCGCCAACTGTAGAGGTTGGGCTTGTTGCGTTCGGGATTTTTGTAGGGGTCGTACACCAAAAATTTGAGCCCCAGCCTATTTCTGGACAGATCGCGCCGTTGTGCCTCAATGTCAAAATTGTTGAACAGCACGTTCTGATCCAAAAAGGACACCTCATATTTAAGCTCAAGGCGTTCAAACAGCAGGCCATAGCGCAGGGACAGGTCCGTGCCCCACATATCGGATTCGGTGTTTAAGAGTGCGTGGTCCCGCTGTTCATAGAAAAGTCCCATTTCTGCCTGTACCACATTTCTGCCCACCGCGTAGGCGCTTACCGAGCGGCCCGGGCGGTTGGAGTTGATGACGTCCGTGTACTGTGAAACCCCTAAAAAAGGGGCCAATACCAGGCAAAAAAGGGCCATGCAGAGGTGCTGGGGGCGTACAAACTGTTGGGTCATAAAACCTACTTTATCAATTTTTTAATACTTGTGATCCACTAATACAACGTTAGAATTGTATTTTTGATATATAGCACAGGTATAAATGACTTTATTAAAAACCCTTTTATTCATCGTATTGGGCTATTATCTGCTCAAGTTGTTGGTGCGGATGTTCGCCCCCAAGATCCTGGGCTATGCGGCCCGAAAGACCGAAGAACGTTTTAAAGAGGCGTTCCAGCATTTTGAACAGCGGGACGGCCACCAAGAAGACCGGGTGGGCAACGTGATCATTGAAAAAAAGACCCCAAAAAGGCGCAAGGGAACCGAAAAAGTGGGGGAGTATGTGGATTTTGAAGAAGTGGACTAGGCATTGTTCACCATTTCAAGTTTAAGGAACACACCCCGGGGCCCATGTCCCCAAAGTCCAGAAAGCACGGTTAAAACTTGGCTTCACATAATTTTTTCACCACGCTGTGCCGCAAAACGAGCATTGTACTGGGGGTGGATTGTAGCTTAACCTAACTGTGGTTATATTTGCCCACGGCAACCATAACCCACCCTATGAAAAAAGGCCTCTCGTTTTTTATCATCCATTTTTTTGTGCTGGCGCTTTTTCTGTTGGCGTCCCTGGCCTATTTCCATCCCGTTTTACAGGGCAAGGTCATCTATCAGGCAGACATTGCCCAATATACGGGTATGGCCAAGGAACAGAACGATTTTCGCAAACTTAAGGATGCCGAGCCCTATTGGACCAACAGTGCCTTTGGTGGCATGCCCACTTATCAATTGGGCGCCAACTATCCGCATGACTACATAAAACAATTGGATCGCCTCATCCGGTTCTTGCCCAGACCGGCAGACTACCTCTTCCTCTATTTTATTGGCTTTTATATCCTGCTCTGCTGTCTAAAAGTGGATTATCGCTTGGCGGTGGTGGGCGCATTGGCCTTTGGTTTTTCAACCTATATGATCATCATCTTGGGCGCGGGCCATAATGCCAAGGCACACGCCATTGGCTACCTGCCCCTGGTACTGGCGGGAATTGTCTTGGTGTTTCGGAAAAAATATTTATGGGGCTTTGTGCTCACGGCCTTGGCCATGGCCCTGGAGATCACCGCCAACCATTACCAGATGACCTATTATTTTATGCTCTTGGTGTTGGTTTTGGGCGTGGTTTACCTGGTGGATGCCATTCGTAAAAAGTACCTGAAACATTTCTTTACCTCCGTGGGCCTTTTGCTATTGGCCGTGGGCCTGGGCATTGCGGCCAATGCCACCGGATTAATGGCCACCAAGGAATATGCGGACTGGAGCACGCGCGGAGAAAGTGCGCTCACCATTGAACCCGATGGTTCCCCAAGGGAGAATACAGGGGGGCTGGACAAGGAGTACATTACGCAATGGAGTTATGGCATTGCAGAGTCCCTAAATCTTTTTGTGCCGCGGCTTTTTGGGGGAGCCAGTCAGGAAAATCTCGGGGAAGACTCCAAGTCCTTCACCTATTTGGTAGACAAGGGCCTTCCCCGCAGCAGTGCCCTTGATTTTGTTGGTGGCCTTCCCTTGTATTGGGGCGATCAACCCGGGACCTCGGGCCCGGCCTATATTGGGGCCATTATCTTTTTCCTCTTTTTCTTGGGGCTCTTTTTGGTAAAAGGGAAGCACAAGTGGTGGTTGCTTTTCGGCACCCTGTTGTCCTTGGTACTGTCCTGGGGAAAGAATTTTGCTTTGCTCACCGACCTCATGATCGATTATTTTCCCTTGTACGATAAGTTCCGGGCCGTGTCATCGGTACAGGTGGTGCTGGAGCTCTGTGCCCCCATTTTGGCCATTTTGGCCCTAAAAAAATGGTTCATGGACAAGGTGCCCCAAGAAGACAAACTAAGGTCCCTGAATTACGCCGCCGGCATAATATTGGGAGTGGCAGCCCTCTTGTTCTTGTTCAAGGGAACGTTTTCCTTCGAGGGCCCCGCGGACGGGCGCTTGCGCATGACAGGGCTGGAGGAACTGACTGAAATGCTGAAGCTGGACCGCAAGGCCGTTTATACCAGCGATCTGCTCCGTTCTTTGGGCTTTGTCCTGGCCGCTGCCTTGCTCCTTTGGGGATACGTAAAGGGGGCATTGAAGCAAAATTTGGTGCTTGCCGCCGTGGGGGTGCTCATTGTCATTGATCTGGTGGGGGTGAACAAGCGCTACGTAAATGCGGATAATTTTGTGTCCAAGCGGCAAATGTTGCAGCCGTTCCAGCCCAGCGCGGCCAACAAGGCCATTTTGCAAGATGAGGGGGTGTACCGGGTCTTTGACCAGACCGATGGTTTTGACTCCGCCAAGACAGCCTATTTCCACCAGGCCATTACTGGATACCACGCCGCCAAACCGGCAGGGATGCAAGACCTGTTCAATTTTCACCTGTACCGGGGCAACCTTGCCGTTTTCAATATGCTGAATGTTAAATATGTGATCCAGCAGGACGATGAGGGCAATACCTTTCCGTTGGAGAACCCTGATGCCAATGGCAACGCCTGGTTCATTTCACAGCTACGGCCCGTGGCCTCGGCCAATGACGCCATAATGGCCCTGGACAGCTTGGACACCGGGAATGTCGCGGTCTTGAACACCTCCGCTTTTCAGGATATTGAACCCAAGGACTATGCAAAGGACTCCACCGCCACCATAGCCCTGACCTCCTATGCCCCCAATCATCTGGTCTATGAATCCAGCAATGACAACGATGGTGTTGCCGTGTTCTCCGAAATGTACTACCCCCACGGGTGGCAGGCCTATCTGGACGGACGGCCCGTAGCGCATTTTAAGGTGAACTATGTGCTTCGTGCCATGGAGGTGCCCCGGGGAAAACATACCATAGCGTTTAAATTTGAGCCCCAAGTGGTGGCCCAGGGCAGTAAAATTGTCCTGGTCAGTACCCTCCTGCTGGGCCTTGTTATTGTGGGGGGCATTGGGTTTTCCGTGTACAGGGGCAAAAACCGAAACGCAAGTCCGGAAGAGCCGCAGCGGCCGTAGGCCCAGTGCCAAGGCCGGTCTTTGTCCAGATGCAACGGAAAGCGAATTGTGAACAACGGGTGCCGATCAATGGAAAACGTTATGAAAAAGGTATTGGTCATTGCCTATTATTGGCCACCTGCGGGCGGTCCTGGCGTACAACGATGGCTAAAGTTTGTAAAATACCTACGGGAGTTTGGGGTAGAGCCCGTGCTTTATGTGCCCCAAAACGCGCAGTACCCCATAACGGACCACTCTTTGGCAAACGAGGTGCCCAAGGACATCAAAATATACAAACAACCCATTTTTGAGCCCTACCGTTTTGCCAGCTGGCTTTCTGGCAAGAAGACCAAGCAAATAAGTTCGGGCATCATTAAGACCAAAAACCAGTCCCTCACGGAAAAACTGCTGTTGTGGGTACGGGGCAATTTTTTTATCCCGGATGCCCGTAAGTACTGGGTGCGCCCCTCGGTGCAATTCCTGCACGGGGTGCTTCGGGAAGAGGGCATTGACACCATCATCACCACGGGTCCGCCCCATAGTGTACATCTCATAGGGCATCAATTAAAACAGCACAATGAGGTAACATGGCTGGCAGATTTTCGCGACCCCTGGACCTCCATTGGCTACCACAAAAAATTAAAACTTACCGCAATGGCCAAGAACAGGCACAAGGAATTGGAGCAAATGGTGCTCACCGGTGCCGATACCGTAGTGGTAACCAGCCAAACCACCAAACGGGAGTTTTCCAAGATCACCCGCAGACCCATTTCGGTCATCACCAACGGACACGATATCCCGGCAATGGATGCCGTTCCCTTGGATGAAAAGTTTACCCTTTCGCACATAGGCTCCATGCTCAGTGAGCGCAACCCGGAAAACCTGTGGCAGGTGTTGGCCGAGCTTGTGCGGGAGAACCCGGCGTTTCGGGAAGCTTTGGAGCTGCGTTTCATTGGGGTGGTGGGCAAAGATGTTTTGCAACGTATAAAGGCCAATGGCCTGGAGCCCTACACCAAGGTGCTGGGCTATGTGCCCCATGATCGCGCCGTAGTGCACCAGCGCAGATCGCAGGTACTGCTATTGGCAGAAATAGATGTTGCCGAGACCCGGGGCATCATTCCCGGTAAACTGTTTGAGTACATGGTCTCCGGCAGGCCCATTTTGGGCATTGGGCCCAAGGGATGGGAAGTGGCAGACCTGGTGGCCCATACCAAAACCGGGACCGTTTTTGAACATGTTGGCCATACCGAATTAAAAAACGTACTTTTAAATTGGTTTGGCCAATACCGAAAAGGAAGTTTGCGGGTGGCCTCCCAAAATGTGGAACAATATGCCAGGCGGGAGCTCACCGGGCAATTAGCGCAGTTGTTGTAATGGGCATCGTACTGAAACAATCGTTGAACAATACCGTGGTCACCTATTTGGGCTTTGCCATTGGTGCCGTGAACACGCTGTTCCTATACACCAATTTCATGACCCCGGAACATTACGGCCTGGTACAGGTGGTGCTGTCCGTGGCGGCCGTTCTTATGCCCGTTTTGGCCTTTGGTGTGCCCAATGCCCTGGTAAAGTTCTACAGTGGGTTTGCTTCAAAAACGCAACAGGAATCCTTCCTCACCATGATGCTGCTGTTGCCGCTGTTGTTCATTTTACCGGTGGCCCTTTTGAGCCATTTTGCAAACGCCGCGATCGGGGCATTTTTGTCCAACAGGAACCCCATTGTAGAGGATTATGTATGGCATATCTTCTTCATAGGAATGGCCATGGCCTATTTTGAGGTCTTCTACGCCTGGGCCCGCGTGCGAATGAAGTCGGTCTTTGGAAATTTTTTAAAAGAACTTTTTTGCCGATTGGGGCAGAGCCTTCTGTTGTTGTTGCTGTATTTTGATATCATAGGCATGGACCTCTTTATCTTGGGGCTGGTTGGTTTTTACCTTTTGCGCACCTTGGTCATGAAATGGTACGCCTTTGCCCTGCACATGCCCCGCATAACGTTCTCCCTGCCAAAGAATTGGAGGGAAGTCTTGCGCTACAGTGCGCTGATCATTTTGGGCGGGTCCACCGCCATTGTGCTGATGGAGGTGGACAAGGTGATGCTGAACCATTTCCTGGACCTGGAGAATGTGGCCTACTACGCCGTTGCCGGTTTTATGGCCACCTCCATTGCCGTACCCTCCAGGGCCATGCACCAGATCACCTATCCCATGACGGCAAATTACCTCAACAACCATGCGGTGGGGGCACTGCGGCAGTTGTACCAAAAAAGCTCCCTTACCCTGTTCATTGTGGCCGGTTTGCTTTTTTTGTTGATTGTACTCAATATAAATGACCTGTACCAACTGCTTCCCGCGGGCTATGCGGGTGGTGTCATGATCGTTTTTTGGTTGGGTCTGGCCAAGGTGTACGATGCCCTCTTGGGAAACAACAATTCCATTCTCTACAACTCCCGCTATTACCGTTCCATTTTGTTTTTCGGGGCCTTCTTGGCCGTTTTGGCCATTGGCTTCAACCTGTGGCTCATTCCCAGGTATGGCATCAACGGGGCCGCCATTGCCAGTTTTTTGGCCTACTTCATTTACAATTCCCTAAAGCTCTACTACGTAAGGCGCGTTTTTGGGCTGTCGCCCTTCACTGGGGAGACCCTAAAAGTGACCGCCCTGCTCCTCATTGTAGGCGTGCTTTTTTATACGTTTAACTTCAGCTTTCATCCTTTGGTGAACATTCTTCTTAAAAGTGCATTGATCATTGCCATTTACCTAGGTGTGCTGTACCGTTTTAAAATTTCTGAGGACGTCCACGGGCTATTGTCCAAATTTTTAAAGAGATAGTGGCCGTCATTGCGCGCCATACCGTTGGGGTTTTGTCCGCACCCGCGCGCTTGCAGGAGTACGGTGTGGGGATTTTTGAGGTGTTACGGACAAAATCGGCCTTAAAAAAAGCGATCAAAAAAGAACGGGTATGGGTAAATGGTGCGGTGGCCAGCACGGCCACCTACATCAAGGGAGGCGAGTGCATTGAGTTGATGCAGGACGCTGCCAACGGCCCCATACTGCGGGTAAAGCTCCAAGTGCTCTATGAAGACCAACATCTGGCCGCGGTGTACAAACCCGCGGGACTGGTGGTGAGCGGGAATCGGTTTTTTACCTTGGCCCATGCACTGGGGTGGCAAATACGGCCCAGCGAAGAACCCGATGCCGTGGCCCCAGCGCCCGTACACCGATTGGACTGCCCCACCACCGGCGTGGTCTTGGTGGGCAAAACAAGTGGCGCAATTTTAAAACTGAACCAATGCTTCCAAGAACGGGCTATTGAAAAAGAGTATGTTGCCGTGGCCATTGGCGCCATGACGGCAAGTGGAACCATTCGCGAGCCCGTGGACCACAAAGAGGCCGTTACGCATTACGAGGTACTGCACCGTTTGCCTTCGGCCCGTTTTGGTGTTCTCAATTTGGTGCGCTTACGGCCCCAGAGCGGTAGGCGGCATCAATTACGGAAGCATTTGGCACATTTGGGCCATCCCATACTTGGTGATCGTGACTATGCCAAAGAGGGGCTGTTGCTCCGAGGAAAGGGCATGTACCTGCATGCATGCTCTTTGTCATTTGCACATCCCGTTACCGGAGAACGTATGCACATTGAAGCGGAATGGCCCAAGAAGTTTCGGAAACTGTTTCCGGATAGCTAGCCATTGTTTCTTTGGTCAAGGATGGGTTTTACACGTAAAAAAGCCCCGTGGCGGATACATCCGCCACGGGGCCAAACAACTAACCAACCTAAAAATCATTCTTAAAACAGCCCGTTGGTCCCGGGGCTTTTATTACTGTCTTCCGCGGCTTCTTGTGGCCGATGACCTAGAGGAGCTGCGCGGCTGTGCCTTTTGCACGGACCTACTGCTAGAGGGTCTGGCCACGCTGCGCTGTGTCCTGGAAGGCGCTTGGTGCACCGAGCGGGCAGACGTACTTCGCTGACTTCTTACCACATTGTTCTGTGTACGTGCCGTACGCGCAGTTGGTCTGGTGTAGGTACCGCGATTTCTGCTCACGGTCTTGTTTCTGGGCGTTGCGCGCAGCTCTCGCTGTACGGTGGCCCGGTTGCGACCGTTCCTGGCACTTTCAGTACTTCTGCGGGTGGTGGCCGTACCGCGATTAACGTTGGTACTTCTACCGTTGTTCCTCTTTACGGTGGCATTTTCCCTTTTAATATGGGTGGACCTAGGGTTTACCGTACGCCTGCTGGTACGCTCGTTTCCGGTTCTGGCCACGGTTCTGTTGGACCTGACGCCCTCCGTCCGGGCCACGCTGCCGTTGCGGCTGGCAGCGCTTCTGCCATTGGCCACATTGGTGGTTCTTCGCAGGGCCCTATTGTCCCTCACGGCAACGCGCCTGTCATTTTGGTAAATGGCCGCCCGTCGGGTGCGGTTAAAGCGGTATTCCCTGCCTCTTTGGGCCCACGCACGTCTCACGTTGTTTCGGTAAGGTCTGTGCCAGGTATATCTAATGGGCTGGTAAAACCTTCGGTATGGGGTGTCCCACACATTGAAGAAACCAATGGCCGGCCTGGTGAACCACCTAAAATGCGGCCTGAAAAGGAAATTGCGGTTATAAATGTTCACAAATCCTGTATGGTGGCTAAAAACACCCGCGTTGTAGAAGATGTTAAGGCCTCCAATGTGCCTTACCAGACCACGGCGGTAGTTAAGGTTCACGGAACCAATTTGGGCCACTCGGCCATAAAAGTCATAAAAGATGGGCACGTTTTCCACTTGGATGACGGCTCCATAGTCATCAAACTGAACAAAGGGGTTATAGTTGAATCCTGAGTTAAAGGTGATGCCCACGTTCCCCACACGGGCACCGACACCTACATTAACCCTGTTATCAATGTAAAAATCAAATTCCCCGTCTGGATATACTGAAAACGTTACGCCATTTTCCACGAAAATGAAGGAGTTTGCAGCATTGAAATTAACGGTGGCAACCTTATTCCCAGATGTGGCGGCATGGCCCATTGCTGATCCAAAAAGTACCGCGGTAACGATAAGTACGAACTTTTTCATAATATAAGGTTTACGTTATGGAGGTAACCATTTACACTCCACCCAGTAAAATGCAAACAGCGTGCCAAAAAAATAATTTTGAATTTATATATTTGATTTTCAATATTTTAAATCCTTTCAATTTGAGCAATGAACGACCTAAGTTTAACCCAGATTATGCACTAGTCCCCTGATGAATGGCTTCATAATTTTTCAAAGGATAACTTGGTTGCTTGAGTGTTATATAGTAGACTTTCGTGTTGAGGGTGTAAAGCCCAAAGAAATCAAGACTTTTGCGATTGAGGCGTAGCCATCGCTACGGTGAGTGAGCAAAAGTCAGTGCAACGATTGATTTTGAAGGGATTTGCAGCCGTAATACCTGCCCGTTCCTTTCAGGCGGGGAATTTCTATTGCTTCATCTGGGTTTAAAATGGATAGGAGTTCTTTTTGGCTTTGGTACAATTTTGGGCTCCTATTTTTATGGTCCACTGATCAAAAGATCAAATGTTTTGAAACCATCCCAATGCCATCTCATTTTCGTTCTGTGTTCTTCCCCCGCTAGGGGAAGGAGCCATAATGGAAACAGTCTGTTCCATAAAAAGGGGCACCTGTAGCGGAAAATGGATAGTTGACCCATGGTCCATGGTCCCGGGAACATTGGTCACATCTCTTTACGTTCTTTTTGATGCAGCCTGCCAACGGCCCCAAGTGGGTGGCCATGGGTTGGCAAAAGCTTTTCAACCTGGCACCGAGGCGTGTAGCAAGGCCTAAAAAATGCTACGCACCTTACTTTTCTTAAAACCTGGACCATCACCTTACAAAGCTAAGAAGTAATTTTGGGCACCATCAACCTAAAAAACCTTGTCCAAGAAGGTATCTTAAGTGCTCTTTTGAGCCGTGCACGGTGGCCTTGGGAAGCGGTGGCCCTATCTTGGACCAGACTTGCACCATCTCACAATTTTTCTTTGAGGTAGGCTGCGGTGTACGATTTTTTGTTTTGCACCAACTCTTCCGGGGTGCCCTGGGCCAAGAGTTGTCCTCCGTTTTCACCCCCACCGGGCCCCAGGTCAATGATGTGATCGGCACATTTTATGAGCTCCACATTGTGCTCAATGACCACAATGCTGTGACCTTTTGCAATAAGGGCGTTAAAGGATTTCAATAGTTTTTTTATGTCGTGGAAATGAAGTCCGGTAGTGGGTTCGTCAAAAATAAAGAGGGCCTTGTCCTGGGTGCTTCCCTTTACCAGAAAGGAGGCCAGTTTAATGCGCTGTGCCTCGCCACCGGAGAGGGTAGAGGAAGACTGCCCCAGGGTAACATAGCCCAGCCCCACATCCTGTAAGGGTTTCAGTTTGGACACAATGCGGGGCTGCTCGCCCTTTTCAAAGAACGCGATGGCATTGTCAATGGTCATGTTCAGGACATCGTCTATGTTACGGCCCTTGAAAAGCACTTCCAGCACCTCTTTCTTAAAACGCTTTCCTTTGCAGGCATCGCACTCCAGATGCACGTCTGCCATGAACTGCATTTCCACGGTGATCTCGCCCTCGCCCTTGCATTTTTCACATCGGCCGCCATCCACATTGAAGGAAAAGTGCTTGGCCTGATAGTTTCTGATCTTGCTCAGCTTCTGGTTGGCAAAAAGGGATCGGATGTCGTCATAGGCCTTGATGTAGGTCACGGGATTGGAACGTGAGGATCGCCCAATGGGGTTTTGGTCCACAAATTCCACTTGTTTCAGGTGTTCGTATTTCCCTGAGAAGGCGGTGTGTTCCCCCGCTTTTTGGCCATAGCCACCCACCTCTTTCAGCAGAATGGGGTAGAGTAATTTCTTTACCAAGGTGCTTTTGCCACTTCCGGATACCCCGGTGACCACGGTAAGCATGTCCAAGGGAAAGGTTACGCTTATGTTCTTTAGGTTATTGGCCCTGCACCCCGTAATTTCAATATGGTTCTTGGAGCTGCGCCGTTCTTTGGGCACTTTTATTTCCAGGGCGCCATTGAGGTAGCTGGCGGTTAGGGAAGCGGAATTGAGAATATGCTCCAGGCTGCCTTGGGCCACCACTTCACCGCCTTGTGTACCGGCTTCCGGTCCTATGTCAATGACCTCGTCGGCGGCCTTCATGATATCCTCATCGTGTTCCACCACGATCACCGTGTTGCCCAGGTCGCGCAGGGAAAGGAGCACCTGGATCAGGTTCTCGGTGTCCCGGGGATGCAGGCCAATGCTTGGCTCGTCCAAAATGTACATGGAGCCCACCAGACTGCTGCCCAGGGAAGTGGCCAGATTTATGCGCTGGCTCTCCCCGCCCGAGAGTGTGTTGGATTTTCGGTTCAAGGTTAGGTAGCCCAGGCCCACTTTTTGTAAAAATCCCAGTCGGGTCTTGATCTCCGTGAGCAGCCGATCGGCAATATGTGCGTCATGCTGTCCCAGCTCCAGTCCTGAAAAATGGGCCACCAATTTTTCAATGGGAAGTTCCACCAATTCCGAAATGGAGGTGCCGCCCACCTTAACATAATCCGTTTCGGGGCGCAGCCGTCTTCCCTGGCAGGTGGGGCACAGGGTTTTTCCGCGATAGCGGGAGAGCATGACACGGTTCTGTATTTTGTAGCTCTTCTCTTCCAGCATTTCAAAGAACTTGTGCAATCCTATAAAGTGGTCATTGCCTTTCCATACCAATTGCCGTTGTTCCCTGGTAAGCTCAAACCAGGGTCTGTGAATGGGAAAGTTGAACTTGTAGGCGGCATTTACCAATTGGTCCCTATACCATCCCATACTGTCTCCACGCCAGGGAAATATGGCATTTTCATAAATGGAAAGACCGGTATTGGGAACCACAAGGTCTTCATCTATACCAATGACATCCCCGTAGCCCTCACATTTGGGGCAAGCCCCATAGGGATTGTTAAAGCTGAACAAGTGCACGTTGGGCTCCAAAAAGGGTGTGCCGTCCAGCTCAAACTTATTGCTGAAATGGGTTTGGGCCCCATCGGAGAGGGACTCGACCACGCACTGTCCCTTGCCCTCAAAAAAAGCGGTGTCCACGGCATTGGCCAAGCGGTTGTAAAAATCCTCGTCGTTTTTGGTGACAATGCGGTCTACCACCAGGGAAAAATCCCGGCCCATGTCTTGGGGCGCTTGGTCTATTCTAATGACCTTGCCCGAGTGCTTTATGCGGGCATAACCCTGTTTGGAGAACAGTTGCAGGGATTTGTGTACGTCCCGGTCCTCCCTGATGTGTACGGGTGCAAGCAGCAACAGTTTGGTGTTTTCCGCAAAGGCCCTTACGTGTTCCACAACATCGGTGACCGTGTCTTTTTTTACCTGCCGTCCGGATACGGGCGAGAAGGTCTTGCCAATGCGGGCGTAGAGCAGTTTAATGTAGTCATAGATTTCCGTGGTGGTCCCCACCGTGGACCTGGGGTTGGTGGAATTCACCTTTTGCTCTATGGCTATGGCAGGGGCTATGCCCTTGATGTAATCTACCTTGGGCTTGTCCAGTTTTCCCAAAAACTGCCTGGCATATGAAGACAGGCTCTCCACGTAGCGGCGCTGCCCTTCGGCATAGAGGGTATCAAAGGCCAGGCTAGACTTTCCGGAGCCGGAAAGACCGGTGATCACCACCAGTTTGTTCCTCGGAATGACCACATCAATGTCTTTGAGATTGTGCAGTTTTGCCCCTTTGATGATGATGTTTTTTTTGGGGTCTATTTGGGTTAGATCAGCCATATTTTTTTCTAGGCCGCAAAGATAGGGGTTGCGGTTTTATGAACCATAAAAAGGACGCATTAGCCTGTAATTCATCGAAAACCTTTCACATTTCTTTTGGAGTGTCATAAATTTTCTATCTTTGGACTTCACTAAAAGATAGCACTGCCTATAGGATACCTTTACTTTAAAACAATTCTACATTGAACATAATGCCCATTGCCCTTGCAACTGGAGGCCAAGGTTCAACAAAAAAGTAAAGGGATGCAGTTGGATATCAAAGATTCTGAATTGGTCAGCAACTATATGAACGGCGATGAGCGCGCCATTGAAGTGCTCATTAATAGGCACAATGCCCGTTTGAGCGGTTTCATATATTCCAAATTGGGAGACCGTGAACTTACCGAAGATATTTTTCAGGACACGTTTATGAAGGTCATACGCACCTTAAAGCGCGGGGCCTATAACGAGGAGGGCAAATTTCTGCCATGGGTGATGCGCATTGCACATAATTTGATCATTGACCACTTTAGGAAGCACAACCGAATGCCCACGTACGACAGTACGGACAGTTTTGGGGTTTTCTCCATGCTGGGAGATGATGAGCTCAATGCCGAGCGGCAAATCATCAAGGACCAAATAGACAGTGATCTGGCCAAGATGATCAAACAATTGCCCAAAGACCAACAAGAAGTATTGCACATGCGCCTGTACAAGGACATGAGTTTTAAGGAAATTTCGGAGAATACGGGAGTGAGCATCAACACTGCCTTGGGAAGAATGCGGTATGCGCTCATCAACCTCAGAAAACTGGTGGAGGCCAATAGTATAGTTTTAACGAATTAATTTACCTTAGGTCGAGCATTTCCATTATCTTACCCACCCGTACGTTTACCTTACAAACCACTAAAACGTAATGTATATGGCGCAAAGTTACTCCAAGACAAGAAAAAGAATACAAAAGGTCAAGGCCAGTCCCAAGACCATTGATTTTCTATTGAACTATTCCAGGTCACTCCATATCACCGAAAGCAAGGGAATGCAGTTCGAGAGCAATTTAAATTAAAGGATTTGCAATGATTACCAAAAAGCCTCTGGCCTCGGCAAGGGGCTTTTTTGTTGCTCTTTTTTGGGAAAGGCTTTATGGGATGAAAGTTGACGCAGCGGGGAGCCTTCCATAGGTGGTACCGAGCCCAGTGTTTCCCTTTTTTTTATAGCGACTTACCCGTACTCGGTGCTTTGGGTCCATTGGGGCTATGGGGCCTGTCTTTGATCTCCTCTTGGGCCACCGGCCATTTACCTTGCTTGTTCCCATATTTTTTTTGGATAGCGGTCAGTAGATGAATACGTATTCATGTAACAAGGTAATTATATGATTATCATATGGATAAAAATTTTTACTGTTGTCGGTTCGAGCGCCCGCCTACCGGACGGGCAGGCAGTCGAGAACTTTTAGCCGGCCAAAGGAGGCTTCGACTGCCTGCCTCGACTACAATTTAGGCCGGCGCTCAGCCTGACATTCTGGCCATCAACTCCAATTAAAATGAGTAACTATATACGGACCTCCATTTTTGGAATTTAGGGTTGGCACAGGGCAAAGAAATCCATCACAATGATTTTACGGGATATTTATGGGCCTGGCGCAGCGATGCCAGCATTCCGCGGGAAAAAGCTGTGAACATCTTCCTACAAAGGCCCCTTGTTCTTTAGTTGCGCATATTGGCCTACAGCCCGGTAAAATATGGCCCCGGCCCAAACCCTAAGCCAGGGCTGGGAAGGTCTGTCCCCTGGGGTTGCCTTTTGATGGTGGGCCAAAAGAAGGTGTTGGGGTGACTGTCAGTTTTTTCGGCCCTAACTGGTAAATAGGGGCTTTATTGTCCTGAAATCCAAGTTTTCGTTGTTTCACATCATAAAAGAGCGGTTTTACAACAATGTTTTTCTGGCAGGGGCCCATTTCAATAGTTTTATATCAGAATTAAGAAAAAGGCATAGTAAAAAACAAGTTACCCCAAACTTAAACCTTAAACAAACAACTGATATGGAATTACAGATTAGCGACTCAGAATTGGTAAGGGATTACATTAGTGGCGATGAAAAAGCCTTGGAGGTTTTGATCAATAGGCACAACCAGCGCATTACCAGTTTCATCTATTCCAAGGTGTTGGACCGTGATGTTACGGAAGACATTTTTCAAGACACCTTTATAAAGGTCATTAAAACCTTGAAAAAGGGACGGTACAGTGAAGAGGGAAAATTTTTGCCTTGGGTCATGCGCATAGCCCACAACCTTATCATAGACCATTTCAGAAAGAACAAGCGGATGCCCATGTTCGAGGGTAGTGACGATTTCAATATTTTCTCTGTCATTGGCGATGATAAGCCCAATGCGGAGAAACAGTTGATCAAGGAACAGATAGACAGTGACCTCCGCTACTTGGTGGAAGAACTGCCAGATGACCAAAAGGAGGTTTTGGTGATGCGGATCTACAAGGACATGAGCTTTAAGGAAATCTCTGAAAATACCGGGGTAAGCATAAACACCGCCTTGGGCAGAATGCGCTATGCCCTGATCAACCTTAGAAAGATCATTGAGAAAAACAACATTGTGCTCACCAATTGAGCCGATGCCCAAATGGGCAAAACAATATTATTGGACCTGTTGCGTTATTTCAATGTAACAAGTCTGACAATATGGAAAAAATTTACCCTCAGTACCAAGATAACGCAACTTTTAACAAGGTTTGCCCCAGGACCATCAACTTTCTTTTGAGTTTTTCCCAGGCCCTCTATGAAATAGAGCACAAAGACATGCGCTTTGAGGTTTTTTTAAACTAAGCCAATGTATTAGGGGCTCCCATTGGTGGCGGTGTGGCAGCATCCCTGCATCATAGGGTGTTTGCCCCATTATTTCTTGCCGGGATTTCCCTTATTTTTCTTTTTGTAATAGTCAGTCAAGACTGTTTTTCTGCCAATGGTCTTGGTAATGATGTCCTTTTCCAAGTCCCAACCCCTTGCCGGGCAGTACTCCCTACCGTACCAAATGATCTGCAAGTGCAGATCGTTCCACAAATGTTCTGGAAAGAGCCGTTTGGCATCCCGTTCGGTTTGTACCACATTTTTTCCATTGCTAAATCCCCAACGGTACATGAGCCTGTGAATATGGGTGTCCACCGGAAAGGCGGGGATACCAAACGCTTGGGCCACCACCACACTTGCGGTTTTATGGCCCACGGCGGGCAGTTCTTCCAACTGGGCAATGCTTCGGGGCACCTCGCCGCGGTACTTTTCCACTAAAATCTTGGAAAGGCCGTAAATGCCTTTGGACTTCATGGGGGAGAGCCCCACGGGCCTAATGATCTCCCTTATTTCCTCTACGGACAATTTCACCATATCAAAAGGATTGTCTGCCCTGGCAAAGAGCAAAGGGGTGATCTGGTTTACGCGCACGTCTGTGCTCTGGGCAGATAACAGTACCGCTATAAGCAGGGTATAGGGGTCCTTGTGGTCCAGTGGAATGGGTATTTCGGGGTATAGGGCTTGCAATTTGGAAATCGCGAAGGTTACTTTTTCGGCCTTTGTCATTTATTGTTTAACTTTGATGTTAAAATATTGAACAAGATAACATTTTACTATGAACACATTGCAAGTAGGGGATAAAGTTCCCGCATTTTCCGCAAAAGACCAAGATGGAAACACGGTAAGTTTAAGCGACTATGAAGGCAAGAAACTGGTGGTTTTCTTTTATCCCAAGGCAAGCACCCCGGGTTGTACCGCCGAGGCCTGCAACCTAAGGGACCATTATGCCGAATTGAGTGCCGAAGGTTACTCCCTTCTCGGCGTCAGTGCAGATTCCCAAAAGCGCCAGGCCAATTTCAAAAACAAACATGACTTTCCCTTCCCCTTGTTGGCAGATGAGGAACACGAGGTAATCAATGCTTTTGGGGTATGGGGTCCCAAAAAGTTTATGGGAAAGGAATACGACGGTATCCATAGAAAGACCTTTGTGATTTCTCCCGAAGGAACGGTAGAACGGGTGATCGACAAAGTGAAGACCAAAGACCATGCGGCCCAGCTGTTGGAATAAACCGCAACTGGCCGGGGCAAGGTTAACATGCTCCTTGCGCGCAAGCGTCATAGAGGGCATTTGACCTAAAAGACGGCCCAAATTATGGGGTGCCGTCCGATCTCGGGCGGCACTTTTTTTTGTGGATGGGCGGTGGTTCCGTGCTGGGTAAGCACCAAGAGACCTGGGTGGGCGGCCATTTCATTGCGCTATCAACAATTTTTTGACGCTTAGGGCCAAGTGCGCTGGCAAAGCGCCTGCGATGAACGGACGGAGATATGCAGCACTAGGCTTTTTCCTTTTCTGGATTCACCGTTTCGCCCTTTCTCACAAAAAGGCTTTTCTCTTTGATGATTTCTGCAATGCCTTCGGGCAGCATCTCTTCCCATCCGTCTTCCCCGTTGGTTATTTTTTTGAGAACGTCTCGGGAAAAAATGTGCATGATCTCTGGTTCGTAGTCAATGATGTCCATCACCTTGCCGTTGTACTTAAAGAACTTGTAGAGCTCTTTCATCCGCGGGTGCACCTTTACGTTGTTGCTGGTCATGATCTGGCCGGTCTCCGGATTTTTCATCGGGTAGAGGTACACCAGTAAATCCTTGAAGAACAGTTTGCCAAAGGCTTCCAGGATACCGCCGCTCAAATGACGGTAATACTTTTCATCGAAGATGTCAATAAGGTTGTTGATGCCCATGGTGAGGCCGATCCTGTTTTTGGTGTAGTTGTTAAAGTACTCCACCAACTTGTAGTATTCCTGGAACTTGGAAATCATCACGGTATGGCCAAGGGAGCACAGCAGTTCTGCCCGATCCATAAAATCTTGTTCATCGATTTCCCCACTGGCCTTGAGGTTGCTCAGGGTGATCTCGAAGATAACAATGGTCTTCTCCTGGTCCACTTGGGGATCCCGCACAAAAATGTCGTAAGATTTTTGGAACATGTCCATATTTACCTTGGTCACCGGCCTAAAACTGCCCCGCAGCGCCAGGATGTTCTTTTTGTACAAGATGGCGGCGGGAAGCAGGTTGTTGCCGTCCGGACCGAACATCACGGCATCTGTCATATTGTTCTTAATGAGCTGAAGGCTCATCAACCTATTGTCCACATGTTGGAAATTGGGTCCTGAAAAGTTTACCATGTCAATTTCCAAGGTATCCCGGTCAATGTGGTCCAAAAGGTACTTTAACATTTTTCGGGGCTTGTGGTACTTGTAAAATGCCCCGTAGATAAGGTTTACCCCCAAAATGCCCAAGGTTTCCTGTTGTAGCCGCGCCTCGTTCTGTTTAAAGCGTACGTGCAGGACGATCTCGTCCAGTTCCTTTTGTTTGGGGTCCAGTTGGTACTTTATGCCCACCCAACCGTGGCCTTTGTACCGTTTGGAGAAATCTATGGTGGCCACGGTGTTGGCAAAGGAAAAGAAGATGCGGTCCGGATGGCGCTCCCGGCTTATGCGCTCTTCCATCAGTTCCATTTCATAGGACAGCATGGTCTTTAAGCGGGCCTGGGTAACATAGCGCCCGTCTTTTTCTGCACCGTAGATGGCGTCGCTGAAATCCTTGTCGTACGCGCTCATGGCCTTGGCAATGGTGCCGGAGGCCCCCCCGGACCTGAAAAAATGTCTGGCCGTCTCCTGTCCGGCCCCTATTTCGGCAAAGGTGCCGTAGATATCGGGGTTAAGGTTGATCCGCAGGGTCTTTGCCTTTATGGAGGGAATGTTTTCGAAAGCGGTTTCTTTTCTTCGCACTGAAGCCATTGGTAACGCGTTTGTTGGGTTACAAAGTTATGAATATAGATAGACCTAGGGCCTAATTGGAAACAAAAAAATACCTCCTTTGTACAACCCGGGGCGGCCGTGGTGGGGCCCTTGGTCTTTCCCCATCATTCTTGGCCGTACAAATCCCCGGTTTTGTCAAATAAGGCTTAAATTTGTGGTCATGCAGAAGGCGCTCCAGATTACATTTTTGGGTACCGGGACCTCACAGGGCATCCCGGTCATTGGAAGCGATCACCCGGTATGCCTCAGCGCTGATCCCAGGGACAAGCGGCTCAGGGTATCTGCCCTTATTTCTTGGGACGACAAGAATTATGTGGTGGACTGTGGGCCCGATTTCAGGGAGCAGATGTTAAGGAGCGGGGTAAAACGCTTGGATGGCGTGCTGTTCACCCACGAGCACGCGGACCATACCGCCGGTATTGATGACATCAGGCCATTTTTTTTTCGGCAGGGAGATATTCCCATCTATGCCCATGAGCGGGTGGTGCGGGAACTCAAAATTCGTTTTGCCTATATTTTTGATAGTGAAGATCGCTATCCAGGGGCCCCTGGCGTGGACATTAACCTGGTGAACAAGGACATCCCTTTTTTTTTGGGAGATAAACGTGTAGTGCCCATAGAGGCCTCGCACAACCGCATAGACGTGTTGGGTTACCGCATAAACGGGCTCACCTACCTCACGGACGTGAAACGTATGGCGGAGGAGGAGGAAAAAAAGGTACGGGGCTCCAAGGTATTGGTGGTCAATGCCTTGCGAAAAGAGGCCCACCATTCGCACTTCAACTTGGAGGAAGCCTTGGCCTTTGTGGAGCGCGTAGCCCCGGAAAGGGCCTATTTTACTCACATTAGCCACCATTTGGGCTTTCACCAGGACGTACAGGCACAATTGCCAAAGAATGTTTTTTTAGCGCATGACAATTTAACCGTAACCGTTTGAGATGAAAAAGAGTCTTTTTCTTTACCTGTTTGTATTTGCGGCACTCATTGCCCTTTACCTCTTTGTGAGCAGTGGTAAACTGGCCAATGCCAGCAACCAGCGCATAGGCGATCTAATGGAAGAGGTGGAGACCCTAAAGGAGTCCCTACAGGCCAGCGAGATCAAAAACCTGGAAATGCAGTACTTCTCCCTGGAGAACAATGACGATGCCCTTGCCTATATGGAAGATGTTGACCTGGAAAACCCCAGCCAGTACATTGCCGATAAACTGTTGGAGACCAATGAGCCCAAGGGGGACAACCCCTTGGTGCCCTACGCCGGTATGGAGGGCAATTTTAAGATAAACAAGATCAAGGTACTGAACCACAAATGGATCTTGGCCGATTTTTCCGATGGCAAATTTTGGGGAGAACTGCTCATTCAATATGAATTGAAACAAGATCTTGGGGTAGATTTTACCACCCTGGACCACTTGTTGTACACCAAGGGACAATAGGCGCCCGCCTCCGCCAGCCAATCCTGGCAGGGCAATCCTTTTTTGGCGGATATCGTCTGCTTGGGATGGTTAGAGGCGTTCCCTGAGCCAGGCATTAAAGGCGTGAAAATTTTGGGGAATGACCCCGTGACCGGAAGGGAACTCTTGGTACAAATGGGAGATGCCCAAACGGTCCATCAACCCTGGGGAACGTTGGGCCCATTCCACTGGAATCACCTGATCCACCTGGCCGTGCGAGGCGTAGATCTGGAGCGATGAAAAATCGTTCTCCTCGTAGCCCTTCTTCAATATGCCCTCATTGATGTAGCCGCTCAGGGCAATGACCATTTTTACTTTTTCCGGATGGGAGAGGGCCACGGCATAGCTCAGAATAGTGCCCTGGCTGAATCCAAGGAGGGTCACCCGGTCCGCATCCAGGCCGTAGGTACTGCAGGCCTCTTGCATAAAGGCAACGATCTTGTCCCTGGAGGCCACGGCCTGTTCATCATCGCTCCATTTGCCTTTATCGGCATCAAAGTTAATGGCATACCAGGCGTATCCAAAAGGTTCCAAGGGGTAGGGCGCCCTTACCGAGATGATGCAAAGTTCCGGTGGCAGTTCGGGGGCAAAGGAGAAGAGGTCTTCCTCGTTACTGCCATAGCCGTGCAGCATAAAGAGCACGGGTGGCTTGCCTTCCCTGAGGGAAGCGGGCCTAATGATATGTTCCAGGGAGAGAGGGGCGGTGGTCATGACGATCTATTGGATAAAGGTGAACCATTTTTGAAAAGCATTCCCAAAGATGGGTATGCGCTGTTTTTTTTCCTTCAGCGCCCCCGAAAAACCATAGGCAAAAAGGACCAAGTAGCCAAGGTAGAGCCCAAAAAGTGCATAGGGAACATACCAAACGCTGTTAAAAATGGCGAAGGCGTGAAAGAGCAAGTGAATGCCAAAGGCCTGTCTTATGTGAAAACGGGCAAAATCGCGTTTGGGCTCCAGATTCATGGTTATGGCGATCAGGGCGCCCACAATGGTAAAGTAGGCCACAATGGCCGTGGTCTTTCCTGCTATGGGTTGCGGGTGGTCCATGGGCATCAATTTAAAATGAGCTGATCGTTGTTCATGCTGCCCAACACGCTTCCCTTCATAAAATGCCCAAGGAAGAGGCTGTTCTTGGAGGTGCTGTGCACATGCCTTTCCGTAAAGGTGTAATGCGCCGTGGGGTCAAAGAGGGTTAAACAGGCGGGGCTTCCCACGGACAAGGTGGGCTCGGGAAGGGCAAATGTAGATCGCCCCTTGGTGAGCAGGGCTATGGTTTCCTCCAGATCAAAAATACCGCTCAGCGCCCCAAAGGCAGATTCAAGGCCAATGGTGCCATAGGCGGCATTGTCAAACTCCACTTGTTTCAGTTCAATGTTCATGGGCCTGTGATCTGTGGTCACAAAGTCTATGGTGCCATTTTTTAGGCCTTTGATCAGGGCTTTCTGGTCCTCTTTTTCCCGCAATGGGGGCATTACCTTGTAACGGGGGTCAAAATCGTTCAGCACGGCATCGGTCATGGCCAGGTGGTGCACCGCCACACTGCAGCTTACCTGCAATCCTTTTCTTTTGGCGTTGGCAATGAGGGCCACCGATTTGGCCGTGGAAATGGTGGGGATGTGCAAGCTGCCCCCGGTGTATTCCAAGATGAAGAGGTCCCGGGCCACTTGGAGTTCTTCCGCCAGTGCGGGAATGCCCTTGAGGCCCAATTTGGTGCTGGTGGGTCCTTCGTTCACAATGCCCTTTCCGGCAATGTGGCCGTCCAGCGGAAAGGAAAACAGCACCTTTCCAAAATCCTTGGTGTATTGCAGCGCAATTTTTAGGAGGTTGGGGTTCGCAATGGCGGTCTTGTAATCATAGAAGCCATGGGCGCCCGTTTGTTGCATATCGTAGAGTTCGGCGAGCTCCTGCCCCTTGCCGCCCACACTCACGTTGGCCAGCGGGTACATATTGGTGAGGTGTCCCTTGGCGGCGTTCTTAAGAAAGGCAATGTGGGCCGCCGCGTCTGGCAGGGGATGTCCCGTGGGGTTCAGCAGCACATCGGTAAAGCCGCTTTTGGCGGCGCACCGTAAACCATGGGCAATGGTCTCGCGCTCCTCGTGGCCGGGTTCGCCAAAAGCCACTCCGCTGTCCATCCATCCCACGGATACGTGCAGGTGCTTGTGCGATATCACTTTGGTGCCCTTTTCCGGGCCCTCCAAGGTTGGGGCAATGGCTTTGATGGTCCCTTTCTGTATGAGGATATCCCGCTTTTTAAGATGAAGCTTTTTATCTGCCGCGTGCACGATCTTGGCCTTTTTTAGAAGTACGTCCATCTTTTTAAAAATTCTTCTTTTGTGGTTATTTCAAAAACTTTTGCAGTGCCATTTCCAGCAAAACAAACCCCAAGGCTAAAATAACAAACCATTTCCAGAACTCGTTTACGGCACTGTTTTTTTGCAATTCCCCAAAAAAGCCTTCCAGGGAGCCATACAGCGGGTAATCTCCCAGCGCACTGCGATCGGTGTAGGCCAAATGGCTCTCTGCCCTATGGTAATTGAAGCTGATGTCCTGTAACGCGCCCTCCTTGTTTTCTATGGAGTACTTCCCATCTTGTTCCGGAAGCTCGTTGAACTGCATCGTCACTTTTTTGCTCAGCACCTGCTGCTGCGGAATAAAGGAAGTGGCCGCGTTGCGCACCGTGAGCACATCGTCTTCTTGCAGGGCAATGGGAATCTCTACCTTGTGGTCGCTGCCTATGGTGCTGAACAATGGTGGCAATTGCAGGCTTCCCACCGCCATATTGTAAAAGGTGGGCACGATCAGCGGGCCATATTTAAAGTTGGAGTTGTCTTCGGACAAGGCAGCGGTGAAAAGGTACACCGGGCCGTTGCCCAAAAGAAAGCCGTCCCCGTTCTTGAAGCCCAGGGCCATTTCTTCATTCCGGCCGGTGGGGTAATAGGTCTGTACCGTGGGGTACTGGAAATTGGCCACATCGGCATCGAACACATTGGAAAAAAGGGGGTGTGCGGTGTTCACCTTGGCAATCTCGGAGGTTACGGCAACAGCCTCTTTAAAGGTGTTTTTTGCAATGGCGGACAGGAGAGGGTTCATTTCCGATGGCGCGCTGTCCGGGGCCGGGACAATGGCCACCGATCCCCCTTTGTCCACAAAGGTGCGCAGGGCCATGATCAGGGCATTGGGCACGGCCGGCACTTCGTTGAGTACAATGAGATTTTGTTCCTCCAGGGAACTGTAGTTCAACTGATCCAGGGTGGTGTGCGACAGTACGAACGCGTCCTCGGCAAAAAGGCGGTCCAGAAAGCCCTTTGGGGCCCCATTGATGGACAAGATGCGTATCTTTTGCCGTTGGTCCTTGGTAAAGTAAAACTGGTTGTCATATTCCAGGCCATTGTCCGTCACCACCAACTTGCCATTGATCAGATCGGCCTCTGGGAGGGAGAAGCGCACCTTGGCCCTGTTGTTGCTAAATGTGGCCGCCGTCTTTGCCATTAACTTGTCCTGCTCATATAGGGAGACCGCGGTGTTTTCGGTATCGCCATTGCTGCTCAGCAGGGCCACGAGTTCATTGTTTCCTTCCATAAAAACGGAGTCTATGGCCAAATTTTCGGGAAGGTCCGGCCGTACGGGCACCAGGTGAAGGTGGGCCATATCTTCCCTTTTTGCATCAAATTTCAAGCGCTCCTGAAAGTCGGAGATGAGCACAAGATGTTCTTGGCCTGCGCCGGTGCCAAAGCGCTTTTTGGCCTTAAGGCTTATTTCAGGGTGGGTCAGCTGCGTTGCGGTAAAGGCAAGGTTCAACAATTGGACCTTGGCCTCTTCCACGGTTACATCAATGAGTTCATCGTTGTTGGTGATCAGGTCAAACCTTAGATCGGGCGGCACATGGCGCAGCAAGTCCTGCACCACTTGTTGCAGCACGGTGGCATCCCCTGTTTTTGCCTGCATGCTAAAGGAATTGTCCAGATAGAAGATGTATTGTTTTTCCACCAGGGCGTTGGGGTTCGCCGTGAAGGGGCCGGCAAAGGCCAGGATGAGAAAGGTAAGGATGCCCAATCTTGAAAAGAGCACCAGCCACTTTTTCAGGGTGCTGCTCTTTCTGGAGGCACTCACCACCTTTTTTAGGAGCTTTACATTGGTAAAGGGCGTCTTTTTGAAGCGCCTAAGCTGAAAAAGGTGTATCAGGATAGGAATCAAAAGTAGGAATAGGGCCCAAAGAAGTTCCGGATGTTTAAACTGCATTCCAAAGATTCGTTGGTCAAAGATAGGCAAAATGCCAACGAGGGGCATTGAATTTATCGGGGAAAAGGTCCGGCGATCAAAGAGGGATTCCCCAGGGCGGGAAGGCCCCCTCAACAAAAGAAGAAATGGTCCTGCATGGGTTTTGGTTCCCGGGCATGGAAATAAGCGCGAATGTCTGCCTGGGCGTCTTCATTGGCCACGGTAACAATGCTCTGGGCGCGGTCCAATTGATTCAGCGCGGCCACAGATCGCATCAGCTTCCCGTAAATGGTCTTGCCAATTTTGTTGGGATTGTCGCAGATCCAATGAAAGTCCACCCCTTTGTGCACCAGGGCCTTGGCTATGGTCTTGCCTTTGTTCCCGGCGCCCCAAACCACCAGCGGAACGGAAGGGTCCCGGTCCAACATCAGGAAATAGTGCAACTTAATGTCCAAAAAATAGTTTTGGGCGTAATGTTCGCTGGTGCGGGATGTCCGGGTATCATAATCCCGCCATAGGTGCAAGACCTGGTCGCAGGGGATGCAGGCCAGTTGGGCCTCATAGAACCTAAAGGTAAGGTCATAGTCTTCCGGATACCGGTTGGGCTCAAAGGCCCGTACCTGCAAGAGGTCTTCACGGTGCACCATCCAGCAAGGGGAGGGCACCACACATTCCTTGTAAATTTCGCTGTAGTTGCTCCCCGTTGCCGTTAGGCCGTTGAGCCAGGCTTCGTAACGGGCGTACCCATTGCTGATGCCGCGGTGTGAAAAATAACGTACCTGTCCAATGGCAAGGTGTTTTGGTCCGTGCGCCTGTAGGGCCCGGACCATGACCTCCAGTTTATTGGGTTGCATGATATCATCGGAATCCATCCGGGTGATCAAATCCCCGCCACTCTGGGCAAAGGCCGCGCGCAGCGCGGGGATAATGCCCTTGCCCTGGTTGTCCAAGAGCGCAATGCGCCCATCTTTTTGGGCATATTTGGAAACAAGGGACCTGCTTTGATCGGTAGAGCCATCGTTCACGGCAATGACCTCCCAATGCGCATAGGTCTGGGCCAAGACGGAATCCAGGCATTCCGTTACGTACTCGGCGGTGTTTTTAAACGGTACCAGAATGCTCACCAAGGGTTGCTTCGTCATCGGGGTGGTTTTGAGCTTTGCCCTTGTTGCCGCAGCAAATTTTAGGGCGTTTCCACAAAAGTAAGGCAATTGCGTCTAGGGTGAAAAGGGACAAATTAAATGGGCAAAAGATTGTTTTGGATACCAAAATCATTCTATATTTGCAGCCGCATTGGAGGAATGGCAGAGCGGTCGTCCCGAAGTCTCGGGAGCGGCCGTCTTGAAAAAGACTCCACACTTTTTGGAGGAATGGCAGAGTGGTCGAATGCGGCAGTCTTGAAAACTGTTGAGGGTCACACCTCCGGGGGTTCGAATCCCTCTTCCTCCGCTTAGTGCAAAGCTCGATTTTCAAAAGAAAATCGGGCTTTTTGTTTTTAGGGATATTCAATCCCTCTTCCTCCGCTAAGGGCAAAGGCCCGGTTTTTAAAAAAAACCGGGCCTTTGCTTTTTGGGGCGGTAAAAAGCATCAAAAAAAAATAGGGAGGCCTTTTGGGCCTCCCGTTACTTATGGGTTGGGGTCTTGCAAGACCCATAATTTGATTTTCTGAATCAATCCGTGGCGTACCCGGGATTTTGCGTCAGTGCTTCGCTAACTTGCAGTTCCGTTCTTGGGAGGGGCAATATTTGCCTAAAACCTTCCAGGTTCAGTACGGTCTCGGCCCTGTCCAAGCGCACCAGGTCAAAAAAGCGGTGGCCTTCAAAATTCAATTCGGCCCGCCTTTCGTAGAGCAGCGCATCCAAGAACACGGGAATGGAAGCAATACTTGCAATGGGGGGCAAACCTGCACGCTCCCTTACCGCGTTGATGTCTGCCGTGCCCGCATCGGGGTCATTGGTGGCAAAGACCGCGGCTTCTGCCCTGATGAGGTAGAGCTCAGCCAGGCGAAATACCTTAAAATTGTTGGCATTGGTGTTGTCATCATATTTCATGCTTCGATCACGACCGCGCAATTCCGTAAAATAATTGGCGCGCAGGTCGCCATCCTCAAAAGAGGCCAGGAGATCGGCGTCCACATTGTACTCATCCCGGCGGTATAAATAGGTGTTGAAGCTGCTTTGGTCCTGTTCATTGAAGACCACCTCAAAAATGGACTCATCGCTTGGATCGGTGGTAAAGAACACATCATCGAGGTTGGGCTCCAAGATGAAAGGACCTGAGCTTATCACGGCATCCGCATCATCAAAGGCTTGTTGGTGGGCACCACGGTAAAGGTTTACCCGGGCGCGCAGGCTCAATGCGGCCCAATAGTTCATCGTTTCCACATCACTGTTGCCCTCCAGTAGGGGTATGGCAATGTTCAGGTCCGAAATGATCTGGTCATAGGTCTCTGCCACGGTGCTTCTTGGCAGATCGGGCACTTGGTTAAAATCATTGTTCGGAATCGGTTCCAAGAGCAGCGGTATTCCAAATGTGGAGGCCGTATCATAGTGCTCGCCAAAGTAACGTAAAAGATCAAAATAGGCCAAGGCCCTAATGGCGTGTGCCTCTCCAAGTACGGCATCATTGTCCAGACCGGGATCGTCAATGTCCGGAACATTGGCAATGAGGAGGTTTGCGGTATTGACCACCACATAAATATCTGGCCAGATGTTGGTGATGAAGAGGTTGGTAATGGGCACTGCCTTCTGATCCAGTTCAAGCTGGGAATCAAAAAAGCCCTCAAAGACGGCGTTGTCTGCCAAAAGGTCACTGTTCAAGGGGTATTCCAGCCCATAGTAATCCGTATCCTGCAATAGGGAGTAGGTGCCGGCCAGGATCAGGTTGGCAGATTGGGCGTCCGAAAGCGCCGTGGCGGCGTCCAAGGACTGTTGTGGCTCTGGTTCAAGGATGTCACAAGAGAAGAAAAGTGACATTGCTAGTGTTATGATATATCTATTTTTCATTTTGCTGATTTTTTAGATTCCAATGTTAATGCCCAAGGTATAGCTTTTGGCCTGGGGCAGGGTGCCAAAGTCGGCTCCGGCCAAACGGGGATCCCTTGCGTTTTGGCTTACTTCTGGGTCAAATCCGGTGTAGTTGGTAAAGGTAAGGAGGTTTTGTCCTTGCACGTAGAGCCGTAGATTGCTCAGACCAATTCTGGAGGTGACCTCTGTGGGGAAGTTGTACCCCAGGTTCAAGTTTTTTAGGCGTAGGAAAGACCCGTCTTCCAACCATCTGGAAGAATATTCCCTCCAGTTGCCGTTTTCAAGTGAAGCTCGGGGAATGTCCGTGACATCGCCAGGCTGCTGCCAACGGTCCAGTGCCAGTACGTGGTTGTTGCCATCGGGCAGTGGAAATCCGGTGCCAATACGGCTCCAGCCCAAGTTTTCGTAGTGGGCCCTGCTGTGGTTAAAGATTTCATTGCCAACAGAGAATTGGAAGAGGAAGCTCAGGTCAATGCCCTTATAGCTGAATGAATTGTTGAAGCCGCCAAAAAAATCGGGCTGTACGTTCCCCACAATTTGCCGGTCTCCCGAATTGATGTTGCCATCACCATTGAAATCGTCCCAAATGATGTTTCCGGTCTGTGGGTCTACACCATCTTGATCGATGAGGAAAAAGGTGCCAATGGGGTGCCCCTCCGAAAGGATGTGCGAGTCTGACAGCACCTGATCGTTAACGGCCAGTTGTTTCACTTCGTTACGTATGAAGGAAATATTGAAGGCAGAATTCCATTTTAGTTCTCCAGTGAGAATGGTACCGCCAAGGGACAGTTCCAGGCCCTTGTTCTGCACGGCGCCAATATTGTCCAATACACTGCTAAAACCGGAGATGCCGGGAATGACCCTGTTCAGCAAAAGATCGTCCGTATCCTTCACAAAGTAGTCTGCCGTAAGGGTAAGCCTGTTTTTAAACAGTCCAAGATCCAACCCTATATTGTATTGTGAAGTGCTTTCCCACCCCAGGTTCTGATTGCTCAGCTGCGTGGGCACCAAGGTGGCACTGGCCCTATAATTCCCCACTCCAAAGAGTCCTCGGGAGGCAAAGTTCCCAATGCCGTCCTGGTTTCCGGTAACACCGTAGCTGGCACGCAGTTTAAGGTCGCTCACGGTTTTGGAATCCTTTAGAAAATTCTCTTGGCTCACCCGCCAGGCCACGGAGCCCGAGGGAAAGAATCCGAACCTATTGTCCGCGCCAAATCGCGATGAACCGTCAGCACGCCCGGTCAGGGTTATGAGATATTTGTTGTCATACCCATAGTTGGCCCTGAAATAATAGGAAGACAATCCCCACTGTGTCCCGGAGGTGGAGGCAGCGGTGACCTCTGCGGCCACGGCTATCTTGGTAAACTGATCGCTCGGGAACTGTTGCGCATTGATACTGGCAAAATTTCTGTCCGAGGCCTGGTAGGAAGTGCCCAATATGGCGTTGAGACTATGTTTTTCACCAAAATCCCGATCATAGGAAAAATAGTTTTCCGTAATCCATGTAAAATCTTCCGTACTCCCGTAAGTGCCCAAGCCGTTGGCACTGGCGTTACGGGACTCCCTGGAGATGATGGGTGTGTAGGCCTCATCCACCAAGCTGGTGTAATCAATGGAAGTGGAGTGCCTAAAGGTGAGTCCCTTGAAAAGGTTCACTTCTGCGAATATGGATCCCAATCCCCTGGTGGTATTGGTGGTCCGTTTGTATTCGTTGGCCACCAGCACGGGATTGTCCAACATCCACCAGCCAAAATAGCTGAAAGGGTCTGCATAGGTGCCGTCTTCCTCGCGAACCGGCATCAAGGGGTCGCCCGCCAACGTGTTTATCACCACCCCGTAGAGCGAGTTGTCGTTGATCGTACGATCTTGGTTGGTACGGCTCACCGAGATGGTGGTGCCTATCTTTAACCAGTCGTTGATCTTACTGTCCAAATTGGCCCGTCCGCTGATTCTTTCAAAGCCTGTGCCCAGTTGGGTGCCCTCTTGGTTAAAGTAGGCCAACGAGGTAAAGTACTGGGTACGCTCCGTTCCTCCGGAGATGGCCACATCTTGGCTTTGGATGGGTGCCGTTCTGAAAATGGCATCGTACCAATTGGTGTTTTGCAGTTCTGGATCCCCTGGGTCAAAGCCCCAAATGTCAGATACATAATTGTCCGCATAATTGGTGCCGAGGTCAATGTTGTCCTGCGCTGCGGCGTCGTTCATCAGTTCCAGCTGTTGTTGGGAGCTGAGCATGTCAATGGTATTTGTCACCGTTTGAAAGCCGTAGTAGGAATTGATGTCGATTTTTGGTGCACCGGTCTTCCCCCTTTTTGTGGTGATCATGACCACCCCGTTGGCACCTCGGGATCCGTAGATCGCCGTTGCCGAGGCATCTTTCAAAATTTCTATGGATTCAATGTCCGTGGGATTGATGTCTGCCATCGAATTTGTTCGCTGACCGCCCGTGAAAAGGCCGGACAGGTCTTCGGATATCATGGGTATGCCATCTACCACATATAGTGGTTCGCTACTGGCGGACAAGGAGGTGTTTCCCCTGATCTGAATACTGATGCCCGCACCCGGCGTGCCGGAAGGGGAACTTACAAAGGTGCCCGCAGCGCGGCCTTGCAGCGCGTTGTCCAAACTGGCTACGGGCAGGCGGGCAATTTCATCCCCGTCCACACTGGCCACGGAGCCGGTAAGGTCGCTTTTTTTCTGGCTACCGTAACCCACTACCACAACCTCATCCAATTGGGCACTGTCCTCTTCCATTTGTACGTTTATGGTTGTGTTGTTCCCAACGGCGCGTTCCACGGTTTTTTGTCCCAGGTAGGAAAAAACAAGGGTGTTGTTGGCAGTGGCCACAATCGCGTACTTGCCATCAAAATCGGTTTGTGTACCTGTTGTGGTGCCTTTGACCACCACGTTCACTCCCGGCAAAGGCAGTCCGGATCCATCCGTGACCGTTCCTGTTACTTGCTGTCCGTAGCCTATGGCACCTATGAGCGCCAATAGGAGAAACAGCGGTAAACGAATCGTTTCTCTTTTCATCATCAATGTAGTTTAGATTAGTTAAAAATTAAAATTGGATATTCGTCAGTCATTATGTTTTTGTGCTTATAAATGGGTCTTTTGTTCAATCTCGTTGAGCGCAGACTGAAATATGTTAAGGGCATCACTGATTTCATACGCTGTAACCACCAACGGCGGTATCCAGCGCACCACGTTTTTGTAGGTGCCACAACTAAGTAGCATCAGACCCTTCTCAAGGCACAATTTCACCACAGCTGCGGTGGTTCCGGCATCGGGATTTCCGTTTTCAGAAGTGAACTCCACGGCCACCATCAACCCCAAGCCGCGCACGTCTCCCATTTGTGGAAACTTGCGCTGTATTTTTTTCAGCCCTCGCATCAATTGTTCCCCACGTTCTTGGCTATTGGCAACGAGCCCCTCTCCCTTAAGTGTTTTTATGGTGGCCAGGGCCGCGGCGCAGGCTATGGCACTGCCCCCGCCGTAGGTGCCACCGTGTGTGCCGGGCGGCCATTTGTCCATAAGCCCGTGGCTGGCGGCCACGGCAGAAATGGGCAGCCCGCTTCCCAGACCTTTGGCCATTACGATAATGTCCGGGGATACATTGGCGTGTTCGTAACAAAAGAATTTTCCCGTCCTGCCAAAGCCGCTCTGAACCTCATCAATGATCAATAAGATGTTATGGTCATCGCATATCTTTCTCAGTTCCAAGAGAAACCTTGGTGGTGCCGGCACATATCCTCCTTCACCTAGCACGGGCTCAATGATAATGGCCGCCGTCTCATCCGGGGCCGTTTGGCCGTGCAACAAAAGGTCTAACTGCTTAAGGCAGAAATTCACCGTGGTGTCTTTATCCCAGCCATAGTAATAACTGTTTGGAAATGGGGCCACAAAAATACCGGAGGGCATTGGTTGATATTTATGCCGGTACACCGTCTTGGACGTTGTCATCGCCATCGCGAGATGGGTACGACCGTGAAAACTGCCTTGAAAGACAATCACGTTCGTTTTCTCGGTAGCCGCTTTGGCCAATTTTACGGCACTTTCGGTGGCCTCCGCACCGCTGTTGGAGAAAAAGAAACGATCTATGTGGCTTGGTGTTACCGTGTTCAGTTCCTGTGCCAGGCGAATGGTGGGTTCACCCACCGAACAGTTGATCTGGGCAAACAACAACTCTTGGGCCTGTTGCTTTATGGCCTTTACCACCTTGGGATGGCAATGCCCCGTGTTCACCACGCCTATGCCCGAAGTGAAGTCCATCATTTTCTTGCCCTTGGCATCATACAGGTACACCCCTTGGCCGCGAACCGGATTAAAAGGGGAGAGGTGCGTCCAAACGGGCGCCAGTAATCGGGTTGTCAGTTTTTCTTTAATCATTCTTTCCGTCGTCATTTTACTTAGAGCACTGCCCAAACGGCCTTTTCCTTGGTGTACAGTTCAATGGCGTTGATTCCCATTTCCTTGGCGTTGCCGCTTTCCTTGAAGCCTCCAAAGGGCACGGCAGCATCAAAAAGGTCGTACCCGTTGATCCACACCGTACCGGCATCCACGGCATTTGCAAATAGATGGGCTTTGGAGAGGTCTTTGGTCCAAACTGCCGCAGCGAGCCCATAACGGGATGTGTTGGCCTTGCCAATGGCATCATTAAAATCCTTAAAAGGGGACACGACCACCACGGGGCCAAAAATTTCTTCCTGGACAATGGACAGGTCCTGCTTGTCGGTCGCAAAAATGGTGGGCTCCATAAAATGGCCCTCCTCAAGATTTCCGTACAGTTTGGACCCACCGCAGACCAATTTGGCACCTTGTCTCTTACCGGCTTCAACGAATGACAGTACCGTATCCATTTGTTTTTGACTGATGAGGGGGCCCAGATCTAAATCTTCCCATCCCGGACCAATGGTCATCTTCGATGCTTTGTCCCGCAACGCCGCTACCACCTTGTCAAAAATGCCCTCTTGTATATAGATCCGCGATCCCAAGGTACATTCCTGCCCGGAATTGTAGAAGCTGCTCCATTGAATACCATCCAGTACCGCATCTAGATCAGCATCCTCAAAGATCACGTTGGGAGATTTGCCTCCAAGCTCTAGGCTCACTTTTTTCAGGTTGCTCTGCGCTGCGGCCTCCAAAATGCTCTTTCCCACTGGCGTAGAACCCGTAAAACTTACTTTGTCTATGTTCGGATGAGCGCTAATGGCTGCTCCGGCCTCCTTTCCAAAGCCAGTGACAATGTTCACCACGCCTTTCGGGAATCCTGCCTCAAGAATCAACTTGCCCAAATAGAGTGCGGTCAGCGAGGTTTGTTCGGCGGGCTTTAGGATACAGCAATTGCCACAGGCCAGGGCCGGGGCCAGTTTCCATACGGCAATCATCAACGGAAAGTTCCAGGGAACGATAAGCCCCACCACCCCCAAAGGTTCCTTTTGGGTGTAGACCAATTTTCCTTGTCCCACGGGAACGCAGGACCCGGTTAACTTGGTGGCCCAGCCTGCATAGTATTCAAAATGTGCAATGGCAGCTTCCACATCATACTTGGCCTTGGACAAGGGTTTGCCGTTGTCCAAGGTTTCCAATTGTATCAGAACTTCCCTGTCCCTTTGCAGTAGCGAGGCCAGTTTCCAGAGTAGGCGTGACCGCTCCTTGGGTGCTGTGCCCTCTTTCCACACTTTTGCAAACGCTTCCCTAGCGGCCTTCACCGCAAGATTCACATCTTTCTTTTCTGCGCGGGCGATTTTTGCAATGAGCGTATTGTTGGCCGGATTATAACTGTTAAAGGTTTGTCCTGCTTCGGCACGTACCCACTCGTTATTAATCAATAAGCGTTGCTTCTCGCCAAGGAAGGCCCTTGTTTTTGGAGATAGGTTCTGCGGAAGTTTTATGGTTGATGTCACGTTGTCCAATGTCTATTGTTTTGTGGTGCTTTCCTTTTCATTTGCTGTCCTGAGCACTGATTGCAATAGGACATTGGTCCCATTGATGATGTCATTTTTATCGGCATGCTCCAACTCATTATGGCTCAATCCATCCTTGCAAGGAATAAAGATCATGGCCGTGGGAGCCACTTTGGAGAGATACACAGAATCGTGCCCGGCGCCGCTAACGATCTCCATTGCAGGGATGTCCAAGGATTTTGTAGCGTCCCTTACGGCACCAACACATTTTTCATCAAATTGTACCGGTACGGAATGCCATACCTCTTCAAGGCTCGCAGAAACGCCAAATTTGCCATTAAGGCTACTTACCAGATCATAGGTCTCTTTGTTCAGCTCCGCCAACCGATCGTTCTCCGGATGCCGGATATCGATAGTGATTCGTACCTCTCCCGGTACTGTGTTTCGCACGCCTGGCCTGGCGTCAATATGGCCAATGGTGATTTTGGCATCTTGCCCTTTCTTCTCAACAAGGGCGTAGAGTTCCGGTAGCAGTCGGGACAATAACTGCATTGGGTCTTTCCGGAACCGCATGGGAGACGGTCCTGCGTGTGTTTCTTCACCCTTCAATACAAGGGTGTACCATCGTATGCCCTGTACCCCGGTCACAATGCCCACGGATATTTGTTCGGCCTCCAAAATGGGGCCTTGCTCAATATGAAGTTCAAAAGCGGCTTTATAGTCCCTGTTCCCCACTGGAGCATCACCTTTGTATCCAATATCTTCCAGGGCCTGCTCTAGGGTTATGCCTTTGTTGTCCTTTTGGTTGTAGGCGTAGTCCAGTGAAAAGTCACCAGAAAAGACACCGGACGCAATCATGGCCGGGGAAAACCGGGCCCCTTCCTCATTGGTCCAGGAAACAAGTTCCAAAGGGGCTTGGGTGAGCACGTTTGCCTCGTGCAGGGTATGTATCACTTCCAGCCCTGCCAAAACGCCCAGCGCCCCATCGAACTTTCCTCCGGTGGGCTGTGAGTCTAAATGGCTGCCCATGAGCACGGCAGGTGCATTGGGTTCAAGGCCGCGGCGTCTGGCAAAAATAGAGCCCATTTTATCTACCGTTATCTGGCAGTCCAATTGTCTGCACCATTTTACAAAAAGGTCCCGTCCCAGCCTGTCCTCTTCGGTCAATGCAACACGGCAAACCCCACCCCTGATAGTGGCGCCAATCTGTGCCATTTCCATTAACCTTCCCCACAACCGATCGCCGTTTATGCGTAACATTTCAATTTTTTTCAGAGTTTGTCTTGGCCGTGTCCGTTTCCGCAAAGGGCAAATCCACAGCATGGTCTGCCCATTTGTACACGTTGTAGTAAACAGTGGAGTGCGTGTTCTTTACACCTTCTATGGTAAAAATCCGTTTTTGCATCACTTCCAACAAATGTCTGTTGTCTTTACAGATCAGGTTGATCTCAATATCCGCGGGCCCGGAGGTAAGGGCTAGAAAAGAAACTTCCTTGATCTTGATCAATTCCTTGGCCACCCTCTCAATGAGGTGGGAAGGGCTTATTTCTATGGTTACCCTGTTGTAGGCATTGAAACCTGTTTTGGTGGGGTCGATCCAGCCGAGAATGTGCAGTACGCCTTCTTCCACCAGTTTGTTGTACCGGTTCCTTACCGTGGAAACCGAGAGGCCCAGCTTGGCGGCCACATCGGTAAAAGAGATCCTACCATCTTTTTTGAAGAGGTTTACCAAGGTTTTGTCCCCCTCGCTGAGTTGAAACAAATTTTTCCCCATACTAGGTCAATTTTAAAATAATACAACATGATGCTTCAATTATATGCAAAATTTACAAAAAAATAGCACAAAACAATTTTTTTTATAAAAATAGTGTTCATTTTGATATTTATTTGCGTAATTGCAGTTGGGTCGGATGATTTATGCGAATCTGACAATCACAGTAATCCAGATTAAGGTATGCGTAAGACTATAGAGAGTACCACATTAGGTGTTTCCGCTTGGCAGCAGGACAAAGACCACGTGATACACCCCTACGCCAATTTTGAACATTTTGCCACCGAGGGTGCCACGGTTTACAATCGGGGGCAGCGCCATTTTATATTTGATGACAGAGGGAATGAATACATAGATGGGATTGCAGGACTATGGTGTGTGAACATAGGACACGGCAATGAGGAACTTGCCCAACATATAGGAAATCAGGCAAGAAATTTGGCCTACTTCAATACCTTTGAGGATGCCACCTCACCTTCTGCCGCCCAATTGGCGGCCAAGCTTGCACAATTGTGTCCCGGAGACCTGAACCATACTTTTTTTGGTACTGGTGGGTCCTTGGCCAACGATACGGCCGTAAAAATGGTGCATTATTATTTTAATATGCTTGGCCAGCACAAAAAGAAAAAGATTCTTTCGCGCAACTTGGGATATCACGGTAGCACCTATTTGGCCCATGCCCTTACCGGGATTGCTTCCACACACTTGGGTTTTGACCTTCCCCAGGATGACATCACGTATCTGGACACGCCTTATCCCTATCGGAGGCCGGAGGGAATGGATTTGGAAGTCTATTGCGATCATCTCATTGAAAAGATGGAGGAAAAAATATTGGAAATAGGGCCAGAGCACATTGCGTGCTTCATTGCCGAGCCCATCATGGGGGCTGGGGGCGTGATCGTGGCTCCGGACGGCTATTTGCCAAGAGCCTATGCCCTTTGCAAGAAGTATGGAATACTTACCATTTCAGATGAGGTGGTCACCGCTTTTGGGCGTTTGGGCAAAATGATCGCATCCAAGGAAATGTTCAACGTACAGCCAGATATTATGGTATTGGCCAAGGGGCTGTCCTCTGGCTACGTGCCGCTCGGGGCAACAGTAATCTCCTCGGAGATGTACAAGGTCATTGGCAGGCCCAAACCGGAGAATCCATATTTTTCCCACGGCTTCACTTATTCTGGTCACGCCCTGGCATGCGCCACAGGTCTCAAGAACATTGAAATTATGGAGCGAGATGGATTTTGCGACCATGTGGGCACTTGGGGACCTTATTTCAAAGATCGCTTATGTACATTGGCAGATTTGCCCATAGTGGGCGAAGTGCGAGGCAGCCATTTTATGTTGGCCTTGGAATATGTCAAGGACAAGCGTACCAAAGAGCCGTTTCCAAATGACATCAACATTGGAAAAATGGTGTACCGATCGGCCAAAAAGAGAGGGCTCATCATAAGGCCCATTGGCCCCCTTAACGTGCTTTCGCCCCCGCTTACCTTTGATAAAGAGGCCATAGACCGCACGGTTCACATTATGCAGGAGAGTATTTTGGAGACGGTGGCGCATCTGCACAAAGAGGGGGCGTTATGAAGCAAACCAGTGGCAACGGTGCATTGGAAAACCGGCAAACAGCATCATTGACGGATTCTTTGATGTGGGTCCATTCGGTTCTAAAGGATATGTGCATGCCATTGCTGATGCTACTTTTCCTTGGTGCGTGCAAAGAAACCGTCCCGAAGACCAATGGCCAAAGCCTGGAACCAGTGGTGTTGAGACAGCCTGCGGAGTATGAGGAACAGAGTGCCGTTTGGCTCATTTGGCCTCCCGATGATCACCTAAGAAAATATTCAAACGAAGAGGTTACCCTCCAAGTTATTGAGGCCTTGGCAGGTAGGGAGAGGCTTATGATCACCGCCGCCAATGATTCGCTCTTGCAAAGGGCCAAGGCCAAAGTGCCCCGTGAATACCTGGAAAGGGGATGGGTGCAATTAATGAATATTCCTTCCCAAGAATTTTGGGTCAGGGACATGGGTCCCAATTTTGTGCAATTGGTCAATGGGCAGAAAGCCATCGTGGATTTTGGTTTCAACGCCTGGGGCTATACCGATACCCAGGCCATGGACGACTACACCATTTTAATGGAAAAATACGACGAGGCCCTGGCCCAACATCTGGGCCTTCCTTTGCTGCAAACAGAGATGATCAGCGAGGGAGGCAACCGCGAGGTCAATGGAAAAGGGGTGCTCTTGGTGGCAAAAACGGTGGAACAGGGCAGAAATCCCAATATGACCCTGAACCAAATGGAAAAGGAGTTTAAGCGGTTGCTGGGCGTTGAGAAAACCATTTGGCTCGAAGACGGTCTCGTGGAGGATGACCACACATTCAAAGGGCCCAAAAGACTGGAAAATGGCACAATGGCCTATACCGCCGTGACCACCAACGGACATATTGACGAGTTTGCCCGTTTTGTGAATGATTCCACCATTTTGCTGGCCTATGTTAAACCTGAGGATAGGATAGATGCCATTGGTAAGGAAAACCACAGGCGGTTAGAGGAGAATTATCATATCTTGAAGAAGGCAACGGACCACAATGGCAATCCCTTCAATATTGTAAGGATGCCCCTGCCAGAGCTCATCATTGAAGAAATGGCACCGGGAGATACGGTGTACGACTATATAAGCACCCTATCTTTTGAGAATGGCTGGGAGTTTCCCAGGGGGGATACCATACAGGTCATGGCCGCGGCAAGTTACCTGAACTTTCTCATAACGGATGAGGTGGTGCTGGGCCAAAAGTACCATAGGGAAGGAATGGATGTATCATTTGCAGTTCGGGACGGGGAGGCAGAGGAGGTTTTACAGCAGGTATTCCCTGACCGAGAGATTCTGATGATCAATGCCCTTTCAGTAAATTTTGGCGGTGGAGGCCTTCATTGCATTACCATGCAAGAGCCCTTGTTGAATCCCTTAAAACCAAAAAAATGACCTCTATGCCAAAGGGTATCGTTGCTTTCCTCTTGTGCTGCCAGATATGGATTCTTGGCTGTGCAGACCCCTCCAAGAAAAACGAAAACGAGGAGGCCATAACACTTGCGGGCCTAGAGGGGCAATTGACAGGGCTAATCAAGGCTTATGATCTAATGGGCATGTCCGTGGTGCTACTGGCCAATGGCCAAATAGCATGGCAAGGTCATTTGGGAACGGCAAATTTGGAAAAGAACACTCCCATTGGGGAACATACCCATTACCGGGTAGCCTCCATTTCAAAGACGGTGACCGCGATGGCCCTTTTGCAACTATGGGAAGCCGGGAAGGTAGATTTGGACAAAGATGTTGGCCATTATTTGGGTTGGCCCCTAAAACATCCCGATTTTCCCGAAACGGACATTACCCTTAGACACTTGCTTACCCACACCAGTGGTATTCGGGATGGGGAAGGTTATGCCCGTTTTTCGGGCGAGATGGTGGCCAAGCATTTGAACATACGGGAGCTTTTTGTGCCCAACGGGACAAATGTTACCAAGGACCAATTTGCGTCCCATAGACCCGGAACGTACTTTTCCTATGCCAATTGTACCTGGGGCCTTATTGCCTCTGTGGTGGAAATGGTGTCTCAAAAGCGCTTTGACACCTATTGTCATGACCATATTTTTAAACCGATGGGGCTCACGGCCCATTTTAACGTCTCCGAGTTAAAAGATTTGGATTCACTGGCCGTGCTATATCGGTACAAAGAGGGCAAGTGGGTTCCCCAGGCAGATGACTACAGCAAGGGTCTGCCCCCTTTGCGTGCCCCAGAAAACTACGAACTTGGAAAGAACGGACTGCTTTTTGGGCCGCAGGGAAGCTTGCGAAGTACGGCCAAGGATTTGGCCAAATTGGCCTTGATGCTCATACGGGACGGTACTTACAACGGCCAGCAAATATTGGAAAAAAACACGGTGGATGTCATGCTCAAAAGCCACTGGACCCATAACGGAGAGAATGGCGATACTTGGGACAACTTTTTTCTGTCCTATGGGCTGGGCACCCATCAGACATTGAACAGGGAAGGTGGGGACGTCCTGTTCCCAGATAGGGAAATGGTGGGCCATCCGGGCATTGCCTATGGGCTGTTGAGCGATATGTACTTTGAAAAAGAGGGGAACAGTGGCATCGTCTTTATCACCAATGGCAGTAAACATGACTTTAAATATGGGCAAAATACGTCCTTTTACGAAGTTGAGGAAGCGGTGTTCCAGGTTGTCTTTCCTTTTTTAAAGGCCCTGGAGAACAAAGAACAAAAAGAAGCACGGTAGCAGATGGGAGATTGGGGCATCATAAGCTTGGTACCCACGGTGGTGGTGATTCTTGTGGCGTTGATCACAAAAAAGACCTTTGAAGCCCTATTGGGCGGTTCCTTTGTCGGTTTTTTGCTGCTCTCCTTCAAAAAGTCTTTTTCAGAATTCACCCACTCACTTCTCAAAGTGATGCAGGACCCCACCATTGGATGGATCATTCTTGTCTGTGGCCTTTTTGGTTCCCTTATTTATCTTTTGGCCCAAGCCGGTGGCACAAATGCTTTCTCCCGATATTTATTGCGATATGTTAAAAACAGAAAAACGGCGCTTTTGGTCACCTGGCTACTGGGGCTCTGCATTTTCATAGACGATTATCTCAATGCCCTTACCGTGGGCACGTCCATGAAAAAAGTGACCGATCGTTTCAAAGTGCCACGGGAAATGTTGGCCTATGTGGTAGATTCCACCGCCGCCCCCATTTGCGTGCTCATACCCTTGTCTACCTGGGCCATTTACATTGCCGGACTTTTGGAAAGTGAAGGGGTGGTGCCGCCAGGTGAGGGCCTTAGTGGATATCTTCAGGCCATACCCTTTATTGTCTATGGATGGGTTGCGGCCATTCTGGTCCCCTTGGTGGCCATCGGGGTGGTTCCGGCACTGGGGGCAATGAAGAGGGCGGAGGAACGGGCACGCGCTGGTGTGCTCATTCCGCCGGGCTCTGCGGGCATTGGACTGGAAATACCAGAGGGTCCTTCGCCGGACACGCCCGCCAAGTTGGCCTACTTTGTGCTACCGATCCTGGTGCTCATTGCGGCCACCGTATTTTTTGATATTGATGCACTGAAAGGGGTCATTGCCGCTGTGGTGTTCACGGTGGCCTATTTTGTCATGGGCAATCTCATGACCTTCCATAACGCCATGGACGGTGTCTTCAAAGGATTTAAGACCATGCTCTATGCCCTTGCCATTGTGGTGATGTCCTTTGTGCTAAAGGATGTAAACGAGCAATTGGGACTAACTCCCTACATCATAGACCTGGCCACCCCCTTGATCAGCAAGGCCTACCTACCTCTCGTGGCTTTCGTATCCTTGGCCCTCATCACTTTTGCCACGGGTTCGTTTTGGGGGGTGTATGCCATTGCCTTGCCCATTATGGTGCCCCTGGCCCAAAGTATGGAGGTGAACATCTGGTTGGCCGTAGGAACGGTGATCAGTGCAGGGGCATTTGGCTCCCATGCCTGTTTTTATGGCGATGCCACCGTGCTCTCCGCTTCGGCAACGGAGTGCAACAACGTGGCCCACGTCACTACCCAATTGCCCTATGCCTTAGTGGCGGGAGTTGCTACTTGTATCATTTATGTGGTCTTGGGGCATGCCATGGCCTGAGCCCATTATGGTGGCAAAGGCCAACCCCTGGGGCTGACCATAGAATCAAGGAACAAAGGTGATGATTTCCTTTTTGTGCGTTGAGGATATCGCTAAAAGTGGGATGGACCCAATGTTTTAAATGATGAAAGGGACAAGAGTTGCCCTACCATCAAAAATAAAATACCGTAAAATGAGGAGTCTCTCTTGTAAGAAAAATATTATCGCTGCTTATGGAACAGCGCGGCAATCATTGTTTGCTCTATGTTGTGCGGTTGTTCTGGTGTTCTGTTCTTGCACCCCCAAAGCGCCTGCGGACCATGTGTTGCTCCGTGGCAAGTTGTACACGGGCAATGACACCGAACCTTGGGCAGAGGCCATCGTTTTGCAGGGAGGCACCATCGTTTATGTGGGTAACAATGGGGAAGCAGAAAAATTTATCGGTCCAGACACAAAAATTCTCCATTTGAACGGCAAACTGGTGTTGCCCGGACTGCACGATGCCCATGCCCATCCCATACAAGGCGCCGAAGCATCCGGGCATTGTCAGCTCACTGGGCTACAAAAAGTGGCTGATATCAAAGAGGCCTTGATCCAGTATGGAAACCAAAATGATTCTCTTGAGGTCATTCTGGGTCGGGGCTGGGAGCTTACCGCTTTTCCCAACGGAAATCCGCGTAAAGAACTGCTCGATTCCATTTTTCCCGATAGGCCCGCCATATTGACATCATGGGACGGCCATAACGCCTGGGTAAACTCCAAAGCTCTTGAAATGGCGGCAATCACGGCCCAAACACCGGATCCAAAAAACGGGCGCATCGAGCGAGATCAAGAGACAGGCATGCCCACTGGAACGCTAAGGGAAACCGCAATGGGTTTGGTGCAACATCTTTTGCCTAAAAAGACAGGGGCAGACTATGAACATTTTTTGAAAATGGCAATGAGAACCGCCAATGCGCACGGTATCACCGCTATGGTGGATGCCACCGCGGGCGAGGCTTATCTCAGGGCATACAGGGCATTGGATGAAAAGGGACAATTGAGCATAAGGGTCACGGCTTGTCTGGATATGGGGACAGAGGCGCCCATTTCCTTGAACCAATTGTTGGAACTACGGCGAAAGTATATGGGACAAAGACTCAATACCAATGCTGTAAAGATTTATGCAGACGGCGTGCCGGAGGCCAAGACCGCGGCTCTTTTGGAACCTTACCACACCCCTGACGGCATTCAGGATTATGGTATCCTGAACTATGCTGCAGAGGAACTTAAGGCGAGGGTGGACAGCCTGGACCATCATGGCTTTCAGATCCATGTGCATGCCTTGGGAGACAAGGCGGTACGCACTGCCTTGGATGCCTTGGAAGGCACGGACAGGGGAAACAGGCATCATTTGGCCCATTTGCAGATCGTTCACCCAAAGGATGTGCCCAGGTTTGGCCAACTGGGGGTTATTGCCAATTTCCAGCCCTTTTGGGCAAAAGGAGACCCCTTGAACCTGAAAACCATTGTACCGCTCGTGGGAGAGGAACGATCACGAAATATGTATCCCATGGGCAGTATGGCGGCCACCAAGGCGGTTCTCGTGGCCGGTAGCGATTGGCCCGTTTCCACCTTAAATCCTTGGGAAGCCATGCAGGTGGCCGTTACAAGAAAGCTCATAGGGACCCCAAGCGAGAGTTGGCTTCCCAACGAAAGGATAGACTTGACCACCGTTGTTGCGGCCTACACCAAAAATGCCGCCTATGGCATGCATTTAGATGATAGGACGGGTAGCCTGGAAGTGGGCAAGGATGCAGACCTCATTGTGCTTGACCGCGATATTTTTGAGATCCCCAATCAGCAAATACACAAGACCAAGGTACTGCTTACGATGTTGGAAGGAAAAATTGTGCACCGAGCAGCGTCTTTTAAGGAACCGAAATAGCTGACCAAAGTTCCTTTTCCAGGAGGCTTCCCAAAGAAACACCCCACCTCCGGGCCGATGGTGTTTTGCCATGCCCCAAGCCGTTGGGCCTGTGGTGGCCTTGCCCCCGACCCTGTTCCGGGCACTACAACTTTTGCCAGTCCCCACTAAAATAGGTGGTTCTGCCGCCCACTTTTATTTTTTCCAATTCCTTTCCGGTATGGTAACAGTGGTCGCGTCCCTTGCGGTTGTGGATCAAAAAATAGTCGGGAAATTCGGTGTAGCGGGCTTCCAGGCTTATGGCCACCTCCAGGACGTGCTGTAGCTTGTCGTAAACGGTCCTTAGTTCCTCCATATTTAATGCGTTGGCCTTTTTAAGGGGATGTACCTGGGCCTGGTAGAGCACATCATCTGCGATCCAATTGCCCACTCCCGTGGTAACGCTCTGGTTCATCAATACATTCTTAATGGCTGTTTTTCTGTTGGCCACGGCCGCCATGAACTGATCGAACGTAAGGTCCCTTGCATCAACGTTCAGCTTGTGCTCCTTGCAATATTCGGCCACGCTCTCCGTGATATCCCACCAACCAAATTTTCGCTTGTTCTCAAAGGCAAAGTGGTACCCATTGTCAAAACCGAGGTCAATGTGCCCAAAACGGGGCCGCTCCACGGAGCCATGATAATAGGTGGGTCTGCCGGTCATGCCAAAATGCAGCACCAGAATGGGCCCCGACCCCAGGTGAACGAACAGGTATTTTCCAATACGGTCGGTGTGGTTCAGGGTGTTTCCCAGCAACAGTTTTTTAAATTCGCGTCGTGGCTTTTTTAGCATTCGCTCATCACGCACATCAAAGGACAGGATGCGGTGTCCCAGACAGGTTTTGTCAATGTACTGCTGGTAACCGTGCACTTCTGGTAATTCGGGCATTGGGATAAGGTTTGTGTTAAATGATCTATATGGAACCTTGTTTTTACTTTACTTGAATCGTGCAAAGGCATAGCCCCTTTCTTTAAAATGGAGGATCAATGTCTCTAGATGGTGGTATAGCTTGTCCTTTCTTTTGTCACTGGTTCCCGGGTGAATCAATAAATGAAAACCGTTCATTCCTTGTTCCTTCTCAAATGAGTAAATACTGTTAAGAATGTCCTCGCTAGACATATAATTGTCCATTTCCGGGGTGGTATAGTCCGCATTGGAACGGGTACCGGGCGAAAAGTTTACGGTGGTCTGGCCCAAGGCCGTGGCCAGGGCAACGATTTCTTTGTTGTACCATTCATAAGGAGGCATAAAATAAGTTGGATCAAGGTTCAACTTTTTCAGTTCCAAGAGGTTGTTTTCAATATCCCTTTTTATTTCCGCCTTGGTATAACGCAGGCTGTCCCTGTTTTCCCAAGCGTTGTAGAGGAGATGCCGGTCTGAATGGGCACCTATGTAATGACCACTAGCCGCCCAATCTTGAATCATTTTTTTATGTTGGCGAACAAAATCCCCAGTTAGAAAAAAGGAGGCCTTGATGTGGTGTTTGTCCAAAACATAAAGCACGTGGTCAAACCCGTCAATGAACTCGTGGCCCGTAAAACAAAGATAGATGGTGTTTTGAGTGGTGTCCGATCGTATCAGCGCCCCGTGACCATCAATAATTTGTTGTGCGTGCAACTGAAAACCGCACAACATCAAGAGAAATGCCAAGCCCCGTTCAATCATTGCTCAAGAAGGTAAAAAGCATCAATAGTTCTGCCGAACCGTCCAAAGTGGGCTCGTTGGTACTGTAGTCGGCCCAATCATCATGATATTTCACATGCTTGGGCTGTAGGTGTGCAAACTCATCTGGTTTGGATAATTGAATTCCGATCATGTCCGTATGTACGGTGGCCCAGAGCGGACCATCCACCAAACCTCCCTTTATCTTATCTTGGTTTATGCGCCAAAAGGGCATGTGCACATCCACAGGAGTATCCGCATTCGCCGGAATTTCCGTAATCATACTGGAGTTCCAGGGGTTGGTGCCCAACAACCAGTCCACGTGGTGTTGCATTAGGGGCCTATATTTTTTTGAGCCCGTCATTTCTTCGTACAGCATGGCCTGGGTGGCCACGGCAGCGGCCAGGTTGTTGCTGCACCAAATGAACAAATGGCCCACACCGTAGGGATTGTTTTGGGCACGGGCCTGAATATTTTCCAGATTCTGTTCAAAATAGGCCACGGTCTGCTTTTTGTCTTCCTCGTTGCCCACTTTCCATAGGGCATAATGTCCCATATTTACGTAAGGGTACATTTCATAGTGGCTGGCCGTGTCCCGTTCCATCCATGACCAGGCGCCAATGGTTTTGGCATATCTTCTGGTATCCTCCAGGTATTGTTCTTCTTTGGTAAGCTCATATAGTTTGGCCGCCGCCCATTCCATATCATCTGCCCATGTGTTTTCCTCGTACCGATAGGGCGCGCCAAAACTGTTTCCTTGCTGATAACCTTCTTGTTTTTGCCCCATTTGGTATAGTTCTATGGCCGCTTCCTTGCACTGTTCTGCAAAGACAAGATGTTGGGGAAAGCCGCGTAACACCTGATGCCCTAGGGCCAGGGTGGCCGCCGATCGCCCCGCTAGATTTGCGATGCCAGTGGCCTTGCTCTTGTATTTGGAAAGTCCTTGCGGTTGGCCCGTGGCAAAATAGACCGGTCGGAAACTGTTGGCTCCCCAACCATAGTCCGCATTGTCCTCTGGGGGCAGTTTAAAGCCACGGTGATCTCGATCATCGGCTACTTGGTGGTACAGTTCGTCCGCGCTGGGGTGCATTTTTAAAATCCATTCCAGGCCCCATTTGGCTTCATCAAGAACATCGGGCAGGCCATTGGGACCTTTGTGCCCTCTGGCATCTACTTCGTCCCTGAATCTGTCCGGGGCCATTTGATAGGCCATCAGTAGCCTAGCCGTGGTATTGCTGCTTGTAATGAGGTACTTGAGCTGGTCTCCGGCATCGTGCCATCCGCCGGTGGCATCGATTCGGGTGGAATCTGGGCGTTTGCCAAAAAAACTCAGTCCGTCGTTTTGGTGGCAGAAGGCCTTTATATGTGGGTTGTAACCACATCGCTGGGTTCGTATGAAGTCCACAATGTCTTCCTGCCATTTGGGATAGGCACCAACCGTAAAGGAATGGCTTTTGGCATTTCCATTCTTCACCTCAAAATAATAGTCGCCCGGCTGGGTTAGTTCTGAAAAATCCACGGAATAGTAATGCGAAAAGGGATGCCAATTGGTTTTTTCTTTCTGGGCCCTAAACGCTTTCACGGTTTGTCCGTCTTTGTTTTTGAGCACCAAAGTATGGTTGCGCAACTTTTTGTGGCTCATTATGCGTGCCGTTTTGGGCATTTCGGCTCGGTATCCCTGTAGATTTATCCTTATTTCTGTGCTTTGCTGTCCCGTGCCCGCAAAGGGGAGCATCAACCAGAAAAAAATCAAGGTCAAGTTGTTCTTTACAAAGTTCATGGTACATTGTGTTTTATGTTTTCGTATCCTCACTGCCCCAGCACCTGCTCATAGGCCTGTTTCATTTCTTCCAATTTCTCCGGGCGGGATGCCGCCAGATTGTTCTGTTGTCCCAGATCGTCCTTCAGGTGGTAGAGCTGGTAATTGGGATCATTGCCAAGCTCTATGTTCACCAAGGTGTTTTTGGCGCGTCCGTTGTGTGGGGGTATCATGACCCAGTCTCCTTGGCGCAGGGCGGTTCTTCCCGTGGCCTCCAAGACCAGCTGCGCCCTGCCTTCGTTGCCCTTGCCCAGAAAGGTGTCCATCAGGGCCTTGCTGTCCGGCGCCCGTACATCACTTTCCGTCAATTGGGCCAGGGAACTCAAAAGGTCGAGTTGGGACACCAGTGCATCCGATACCCCAGGGGAGATCTTTCCTTTCCAATAGGCAAGGAAGGGCACCCGGGTTCCCGCCTCGAACAGGCTGTACTTGCCCCCGCGCAACGGCCCCGCGGGAATATGGTTTCCCAGTCGCTCCACGGACTCGTCCATATAGCCATCATCCACCACCGGGCCATTGTCACTGCTAAAGATAATGAGGGTGTTTTCCAGGATGCCGGCGGTTTCCAGGGTGTTTAGGAATTGGCCCACGCACCAATCGGCCTCCACGATCACATCGCCCCTTGGGCCCATTCCGGAACTCCCCACAAAGCGGGGGTGCGGGGTTCTGGGCACGTGGGGCTGCTGCAGCGCATAATACAGAAAAAACGGGCGGGCCTTGTGTTGGTTCACATAGGCTTGGGCTTCCTTTAAAAAAACATCGGCCATGTCCTCGTCGATCCACTTCGCGGCCTCGCCGCCCTTCATATATCCAATGCGGGATATGCCGTTAACAATGCTGTTGTCATGTCCGTGGGAGGGTTTCATTTTCAACAGCTCGGGCCGTTCCTTGCCGGTGGGCTCGCCCTCAAAATTTTTCTGGTAGTCCACCTGGATGGGGTCGTCCGCTTCCAAGCCCACTACCTTGCCGTTTTCAATGTACACGGTGGGCACCCGATCTTGGGTGGCCGCCATGATAAAGCTCTCGTCAAAGCCCACTTCGTTGGGCCCTGGCCCAATGGGTTCGTTCCAATTTACGGTGCCGGTGCCCAGTCCCAAATGCCATTTCCCCACAATGCCGGTGGCGTATCCCTGTTGTTTTAACATTTTTGGGAGGGTCATTTGGGCCGTGTCTATGATCAAGGGCGCCGTGCCGGGCAAGATCTTCGCCCTGGTGTTGCGCCACGGATAGGTGCCGGTGAGCAGGGCGTAACGACTGGGCGTACAGGTGGCGGAAGCGGCATGGCCGTTGGTGAAGCGCATGCCCCCATGGGCCAGACGGTCCAGATTTGGGGTCTCCAGTTCGGTGGCCCCATAGGCACCGAGTTCGCCGTAGCCCAGGTCATCGGCATAAATGATGACAATGTTGGGAAGCGCCCGTTCCGGTTTTTCTTCTTGCTTTTTACCTTTTTCTTGGCATGCGTTCATAAGGAACAGTGAAATAAGGGCCATAAGGCCCAAGGGAAGGCGCGTTTTCATAGGGAGTTGTTCTGCTGTTTTATGATGGTCCCTAAGATAGCAATACTTTTACACTGCCCGGGCTTTTGGGCCCTTGGTTTTTTGTGTCACGCAACGGTTGAAAAAATGGGGTCGCAACGGCTTGGCGATCAGGTCAAAAGGCCAAAGGGCTTTTTACATGTTGATAAAATGAAGTCTCCCCTTTCCCCAAAAAAGGCACCAACCCCTATTTTTGCGCCCTTTGGATTGTATGATGAGAAAATTACGGGTAGGGGACAAGGTGTACAACGCCACACAGAACGGTTTTTCAGATTTTGTGCGGTATTCTTTCTCGGAGGTGGTTTCTTTGACCAAGACCTTGGCCGTTCTCAAGAATGGGGTAAAGCTGTACAATGAGCCCAGGATATCCTATATCACGGAAAGTGTGGGGTATTCCGTTTCAAGACAAAAGGGAAAGCACTGGCACCTGGTGTCCCTGGAGGCCATACGAAAGGCCCAGTTGGAAAACGAGAACATTGCGGCCCACGAGTGGTTCCAGAAAAAGGAGTTTACCCTGGAAGAGAAGAAGCAAATCTACGCCCTGTTTGGGCAGCAAGGGGAAATTGTTCCCTAGGCCGGCCGTGGCATTACCGTCCTTAAACCTTACTTTTGCCCTATGGAAGAATGGTATCATTATCCCTTGCTGGTGTTGGTGGGCTTTGTGGTGGGCTTCATCAATACCCTTGCCGGTGGCGGATCCCTGTTGTCCCTTCCCATCTTAATTTTTGTTGGTCTGCCCAGCAACGTGGCCAATGGCACCAACCGGGTGGCCATCATTGTACAGACGGCCCTGGCCACGGCCGGCTTTAAAAGTAAGGGGGTTTCCACGGCCCCGTTCAACATCTATCTTGGCATTTCCGCTTTCTTTGGCTCCATTATCGGTGCCTACATTGCGGTAGATGTCTCGGGAGAGCTGTTTAACCGGATATTGGCCATTGTCATGATCTTGGTGGTCACCGTCATTGTGCTGAGCCCCAAAATGGGCAAAGGCCCCATGGAAGAGCGCCTAACGGGCAAGTACCTCTGGCTGGGCGTGATCGTCTTCTTCTTTTTTGGCATCTATGGGGGCTTTATCAATGCCGGCCTGGGGTTTTTAATGATCCTGTTCCTGCACTATGTGAACCGCATGTCCCTGGTGCGCGTCAATGCCACCAAGGTGGCGGTGGTGTTCATGTACATGCTCTCTGCCCTTGCGGTCTTTGCCTACAACGACAAGGTGAACTGGGGGGTGGGCCTTGTTTTGGCCCTGGGCAATGGGACAGGGGCTTGGGTGGCCAGCAGGGTCTCGGTCAGAAAGGGAGACGGCTTCATCAAGTTCTTTTTGGTGGTGATGGTGGTGGCCATGGCCGTAAAACTGTGGTTTTTTTAAGGTTTTGTTTCCAAATTCCGGGGTTGCGGTTGTGCCGGTACTGGGCTACCTTTGAACATAGGGATGAAGGTCGATGTGGGTTACCGCGGAACATCGGCCCATAAAAAGAGAATTATGCCAGGATTTGAATTGTTTGGGGAACGGGAACGGGAGCAAGTGAACGAAGTATTGCAGACCGGCGTGTTGATGCGCTATGGTTTTGATGGCATGCGCAACAACGTCTGGAAGGCCAGGGAACTGGAAGAGGCGGTGGCCAAAAGGATGCAGACCCGTTACGCCCAAGCGGTGAGCAGTGGCACGGCGGCCCTTACCGTGGCCCTGCAGAGTGCGGGCGTTGGCGCCGGGGACGAGGTCATTATGCCCACCTTTACCTTCGTGGCCAGTTTTGAGTCCATCCTCGCCATTGGGGCCGTTCCCATTTTGGTGGATGTGGACGATACCCTTACCCTGGACCCAAAGTGCGTTGCCAGGGCCATTACCCCGCGCACCAAGGTGGTCATGCCGGTGCACATGTGCGGATCCATGGCCGACCTGGACGCTCTAAAGGAGATTTGCGACACCCACGGACTCTTGTTGTTGGAAGACGCCTGCCAGGCCATTGGTGGCAGTTATGGGGGCAAGCCCCTGGGGAGCTATGGCGACCTGGGCTGTTTTTCTTTTGATTATGTGAAGACCATTACCTGTGGGGAAGGTGGGGCCCTGATCACCGATAATGAGCGCTTTCACAAGAATGCCGACCATTACTCCGATCACGGGCACGATCACCTTGGGAGCGATCGCGGGGCGGATGCGCATCCGTTTTTGGGCTATAACTTTAGGATATCCGAGCTCAATGCCGCCGTGGGATGCGCCCAGATCAAACGTTTGGACGAGTTTTTGGCCCTACAGAAAAGGCATTATGACATCATGCGCAAGGCCATTGGCCCCATTGAGGGCATTGCCTTTAGGCGGGTTCCAGCGGGGGGCGTGGAAAACTATTCCTTCCTCAATTTCTTTTTGCCCAGCCGGCCATTGGCCCAAAAAGCACAACAGGCCCTCACGGAGGCCGGGGTGGACGCTTGTTTTTATTGGTACGATAACAATTGGCACTATTACAGAAAATGGGCACATCTTACTCATTTGACCTCCCTGGGCAAGTTGCCCCAGGAAATAGTGCAACAGTTGCCAGATTATGAAAAGTCGAATTTCTCGCAGTCCGATCACTGGGTGGGGCGCACCCTGTCCTGTTTGGTTAAAATTGGCTGGACAAGGGCCGAGGTGGAAGAACGCGCACAAAAAATGGCCCAGGTACTGAAAAGGGTATTGGCGGCACCGCAATGATTTGGCCCTGGCAACCACCCTTACCGGGAAAGTAAGGTCAGATGTGGTACGCTCCCTTCATTGGCACCGCCAAAGGGTTTGATGCTCCTAGGCCTGCCTGGAAATTAAAATTCAGTTTTTTGTTAATGTCTTGTGGGCTTGCCCCCAGGTAGTCTGCTCGTGTGTGGTAGTCCCGTTTTTGTGGGGGATGGCCACCTGCCAATGGAGCCCTTTCCGTTAAGGGGTTTACGCCTTTTTTTGGCCACCACTTCATCCATGTGATCCCGTACCGCCCAAACGGTGGTTCAGCGGCCTGTTTTGTGTGCGATGTACAAGGGCATCAATAGGATACGTACTCCACGATCTCCAGTCCATAACCAACAATGCCCACGCGTTTGGCCTGTGGATTGTTGGTGAGCAGCCTTATCTTTGAAATGCCCAGGTCATGCAAGATCTGCGCCCCAATGCCAAAATCACGGGCATCCATCTCTATTTTGGGGGCTTTGTAAATGCCCTTTTTTTGCAGTTCCTTCAGTTCCGAAAGTCGGGAGAGAATGTTCAGGGAGCCCGTATCCTGATTGATGAACACTATGGCGCCCTTGCCCTCTTTTTCAATGGCGGCGAACATGTCTTCCAGCTTTTGGTCCGGACGGTTGGTCAAGGTGCCCAAAATATCGTTGTTGATCAGGGTGGAGTTGATTCGGGTGGGAATGCCCTCTCCCTTGTCCCAACTGCCCTTGGTCAGTGCAATGTGCACGTGGTTGTTGGTGGTCTGTTTGTAGGCCCTGAGCCTAAACTCCCCGAAACGTGTTGTAATGTCAAAGTCATGGGCCTTTTCAATGAGGCTGTCGTGTTCCATTCGGTAGGCCACCAGGTCCTCTATGGAGACAATCTTGAGATTGAACTTTTTGGCCACCTCCATCAGTTGGGGCAGGCGGGCCATGGAGCCGTCCTCGTTCATGATCTCCACGATGATGCCGGCGGGCTTTAGCCCGGCCAAACGGGCAAAATCTATGGCCGCCTCGGTATGCCCGGTTCTACGGAGCACCCCGCCTTCCTTGGCCACCAGGGGAAAGATGTGCCCCGGCCTGGCCAGGTCGTGGGGTTTGGTGTTTTGGTCCACCAGGGCGCATACCGTCTTGGAGCGGTCCGCGGCAGATATGCCCGTGGTAACCCCGTGGCCCCTGAGGTCCACCGATACCGTGAAGGCGGTTTCCATGGGGTCCGTATTGTTGTGCACCATCATCTGCAGCCCAAGTTCTTGGCACCTGCCCTCCGTCAACGGGGCGCAGATGAGACCTCTGCCGTGCTTGGCCATAAAGTTCACGGTCTCTGGGGTGGCCAGTTCTGCCGCCGCCAGGAAATCGCCCTCGTTTTCACGGTTTTCATCGTCCACCACGATAATGACCTTACCGGCCTTGATGTCCTCAATGGCCTCGGCTATGGTGTTCAGTTGTATGGTGTTTGTTGTCTTAGTTGTCATCTGCAGTACTTCGCTTCTTGAATAGGTTTGTAAAGAAATCGGTCATCGCTCCAAAATTAACCATGCCCTTGTCCTCGGTGGCCCTTTTGGTGAGGTAAATGCCCAGGGGCAGCATGATCAAGGTAGAGAGCCAAGCACCCAATATGGGGTGTATGTTGCCCTCCTTGGCGTAGTTGCCGGCAAACACCCCAATGAAGTAATAGATCAAAAACAGGATAATGGCCACCACCATGGGCAGTCCAAGGCCTCCTTTTCTGATAATGGCGCCCAAGGGGGCCCCCACAAAGAAGAGGATGATACAGGAAAAGGCCAGGGCGTATTTGGTGTGCAGTGACAGAATGTGCATGTTGTAGTTCTTGTAGCGGTTCTGCATCTCGTTCTTTTTGCCCTTCACAGAGCCCAGAATGCTGCTCACGGCATTTTTGGCATTGCTCATGATCTGTACTTTCTGCCAGTCTTCATAGATGTTCAAAATATTTTCCCTGGCCAGTTTTTGCTTGGCGGTGTCTTGCCGGGTCAGGGCATATTTTGCTTCCCTGATGGAGTCGTTTCTTTTGCGAACCGCATTTTTGGTGATCAAGGTGTCTTCCTGCGCCAGCGGCACAAAAGCGCCCATACGGCTTTTGATGTTTTTTGAAAAGGCCCTGACAATGCGGTAGTTGTCATTCTTTATGGAGTCAATGTCCTTGACCAGCCGGTTAATGTTCTTCATCTTGGCCGTACTGATGTCCCGTTCCTCTTCGAGGTCCACATTGTTGAGCTCGCTCAGGTCAATGTTCATGATATAGGTATCAAAATTGGCCTGTGCAAAAGGGTATTTCAATTTGGAGCCGGTGTTGTTGGTAACGATGTCCTTGTAATAATGCCCATCGGTTAGGATAAGTTGAAGGATATCTGAATTCTTGCTGCTCACCAATTCCCCCGTCCGGGCCTTGATCACCGTGGTGTTCACTTTTGTTTTGGATTTTTCATGGATGATGACGTTGCGCAGAAAGCGGTCGTTCTCGCCGTACTTCTCATCTACCTTAATGTTCATGTCCGCGGCTTCAAAATCACTGAAAACCCCTTCGGTCACGGCAGCGGCGGGCTTTACCTTGGCAATGTTCTTCCTAAGGTTGTAGATCTTGCGCTGGGAAAGGGGGATCACATTGTTGGCAAAGAAGAACGTGACCCCGCCCAAAATGGTGACAAAGATGATGAGGCTGGCCATGGAGCGCTGCAGGGAGATGCCCGAAGCCTTCATCGCGGCAAACTCATAATTTTCCGCAAAGGTGCCAAAGGTGAGGATGGAGGATAGCAGTACCGTTAACGGGAGTACTTTCTCGGTAAGGTCGGGCATCAGATAGAACAAAAACTTGCCAATGATCACAATGTCCAAGCCCTTGCCCGCCAAGTCGTCTATGAACAGCCAAATCGTCTGAAAGATGAAAATGAACATCAGTATAACGAAAGAGCTGAAAAAATTAAAGGCAAATCTTGACAGTATATACCGATCCAGTATTCTCAAAAGTCCTAATTTCTTATAATGTAGTAGCCCTCTTCCTCGTATTTGGAAGCGTCAAATTTAAATAAGGTTTCCGAGAGGGGCTGGTCCGTTTTAAAAGAATTAACAGTAATGGTGGTCACCGTTCCGTTCTTTCCCGTTTCAATGAGCTTGTAGATGTGCTTGGTGCCCATATCAATGCCCAACAACCTTGACTTTATCTCGGAGTCGCTGTCAATGGGGGTGAGCTTCACATATTGGATTTTTCTTCCCTGTACGTTCTGCAGTATGTCCCAGGCGTAGTTGTGGCCCTCTTGGTAAAAGGTGAGCATTTTGGAAGGGGTCATGGCATCGGTCTCCTCAGATTTGCTCTCCATGACCACTTCTTCGTTTTCCGGGACTATGGTGTACACCTGTTGGCCATCGTACATCTGCTGGGAGCCCAAATAATTGAAGAGGTATTTGTCCCCTTTCAAGGTCACGTCGCCACGGGTCTCCTGGTTGATGCCCGCCTCCGCATTTTTCAGGTCGAAACGGAAATCGACATACACATTGTCATAGCTTTTGACCTTGGCATATACCTCATCCAAAAGGGCCTTGGCCTTGTCCGCACCTTGGGCGTTCACGGCATGGGCCACAATGGCAAAGAAGAGCGGAAATAGTATTTTTTTCATTGTTGTTCGTTTAAAATGGTTTGGCCCATAGGGCTCATAAAGCGTTCTTTTGATCGTTCGTTATAATTTTACCACCATGCCGGTTCTGCCCCTGTTTTTGTACGGGGCCCAAGGCTATGCGCCACCGGGCAGTCGGTTGGCTTCATCGTCAAAAAACTGTTGCAGGGCCTGTAGGTCCGGGATGATCACCTGTCTGGCCTTACTGCCTTCAAAGGGCCCCACGATACCGGCGGCCTCCAATTGGTCCATAATGCGGCCCGCCCGGTTGTAGCCCAGCTTTAACTTCCTCTGTATGAGGGATGTGGATCCCTGTTGTGCTATGACCACAACTTCTGCGGCCTCTCGGAACATGGGGTCGCGGTCGCCAATATCATTATCAAGACCTGTGCCAGAATCTTCCCCGGCATATTCCGGTAGTTCGTGGGCGTCTGGGTAGGCACGCTGGCTCCCTATGTAATCCACTATTTTGGCCACTTCGGGCGTGTCCACAAAGGCACACTGAATACGGGTAACGTCATTGCCCTGGGTATAGAGCATGTCGCCACGGCCTATGAGCTGATCGGCCCCTTGGGCGTCCAAAATGGTGCGCGAATCTATTTTAGAGGTGACCCTAAAGGCAATGCGTGCCGGGAAGTTGGCCTTGATCAGGCCGGTGATCACATTCACGGACGGCCGTTGGGTGGCCACGATGAGGTGTATGCCAATGGCCCGGGCCAATTGTGCCAAACGGGCAATGGGCCCCTCCACTTCCTTGCCGGCCGTCATGATCAGATCGGCAAATTCGTCTATGACCAGTACAATGTAGGGCAGGAATTTGTGGCCGTCATTGGGGTTGAGCTTCCGTGCCTTGAACTTGGTGTTGTATTCCCTAAGGTTGCGCACCATGGCCAGTTTCAGCAGTTCGTAGCGGTTGTCCATTTCTATGCACAGGGAGTTCAGGGTATTGATCACCTTGGTGTTGTCGGTGATAATGGCCTCCTCGGAATCGGGGAGCTTGGCCAGGAAGTGCCGCTCTATTTTGTTGTACAGCGTCAGTTCCACTTTTTTGGGGTCCACCAAGATGAACTTCACCTCGGCCGGATGCTTTTTGTAGAGCAGGGAGGTGAGCACGGCGTTGAGGCCCACCGATTTCCCTTGCCCGGTGGCGCCGGCCATCAAGAGGTGCGGCATCTTGGCCAGGTCCACCACAAAGGTCTCGTTGCTAATGGTCTTGCCAAAGGCTATGGGCAGTTCCATCTCGGCACCCTGGAATTTTTTGGAGGCGATGACCGAGCGCATGGAGACAATGGTGGCATTTTTGTTGGGCACCTCTATGCCTATGGTGCCCTTGCCGGGAATGGGGGCAATGATGCGTATGCCCAGTGCGGCCAGGGACAGGGCAATATCGTCTTCCAGGTTCTTGATCTTGGAAATGCGAACGCCGGCCTCGGGCACAATTTCATAAAGGGTCACCGTGGGGCCAATGGTGGCCTTGATCTGGGCAATGCCAATTTTATAGTTTTTCAAGGTATCCACAATGCGGTCCTTGTTCTCTTCCAGTTCCTCTTGGTTAATGGTGATGCCGCCGGTAACGCCGTGGGGATCCAGGAGGTCCAAAGTGGGGAACTTGTAGTTGCCCAGTTCCAGGGTGGGATCAAATTCCCCAAAATCTTCCACCAATTTGCTGGCCAGGGCATCGGTTTCCAAAGGCTCCTCGGTGGTGGTGGCCACTTCCATGTCCAGGGAGGGCCCATGGTCCTCGTCCGTGGTCGGGGTGATCTCCAGGTCCTTGGAGGGCTCCTCCTTTTCCAGGGCGGGAATGTCCTTCTTATGGGTATAGGTGTCCAGCACCACCGGAACTTCCTCTTCCAGCGGGGTCACCGGGTCTGGCTCCTCATAAGGACTTTCGGGCTCTTTTTTAAAGGATTCCCGAAGGGCCTTCCCTTTGCCTTGGGCATAGGACACCACCATGTCCGGGGTAATGTTGAACAGCCGCACCATGATGAACACAAACCCGAAGATGAGCAGCAGCACCACGCCGATCTTCCCGGTGTAGTCTTGCAGAAAATCGTTCATTTCATAGCCCACCAGGCCGCCCAATAGGGGGTGCTCCGTGGCAAAGAAGCCTAGAAAAATGGAAATCCAAACCACGAAAATGAGGCCCCAAATCCAAAGTTTCCACAGTTTTGCCTTCTTCCAGCCCATGAACATGAAAATCCCCGTAGTGCCCGTTAAGAGGGGCAGCAGCATGGCGGCAAGGCCAAAGCCCCGGTACACAAAGAAATGGCCCGTGGCCGCTCCAAATTTGTTCAAGAGGTTCTTGGTCTGTTCGTTGCGATCGGCAAACGTACTGAGCTGGCTTTGATCGTACTGCCAGGTAGTGTAGAACGATGCAAAGGCTATAAGGAGGGCAATACTTAGCAGTGCCACCAAACTCCCCAGAATGATTTTGTTCTGTTTGGAGAGTTTAAAAGACGTCTTTTTTTTGGGGGGTGCAGGCTTTCTTTTGGATGCCTTTTTTGCCATAGCGCTCTAATTCTCGGCTAAATTACAAATTTAGGCACGTTGCCAAAGTAAACCGGGCACTAAAAAAATTTGGGCAGGTAAATAATGGCACCAATGAGCACGGCCCCAATGGAGACCAGCATAACGGCGCCCGCAGCAACATCCTTGATCAGTCCAATTTTGGGTTCATGGCCGGGGTGCACAAAATCGCACAGTTTTTCCACGGCGGTGTTCAGGCCCTCCACGCCCATGACCATGGCAATGGCGGTGATCTGGAACATCCATTCCGTGGCCGAGATGTCCATGACAACACCAAGGACGGTCATAAGAACGGCCAGCCCCATCTGTATCTGAATGCTGGGTTCGCTGCGCAAAAGCAGTAAAGCGCCCCGAAAAGCATAACCAATGCTTCTGAGGCGATTTACCACAAGGGATTCCTTTGTCATCAGGGGAAGGTGCTAAGCGGTCTTAAGGGCTTCCAGGGCGGCCTTGTAATTGGGCTCGTCCACAATTTCGGCCACTTGTTCGCTGTAGAGGACCTTTCCGTTCTCGTCCAAGACCACCACGGCGCGCGAGTGCAGGGGGGCCAAGGGGCCATCCGTAAACGTAAGGTTATAGGCCGATCCAAAATTACCATCCTTGAAATCGCTCAACATTTCCACGTTTTCAATGCCCTCTGCGCCACAGAAGCGGGCCTGGGCAAAGGGAAGGTCCTTTGAGATGCAGAGCACCTTGGTGTTCTCCAGTGCCGCCGCTTCTTGGTTAAACTGCCTCACGGATTGGGCACAGGTACCGGTGTCCACACTGGGAAAGACGTTCAGGATCACCCTGGATCCGGCATAGTCCGATAATTTGGCCGCGGAAAGGTCGTTCTTGGTCAATTCAAAACCAGGTGCCTTGCTGCCGTTGGCGGGCAATTGTCCCTTGGTGTGTATTTCACTTCCTTTAAGTGTTACTGTTGCCATTGTATCAATTTTAAAATTAGGAGGGAAAAATAAAAATAAAAAAGGGATACCCCGCCGATCATTTAGCTAAAAGTATCCCAAAATGGATGCTGCCCGGCAGGGGAACGGGTCGGTGCGCGTCACCAAAGATGGCGCGCCCTTGAAAAGTTGAACCCAAAACCGACAGTGTGGAGTGGATGAGGCACATGAAGCCCTTGGAGGTGACGGATTTTTTATGCGCCGCGCACGCCTCAGGCATCAATGGCCCCGGTGACCCGTTGCATGAACTGGTTCAGGGCCTCTTTTTTGGGGGTGCCCTCCTTCACGGCCCTGTGCACTTCCAGGGCGCCGTACATGTTGGAGATCACCTCGCCCAAAACGTCCAGATCCTGGTCCTTTAGGGAACCCAGTTCCGTAAGGTCTTCCAATGTGGCAATGGTTTCCACCACAAAGTCCTCATCGTTCCGTTCTATGAAATTTGTAAGGTGCTTAATTACTGGAAGCTTCATGTACCAATTCTTTTAGAACATCATACTTATTGGTCTGCACCTGATTTTTGAATTCCCCTGAGGAAAACCGCGCAAAGGTGGGCAGGTTGTCCACTTGCGCCAGTTTGCGCGATTCGGGGAATTTTTCGGCATCGGCCAGGACAAAGGTGATGTCTTCGTTCGCGGCCGATTCCTTTTTGAACTTTGGCTTCATGATGCGGCAATTTCCGCACCACGTGGCAGAGTACTGTACGATCACATTTTTGTGCTCCGCCACAATTTCCTGGAGATTGTCTTTTTCCAATTCTACTAACATACTATAAGGTGTTGAAAAGCCCCGCCCAGAAGAGGCGGGGCCCAAGGTTTTACTTTTTTTAGTTGGAGTGTGCGGCCAAATATTGGGCCACCCCTTTACGATCGGCGGTCATGGCTTCTTTGCCCTCTTCCCAGTTTGCCGGGCACACCTCGCCTTTTTCCTGGACGTGGGTGTAGGCGTCAATGAGCCTTAGGTATTCGTTCACGTTACGGCCCAGGGGCATGTGGTTGATGCCTTCGTGGAAGACGGTGCCCTCCTCGTCAATGAGATAGGTGGCGCGGTAGGTCACGTTGTCGCCCTCTACCGTCAAGATACCGGTATCTTCATTGTACTTCTCATCCGTAATGTCCAAAATGCCCAAGGTGTTGGCCAGGTTGCGGTTGCTGTCTGCCAGCAGCGGATAGGTAACGCCCTCAATGCCGCCGTTGTCCCTGTCGGTGTTCAACCAGGCAAAGTGCACTTCGGCCGTATCACAAGAGGCGCCGATCACCTTGGTGTTCTTGTCCTCAAAAGCCTTCAGGGCATCCTGAAAGGCCAAGAGCTCCGTGGGGCACACAAAGGTAAAATCCTTGGGATACCAAAAGAGCAGTACTTTTTTGTTGTTCTTTTGGGCTTCCTCCAAGACGTTGAGCTTAAAGGTATCGCCCATTTCGTCCATTGCGTTTACACTGAGGTCTGGAAATTTTTTTCCTACAAATGTCATTTTCAAAAATGTTTAGTTCGTTAACAGATTCTGGTACAAAGGTAGTCCGGAAGTGGGGCGGGGCCCAGCTTGCCAAATTGGAAAATCCAATGAAAGGATAGCCTTGGGATATGGCGCAAAATTTAAGCGAGCATCACTATCATTTCCATACCAATGTAAGGTGATTCTTAGGGAATCCACAGCAATGCACACCTATATTTGACGTCCTCATAAAAGTGGAAATTTTGCGAATTTTTCCCCTGATTTTAGCCCTGTCGCACCGCTTTTTTGGGTAAGGTTTTTTTAGGTCGATGGGCCATTCCGTTATCCCCTTGAAAATGAGCTGATGGAAGGTTTCATCTTGGGCCTTGCATCAAAAAAAGAAGGGCACCTATGTTTGCCATGGTCCATTTTTCTTTTTCGAGGGCCCAACAAAAGAATTCAATTTCTTTGGCCAATCTCCAAACGAGAACTGGCATAAGAGGACACCGCCGGGATGGGCCGCCAAAAAGCCTATGGCTCGGGTTGGCATTAACGGGGTTTAAAAACGAAAAGGGCAAGCTGTTTTCCGTACAGATTGATGCTAACGGAAATTTAACTTCCCAGAATGCGGATTATGGAGTGGTTTCGGGAACGGGCCGAACCTTTTTGTGCACCAGTTGTTTTATCTTAATGTTGAAGGCCGCGAACAAAAGGGTCATGATCGGGCTTAGCCAGTTGAAAACGGCATAGAAGAAATAGTCCGTTACACCTACGCCCAGGACACCGCTGTGGTAGGCACCACACGTGTTCCACGGAATGAGCACGGAGGTCACGGTCCCCGAGTCCTCCAAGGTGCGGCTCAGGTTCTCCGGGGCAAGACCTTTATCGGCGTAGGCCTTGCTGAACATTTTGCCGGGCACCACAATGGCCAGGTACTGATCGGAGGCCGTGACGTTCAGGGCCAGACAGCTGCCCACGGTACTGGCAAAAAGGCTAAAGGTGCTGGAGGCCAGGGAAAGCAGGGCTTTGGTAATACGGGCCAAGGCCCCGATACCGTCCATGACGCCCCCAAACACCATGGCACAGACAATGAGCCAAATGGTGCCCAGCATCCCTGCCATGCCCTTGGCCGCAAAAAGGTCGCTCAGGGCCTGGTTGTCCGTGGGAATCTCCGTGCTTACGGTTATGGCCTCCAAAATGCCCCGATATCCGGACTGTAGGTCCAACTGCTGGGCGCCCGCAATGCCGGCTACCACATTGGGCTGAAAGATAAGGGCAAAGAGGGCCCCCAACAAGGTGCCCACCAACAGGGCGGCCAAGGGCGGTGTTTTTTTTATGATAAGGCCCACCACCACCACGGGCACCAAGAACAGCCAACCATTGATGTTGAACGAGGCCTCTATGGAGGTAAGGATCGAGGCCACATCGGCCTGGCCGCTGGTGTCAATGTTCAGGCCAATGATGATGAACACCAGCAGGGTAACCGAGATCGTGGGCACGGTGGTATAGAGCATGTACTTAATGTGGGTAAAGAGTTCGCCCCCGGCCATGGCAGGAGCCAGGTTGGTGGTATCGCTCAAGGGGGAGAGCTTGTCCCCAAAATAGGCCCCGGAGAGGACGGCTCCCGCGGTCATTCCCATGCCAATGCCAAGGGCCTCCCCAATGCCCACCAGGGCAATGCCCACGGTGGCGGAGGTGGTCCAGCTGCTGCCGGTGGCCACTGAAATGACGGCACATATAATGACGCAGGCCGCCAAAAAAATGGTGGGGTTCAGTACTTGCAACCCGTAGTAGATCATGGCTGGGATAATGCCACTGGCCAGCCAAGTGCCCGCCAGCGCGCCCACCATAAGGAGGATCAGCAGCGCCCCGGTGGTGCTTTTTACGTTCTCCGCCACTTCGGCCAACATCCTTTTATAGGGCACTTTGTTGCGTATGCCAACAACGGCCGCCACTGCGCCCCCCAAAAGCAAGATGAACTGGTTGGAACCGCTCAGGGCATCGTCTCCAAAGACATAGACATTGTAGGCCAGCATGGCCACCAGTACCACCACCGGGATCAGGGCCTCAAAAATGCTCAGTTCGTTGTTCTCGTTCACTGTGGCATTTTGTTGCTGCTCCTTTGGTTTGGGTTTGGCCATTCTGTTTCCGTTTGGTTCTGGGGTAATATTACGATTTAAGCCACGAATGTGCAACTTTGATCGCCCGGGGACTAAGACCGTTGTTTTTCGGAATCCAAAATGTGCAGCTGCCGCATACAGTCCCGCATCATTTGGTAGGTACGTTCAATATCGTCGTCCAGGCCAATGGAGAAACGGATCAGCCCTTCCCCAAGTCCCATTTCTTTTTGTTCCTCCAAGGGGATTTCCGAAGAGGTGGAGCTTCCCGGTGCACTGAAGAGGGTTTTGTAAAAACCAAGGCTCACCGCCAGATAGCCCAGTTTTTTGTCCTGCATTCGCTCCATCAGGGCATTGGCCTTTTCCAAGGAGCCCACATCCAGGGTCAGGAGGCCGCCAAAACCATAATCGCGGTTCATCTGGTCTTCCATGATCAAGTGGCCCGGGTGCGAGGGCAGTCCGGGATACATGACCCTTAGGCCATCTTCTTGAAACCTTTGGGCCAGGTACAGGGCATTTTGGCTGTGTTTTTTCATGCGAAGGTGCAGGGTGCGCATGTTCTTGAGGATGGAGGCTGCCCGTAGGCTGTCCAACGTACTGCCCAGCAACATCCCCGCCCCACTGTTCACATCCTTGAGCGATAGGCAAAAGTCCTTGCTCCCGCAGATGGCCCCCGCCACGCAATCGCTCGTGCCGTTGATGAACTTGGTCAGGCTGTGGATCACCACACTGGCCCCCAGTTTTGCCGGCGAAATGGAAAGTGGTGAAAAGGTGTTGTCCACCACCAGGGGGATGTGGTGCTCCTTGGCCAAACGGGCCAGTGCGGCCAGGTCTGCCACTTCCAGGAGCGGATTGCTCACACTCTCGCAGTAGATCATTTTGGTCTTTGGCGTAATGGCCGCTTTCACCGCCTTGAGGTCGGTAATGTCCAAAAAGTGGGTCTGGATGTTGAATTTCTTGAGAAAATTCTTCATGAGGGCGTAGGTGCCGCCATAAACGGTGCGGCTGCTCACAATGTGGTCATTGGCCCCGCAGAGCTCCATGATCACGGCAGAAATGGCCCCCATACCGCTGGCGGTGACATTGGCGGTCTCCGTGCCCTCCAGGGCGGCAAGCGCCTCTCCCAGGTACAGGTTGGAGGGCGAGGAGTGCCTGCTGTAGAGGTAGCAGCCCTCGGTATTGCCCTCAAAGGTATCGAACATGGTCTTTGCCGATAGAAACGTGTAGGTAGAGGAGTCCGATATGGACGGGTTCACGCCCCCGTACTCTCCAAAATACTGAAGGTCCTGTAGATCGTTAGTGGCTTTTTTGCTCATTTTTATCAACTTTTATCATTCATAAAAATAGGAATTTATCGAATGAATTACAACATTGATTGGTTTAAGCCGATATATTATCTAATTTTATAGAAAATTTAGAATATTAATCCATAAAGCAGGGCTTTCCTGCTCGGATGTGGAAAAAACGGCACCGATGATGTTGGACATTCACGATCTTAAGTTGTTGCAGCTGTTGCAACAGAACGCCAAAAGGACCACCAAGGAGTACGCCCACCGTTTGGGCCTTTCCACCACGGCCGTTTACGAGCGCATCAAGAAATTGGAACGCCAGGGGATGGTGTTGCACTACGTGGCTTTATTGGACAAGAAGAAGGTAGCGCTGGATTTCGTGGTCTTTTGCCATGTGCGGCTTACCCGGCATACCCAGGCAAACATTGGTTATTTTGAAAGGGAGGTGATGAAGCTTCCGGAGGTCATGGAGTGCCACCACCTCAGCGGGGACTATGACTATCTTTTAAAGATCGTGGTACGCGATATGGAGGCCTACCGGCACTTTATGGTGGCAAAGCTCACGGCCATAGAGCACATTGGCAGCACCCAGAGCTCCTTTACCATTAAGGAGGTTAAGCATACCACCGCACTGCCACTGCTGCCCTAGGGGTGCCGTTTGCCCACAAAGCTGGCCCATCCGGGCCAAATGGGCACTTGTGGCAGCTTTAAAACATTCGTACTTTTGTCATCAAACAAAAATCAAAAACATTCCATATATGAATCAATATGATGTAGCCGTGATCGGCTCCGGACCAGGAGGTTATGTTGCGGCCATCCGTTGCGCGCAATTGGGCATGAAAACGGCCATAATAGAAAAATACGCCACTTTGGGCGGCACCTGCCTCAATGTGGGCTGTATTCCCTCCAAGGCCCTGTTGGATTCTTCCCACCACTATGAGGATGCCGTTAAGCATTTTGCGGAGCACGGCATTGAGGTGCCCGGCGAGGTCAAGGTAAACCTGGAGAAGATGATCGCCCGGAAGCAGGGCGTGGTGGACCAGACCACCAAGGGCATCCAGTTTTTAATGGACAAGAACAAGATCGACGTTTATGAGGGCTTGGGCAGTTTTAAGGATGCCACCACCATAAACATTAAAAAGAACGATGGCAGCACGGAGCGCATCGGGGCCAAGCACATCATCATTGCCACAGGCTCCAAGCCGGCCACCTTGCCCTTTATCTCGCTGGACAAGGAGCGCATCATCACCTCCACGGAGGCCCTGGAGCTCAAGGAGATTCCCAAGCACATGATCGTCATTGGTGGCGGGGTCATTGGTTTGGAGTTGGGGCAGGTCTATAGGCGCCTGGGCGCCGAGGTCACCGTGGTGGAATATATGGACCGCATTCTCCCGACCATGGATGCGGCACTGTCCAAGGAAATGATGAAGGTGCTCAAGAAACAAAAAGTGAAATTTGCGCTTTCCCACAAGGTGAAGTCGGTACAGCGCAGGGGCAAGACCGTGACGGTGAAGGCCGATGACAAAAAAGGGGAAGAAGTGGTTTTCAAGGGCGATTATTGCCTGGTCTCCGTGGGCAGGAGACCGTACACCGACGGGCTTGACCTGGAGGCCGCCGGCGTTAAGGTCGATGAGCGGGGCAGGGTGGCCGTGGATGCCCACCTAAAGACCAATGTGGACAACATTTACGCCATTGGCGATGTGGTAAAAGGTGCCATGCTGGCCCACAAGGCCGAAGAGGAGGGCACCTTGGTGGCCGAGCAGTTGGCCGGCCAGCAACCGCACATAGATTATAACCTCATTCCAAATGTGGTCTATACCTGGCCCGAGGTGGCGGCCGTGGGCAAGACCGAAGAGGAGCTGAAGGAGGCCGGTGTGCCCTACAAATCGGGCCAATTTCCCATGCGGGCATTGGGCCGGTCCAGGGCCAGTATGGATCTGGACGGTTTTGTGAAGATTCTGGCCCACAAGGACACCGATGAGGTCTTGGGCGTGCACATGATCGGCGCCCGCTGTGCCGATCTTATCACCGAGGCCGTGACGGCCATGGAGTTCAGGGCCTCTGCAGAGGACATTGCCCGTATGAGCCATGCGCACCCCACCTATGCGGAGGCCGTTAAAGAGGCCGCACTGGCCGCCACGGAAGACCGAGCGCTACATATCTAGAAAATTGGAAGCAATATCAAATTAAAAAAAGCAGCCGTACGTACGGCTGCTTTTTTTGTCCCGTATTCGGTGATGTTGTGCTGCGACCATAGCGATGGAAAGTTGAAAATCGAGAAAAAACCAATCTTTGTGGTATCTCGAAACTTCATAACAATAATGCAATGCATAAATTGGGCGCAGCACCAAAAAGCAGGCATGGCCAAACTTGTGAGGGATGTGGCTCAATTGGCAAAAAGGGTATGGGCCGCTATCCGTTGTGGGAACCGTCGCAATAGGGCGGGTTACCCGTTTTTTTACAGGTACAGAGAAAGGCACTTCTGTCCTCATCCACGGTAAAGGCCAAGGAGGGTGGTTTGTTGTGGGCCCTGTGGGCACCGTCACAAAAAGGTTGGTTGGCACTGTGGCTACAGGTGCACCAGGCGTAGCGCTTGTCTTTTTCCAGCGCCACTTGAATGGGGGCGTACTCTTTTTCGCTCATGGTCTTTTAATTTTTGGTACAAGGTACTTTATCAAAACCAAAATTGCGAGGGGCCTCCTTAATTTTTAGCGGTTCCAAATAATCTGGACATCTTTGGGAAATGTGCCTTGGCATTGCGCTTTGACCAGCCCCATGCCGAGCGTGCGCCCATTTTTAGCCGTACCTTGTTGTTCTCGTAGGCAAGCGCCAGGAGACAGCAGCCAAAGGTGAATCCCAGGGCCCCAAGGATGGTGGTCCACACACCAAGCTGGTGATGAAAATAATGATAAAGCCCCAAACCTGTAAAACTGCCATAGAGCACTATGAAGTGAATGACGTAGATGGACAGGGTGGACTGCCCCAGCTTGATCAGGGTGGGGTTGCGCAATCCTTGTCTTAAAAACATGAACAAGGCAAATACCAGGAGCACGTCGCCCAGGCGCATGTAGAGGTAATTGTTGTGCGCCACCGCATTGAAAAGGGGCAGGTTGAGGGTGTCATGCAACAAAAGAAAGATACCGGAAGACCAGCCAATGAGCGCTGCCCCGAGGCCCAAGCACAGTGGTATGCCAAGGGCATAGAGCCGGGGATGGTCCTTTTGCGAGCGGAACACCTTGGAAAGGAAGGCACCAAAGGCGGCATAGCCCAACCAAGGGACAAGGGTGAACACGGACCCGTTGGCCTTGGTGAAGTAATTGGCGATCCAATGGGGCAAGAGCCCATAGTCCAGGGTCTTGTACCAGGGTTCCAAGGTAAAGAGCAGCAAGGTGGTGCCCAAGAGCGCCATGGTAAAGCCCCAAGATGGCAACTTGATGGTAAGAAGGTACAAGGCAATGATGCCCAATAGGGAGAGACCAATGATGTGCAGCACGTCCACCACAAAAAAAGAAGGATAGATACTCCCCTTGAGCAGTCCAAACAGGTTGATGCGCAGCAGATACCCTATGAGCAACAGTTCCAGTCCGCGCTTGATGCCCCTTTTTACCCTGGGATTTTTAAGTCCCTTGGCCCCCGGCCGCAACAACAGGTAGGTAAAGATAAAGCCAGATACCGTAAAGAAGACCGGAGCGGTTATGCCCCTAAAGTATTTCCAAACACCGTACGCACCGCTCTCCGCGTTTCTAAAGACAGGATCCAGCAGGCCGTCCACAAAGTGGCCCTGTAGCATCATGACAATGGCCCAAGCCCGCATGGCATCAATAAAGTACAGTCGGTTGTCCCTTGTTTGCATCATCTCAAATAAAATCCCTATACCTCTTGCTTACAGCGGGTTATGGGTTATGGGGTGCAAAATTAGATAAATTAATGGCAACCATGGACAATTTCATTTATTTTCGCCAAATAACACCACTACCCAACAATGGCCCAGATTTTAGCCTTTGCCGGCAGCAATTCCTCCTCGAGCATCAATTTCCGATTGGTAAAACATACCGTTTCCCTGGTGGAGGGGCACGAGGTGCACCTCTTGGATCTGGCCCAGACTCCGCTGCCCATGTACAGTGAGGACGAAGAGCGTGACAATGGATTCCATCCCAATCTAGTGGCCTTGCGAGAGGCTTTCCAACGAGCGGACGGCGTTCTTTTCTCCGTTAACGAGCACAACAGCAACCCTTCGGCCTTTTTTAAGAATACGTGGGACTGGCTTTCTCGCGTGGATAGGGACTTCATTGCCGGAAAAAAAGTGTTCCTGATGTCCACTTCGGGAGGAAAGCGGGGCGCCATTGGGGCCTTGGGGGTGGCCGAGCAGTTGCTGAAACGTTTCAAGGCCGATGTCACCGGAACGTTTTCCCTCCCCAATTTCAACACTTCCTTTAGCGATGCCGAAGGTATCTTGGACCAGCAGCTGGCCAAGGCCCACCGCAGGGAACTACAGCAATTTTTAAGGGCCCTGCGTACCTAGTATGGCCCTTCTGCCAGATTTTAAGGTTCTATACTTCTGGAAATAGATATATAAGAAGTACTGTAATCGCCCAATAACAAAGTAGTTGTGCGTTTACATCATACTATTGGGCCGGCCACCTTATGTTGGTCCTTTATCATCAAGGAAGGCCAGGCCCAGTTTTTTTAAGGGGCAGTTCCATAAAACCTGGCCTGTGGAGGTCAAATTAGTATCCGAGGTGGCGCAAGGGAAGCACCCTTCATCCTATGAAGACAAGTTCCTTTGCCAAACATCGCGCGGCGCGGCACAAAGACCAAAGGGGGCATTTGGGCACCCGATTTCCATCGACCCAAATAAAAATGCCCTCCCCAAATCTTGTCTATATTTGCAGCGTGTTAGCTCAGTTTAAAGAACATCTCAGGGCAGTTTTTCCACGCGTTTTGGAGGGGCCCTTTTTGGTGGCCTGCAGTGGAGGCTTGGACAGCGTGGTCTTGGCGCGGCTGTGCAGGGACATGGGGCTCAATTTTGCCCTGGCCCACTGTAATTTTCAGCTTCGCGGCGGTGACAGCGATGCCGATGAGGCCTTGGTCAGGGACCTGGCCCATCAATGGGAGCGCCCTTTCTTTGTAAAACACTTTAAAACAAGGTCATACGCCAAAAAAAGCGGGCAGTCCATACAGATGGCCGCGCGGGAACTCCGCTACCAATGGTTTGCTTCCCTGATGGAAGCAGAAGGATATGACCATACGCTAACGGCCCATCACGCGGACGATACCCTGGAAACCATGCTCATTAACCTTTCCAGGGGAACGGGCATTCAAGGGTTAATGGGCATCCCGCCCGTGAACGGTGCCATTGTGAGGCCCCTTTTGCCCTTTTCCCGGGACACCCTGGCCCATTACGCCAAGGGGCACAAGGTGGTCTGGCGGGAAGATGCCAGCAATGCGGAAACCAAGTACCTGAGAAACAAGATACGGCTGCAGATCGTACCCTTGCTCAAACAACTGCACCCCACCTTTTTGGAGAACGTGACCCGCACCCAGAACCACTTAAGACAGACGGAAGCCCTCACCGAGGCCTACACGCGGCAGCTCAAGGAGCGATTGTTCCACGGCGCCAAGGGCCGTATTGAAGTGGATCTGGAAGCCCTTAAGGCCCTTGAGCCACGAGATACCCACCTCCACGCCCTGTTCAGGGATTACGGATTTACCGATTGGGAGGCGGTTACCGCCCTTCTGGACGCCACGAGCGGTAAACGGGTTAGATCGGGAACACATCTGCTCTTAAAAGACCGCGATGCCCTGTACCTAGATCGAGCGAACAAAGATGTCCCCGATGATGCGCACTATTCAATTGCCCAGGGGAACACCCATTTGGAACATCCCGTGCGGTTGACCATCGCTACTGAAAAAGAGCTGAAAGTGGCATCAAAAAATATAATTTATGTGGATAAAAGTGCGTTAAAGTTTCCGTTGCGGTTAAGGAAATGGAAAAATGGCGACTACTTTTATCCCATTGGTATGAAAGGAAGGAAAAAACTGGCCAAATTTTTCAAGGATGAGAAAATGAACTTGTTCGAAAAGGAAGACCAATGGCTCCTGTGTTCGGAATCGGACATTGTCTGGGTAGTGGGCCGGCGCATGGACGAAAGATTTAAAGTGAAGGAATCCACAGAGGACATCATTAGCATAGCATATACGGAATGAAGCAGCTCATTACATTATTTTTTGCACTTTTTGTAAGCGCCAATTTGGTCTCCCAGACCGATGAGGACCCCGTGGCCTGGTCCCACGAGGTGAAGCAAATTTCGCACACGGAATACGAGCTCATCATCAAGGGCGATATCTTTGAGGGCTGGCACGTGTATTCCCAATACACCGCAGATGGTGGGTCGCTGCCCAGCGAGTTTACCTATGATGGGGCAGGGGAGGCCTATGAGCTTTTGGGGCCCACACGGGAAAGTGCCACCATTGACGAATACAGTGACATTTTTGAGGTAGAGGAGACCTTTTTTAAGAAAGAGGCCATTTTTACGCAAAACATCAAGTTGTTGGACCCCGCGGTGAACCAGATCAAGGTAAATCTCTTTTACCAGGTCTGCAAGGAGGTCTGTATCCCGGCCGACAAGGACTTTGTGTTTTCCCTGGACGGTTCGGCCGTGGAGGAGGAGGCCGTGGTGCTGGACGAACGTTCCAGGGCCCTGACCGCCGCATTGAAAATAGACCTTAAGAACCGAGAACGCCTAAACCAGGGCCAGGCACACGTGGATGGCAACAGCAGTATATGGGTCATTTTTGCCCTGGGGTTTTTGGGCGGGCTCATTGCCCTGTTGACCCCCTGTGTGTTTCCCATGATCCCGTTAACGGTATCTTTTTTTACCAAACATTCCAAACAGCGCTCCAAGGGCATTGTCAACGCCCTCTTGTACGGTTTCTTCATTGTGCTCATCTACTTTTTGTTGAGCCTGCCCTTTCACCTTTTCGATTCGGTCGATTCCCAGATCCTGAACACCATTGCCACCAATGTTTGGGTGAACCTGGCGTTTTTTGTGATCTTTGTGTTCTTTGCCTTTTCCTTTTTCGGGTACTATGAGCTTACCCTGCCCAGCTCCTGGGCCAATAAGATGGATGCGGCCTCTTCCAAGGTGGGCGGGGCCATGGGCATCTTTTTTATGGCGGTGACCCTGGCCATTGTCTCTTTTTCCTGTACCGGCCCCATCTTGGGCGGGCTGTTGGGGGGCACCACCATGGCCGAGGGCGATGTGGCCTGGAACCTCAGTGCCGGGATGACGGGCTTTGGCGTGGCCCTGGCACTTCCCTTTGCCCTTTTTGCCCTGTTCCCGGCCTGGCTGAACAGTCTTCCCAAAAGTGGTGGGTGGATGACCACGGTAAAGGTGGTACTGGGCTTTTTGGAATTGGGCCTGGCCCTGAAATTCTTGAGCAACGCCGATATGGTGGCCCACTGGGGCATACTGAAGCACGAGGTGTTCTTGGCACTATGGATCCTACTGGGCCTTTTAATGACCCTCTATCTGCTGGGATGGGCCCGGTTTCCCCATGATGGTCCCAAGGCACCCCTTTCCACTGGCAGAAAGGCATGGGCGGCACTGAGCGCGGCCTTTACCCTCTACCTTGTATTGGGCCTGGCCAAGGTGACCCACCTAAAGCTGCTGAGCGGTTTTCCCCCTCCGCAATTTTACAGTGTCTTTGAAACGGAGAGCGATTGCCCCCTGGGCATTGAATGTTTTAAGGAGTTCGATGAGGGCGTGGCCCACGCCAAGGCAGTGAACAAGCCCATTCTGTTGGATTTTACCGGTTGGGCCTGCGTCAATTGCCGCAAGATGGAAGAAAACGTTTGGAGCGAGCCCGATATCTTTCCCATCATCAACGAGGAGTATGTGCTCATATCCCTGTACGTGGACGATCGCAAGGCCCTGCCCGAAGCGGAACAGTTCACCTTTTTGTACGATTCCGGGAGAACCAAGCGCATTGAGAACATCGCCCAAAAATGGGGCACCTTCCAAGACGTGAACTTCAATGCCGTTTCCCAACCCTACTACGTGCTCTTGTCGCCCGATCTGGAGGTGCTCAACACCGCCATACAATCTGCCGATGCGGACACCTACCGGGACTGGCTCTTGGAAGGCCTTGGGAACTACCGCGACTGAGCGCTTGGGCCATCATGGCGGTGCATCTGGATGTCACCGTGTTTTAATGGGCCGCTGGCTTGTGCCCAAGCTGATAATTATACTACCTTAGAGGGCAGAAACCCTCAAAGAGACCTCAATGAAAACAGTGAAGAAAATAGGCTTGGCCCTACTGCTCGTCCTAGTGGTGGCCGCGGTGGGCCTTGGCGTATTTGTGGGCGCCCACACCACCGATTACAGCGGGGAAAAGACCTTGTCTTCCCTGGCTGCCCCCGTGGAGGTATATCACGATGCCTACGGGATCCCCCATATCTATGCCCAAGAAGAGGCCGATGCCTTCCGTGCCCTGGGCTACCTCCACGCCCAAGAGCGCCTGTGGCAAATGGAGCTGTTGCGCCGCATTGCCACGGGGAGGCTTTCCGAGGTCTTTGGGCCCGATTTGTTGGAGACCGATAAGTTCATGCTTACCCTGGGCATTGATGACGCCACGGTGGCCACGGTGGCCCGTGTGGACCGCAACAGTCCCGGGGTACGGCTCACCGAGGCCTACCTGGACGGGGTGAACCAATTTGTGGCGGTAGGGTACACCCCAGTGGAATATCACCTTACCGGACTGGAAAAAACCCCCTTTGCCCTCAAGGACGTGTACAACACCCTGGGCTATATGGCGTTTAGCTTTGCCATGGCGCACAAGACCGATCCGCTCCTGACACAAATAAAAGAGGAATGGGGAGCGGACTACCTCAAGGATCTTGAGACGCACTCCAGTGAGGATCTGGAATGGATCAAGACGCATGACCCCGCCAAGGCGCGGGACACCTTGGGCAATTCCGTGGCGGGCTTGGTGCACAAGGCCTTGGGGCCTTTGGGAATCCCTTTGTTCGAGGGGAGCAATAGTTGGGTCTTGGCGCCCGAAAAGACCAAGAACGGCAAGGTCATATTCACCAACGATCCGCACATTGGCTTTGCCCAGCCCTCCGTCTGGTTCGAGGCGCATCTGGAAACCCCCACCTATCATAAATACGGCTACCATTTGGGGGGCATTCCGTTCCCGCTATTGGGGCATAGCCGGCAACTGGCCTACGGGATGACCATGTTCCAAAACGATGATGTCAATTTTTATTACGAAGACGTGCATCCGCAGGACACAAACAAATACAGGTGGGGCGGGGCTTGGAAGACCTTTGAAACGGTATCCAAGACCATTGCCGTGAAAGATGGCGAAGACGTGGCCTTTTCCTATAAGAAATCGGAGCATGGGCCCATTTTGAACGGGATTGCCCGTCAGGTCACCGGAGAGCGCCCGGTGGCCATGTCCTGGGTCTATACCCAAAAGGAAAACCAGGTGATGGACGCCTTGTATGAACTGAGCCACGCCCAAGACCTGTCATCGTTCCAAAAGGCATTGCCCAAAGTGCACGCGCCCGGGCTCAACATCATGTACGGGGACGCGGAGGGCAATGTGGGCTGGTTTGCCACTGCCGCCCTCTACCGCATCCCGGACAGTGTAAACACCAAGCTCGTTTTTGAGCCGGGGCAAGGCCTCCCCCTGCAAAAGGATTGGTTGCCGTTTTCGGCCAACCCAAAGGCGGTGAACCCGCCTTGGCACTATGTCTATTCTGCCAACAACCAGCCAGATAGCATTGCCGGCATGCTCTATCCCGGCTACTACCTACCGGAAAACCGGGGCCGGCGCATCGTGGAGCTCTTGGAGCCCAAGAACAATTGGGACCTGGAAGCCACAAAGACCATGCTCACCGATGTGAGCTCTTCGGTGAACAGGGAAGTGGCCACCAATTTTTCCAAACTTATGGACGTGGCCGATCTCACGGAGAACCAATTGCTGTCGTTGGACACCCTGGCCCTTTGGGACGGCAATTACCCGTTGGGCAGTGTGGCGGCCACACTGTTTACCCGTTGGGAATACAGGGTGTTGGAAAATACCTTTGCCGATGAAATGGGAAAAACAAAGTTTGAACAGTTCCTGGGCACCCATTTTCAAAAGAGGGTCATTGCCCCGATGTCTGGCAAACCGGAATCCGTCTGGTGGGACAACAGCAACACCCCAGACAGCGTGGAGACCCAGAAGGGCATCGTGCAGACCTCCTTTCTGGAGGCCATAGCCTCCTTGGAGCAAGAATTTGGCCCAGACCTTGCCCAGTGGACCTGGGACAAGGTGCACACCCTGGAGCATCCGCATCCCATTGGGCAGGTGGCGGCCCTGCGCGGTTTCTTCAATGTGGGCCCTTTTCCCATACACGGGACCCGCGAGGTCATAAACAACATGGCCTTTAATTTTGACGGTACGGGACACTACAAGACCTCGTCCGGACCCTCCACGCGCAGGATCGTGGACTTCTCGGACGTGGAGAACGGCTATAGCATCTTGCCCACCGGCCAATCCGGCAACCCCTTCAGCAAACATTACAAAGACCAGGCGGCGCTTTACAATGCAGGCGGCTACCGAAAAATGATGATGAACGAGGCCGAAATAAAAAATGCATCAGAATTGCTTATTTTTAAGCCAAAGGAATGATGCATGCTAACAAAAGTGTACGGTAGTGCCGTATTTGGGGTAGAGGCCACCACGGTCACGGTGGAAGTGAACATTGACAAGGGCATAGGCTACCATCTGGTGGGCCTTCCGGACAATGCCATCAAAGAGAGCAATTACCGCATTGCCGCGGCCCTGAAGAACAACGGCTACAAGATTCCCGGTAAAAAGATCACCATAAACATGGCGCCGGCAGACCTCAGGAAAGAAGGCTCTGCCTATGACCTTACCTTGGCACTGGGCATTTTGGCGGCCTCGTCGCAAATCCAATCAGAGGAAATAGACCAGTACCTGATCATGGGCGAGCTGTCCCTGGATGGCAGCCTACAGCCCATAAAGGGTGCCCTGCCCATTGCCATCAAGGCCCAGGAAGAAGGCTTCAAGGGGTTTATCCTGCCATCGGAGAATGCCCGCGAAGCGGCCATTGTGGGCGATTTAAAGGTGTACGGCGTGGAGAACATAAAACAGGTCATTGAATTTTTTGACACTGGTGCGCCCTTGGAGCAGACCATTATAGACACCCGGGCGGAGTTTTATAAAACCCTGGATTTTCCCGAGTTCGATTTTGCCGATGTCAAAGGTCAGGAGAGCATTAAACGCTGTATGGAGATTGCCGCTTCGGGCGGGCACAACATTATCTTGATCGGTCCGCCAGGGGCGGGGAAGACCATGCTGGCCAAGCGCCTGCCCTCCATCTTGCCGCCCATGACCCTGCAAGAGGCCTTGGAGACCACCAAGATCCACAGTGTGGTGGGCAAGATCAAGAACATGGGCCTTATGAACCAACGGCCCTTCAGGAGTCCCCATCATACCATATCGGACGTGGCCTTGGTGGGCGGGGGCGCCTACCCGCAACCTGGGGAAATCTCCCTGTCGCACAATGGCGTGCTGTTCTTGGACGAGCTGCCGGAGTTTAAGCGCGGGGTCTTGGAAGTCATGCGCCAGCCTTTGGAAGACCGGGAGGTTACCATTTCCAGGGCGCGCTTTACGGTTACCTATCCCAGCAGCTTTATGTTGGTGGCGAGCATGAACCCCAGTCCCGGCGGCTATTTTAACGATCCGGACGCCCCTGTGACCTCTTCCCCGGCAGAAATGCAGCGCTACCTAGGTAAAATTTCCGGTCCGCTGTTGGATCGCATAGACATTCACATAGAGGTGACCCCCGTGCCCTTTGAAAAACTCTCCGAAGACCGCAAGGGAGAGAGCAGTGTGGCCATCAGAAAACGCGTTACCGCCGCCCGTGAGATCCAGACCGCCCGGTTCAACGGATTGGAAAATGTGCACTACAACGCCCAGATGAACACCAAGCAGATCCGCGAATACTGCCGTATGGACGAAGTCTCCAAGGCCCTGCTCAAAAACGCCATGGAACGCCTCAACCTCTCTGCCAGGGCCTATGACCGGATACTGAAAGTGGCCAGGACCATTGCCGATCTGGAGGGCAGCGAAAACGTCAATGGCACCCATATCTCAGAGGCCATCCAATACCGCAGCCTGGACCGGGAAGGTTGGTTGGGGTAAGGGGAAGGACGAAGTGGGAGATATGAAGTACGAAGTTGGAAGTACGAAGTACGAAATACGAAATGGCAAATTAGAAGTGAGAAGTGCGAAGTTGAAAATTTGACGTTGCCGTTATGATATTTCTAGTTGCACATAACCCTTTTTTTGGATAAATAAAGGGAAAGGTGCACCGCTAAAAAAGAGCACCTTATAAGGCACGAGCGTGACGCTCGCGTTAGCGGGGGTAAGGGGGGGTGTACGAAATATAAAATTAGAAGTACGAAATGGGAAATACGAAGTACGAAGTTGAAAATTTGATGTTGCCGTTATGATTTTCCTAACTGCACTTGATCCTTTTTTTGGGTAAGTAAAGGGTAGGGGACACTGCTAAAAAAGAGCACCTTATAGAGCACGAGCGTGACGCTCGCGCCAGCGGGGGTATACTATGCCCGTTTTTTGCAATTGATACATATTTGCACAATTCCTGTCTAGATTTTACGTTAAAAATTAGTGTCAACCAAAAGCTATCCAAATGTCAATACTTAAAAGCGCAAAGCCACATCTTTTAACCCTCCTAACAATATCGTTTTTCTTTCTGAGCAGTTGTTCATCGGAAGACGGAGAACAGGTATTAGATAACAGCAATGTTTCACGAGAATTACTTATCGGTACTTGGGAAACTTCAACTGAAACCGTTCTTATAACATATACATTCAATGATGATGGTACGGGAATCAAATTCGGAAGAGATAACTACACTTGGCGTTTAGATACCAATGTTTTAACCATTACAAGAAATGGAAGAAAGGATATTTCTCAAATTATCGAAATAGACAATCAGACTATGCTGCTACAGGATGCTAATGGAGGAAGAGCAGAATTCACAAAACAATAAGAATCATGAAAAAATTATTCGTCTTATCAGCCTTGTTTTTGATGATGGCATCAGCTTATGGTCAAGAAAAGGTCATTGACAGCACCTTAGCAAAAAAGGGCTACACCAAAACGGAACAAACAGTAAAGATTGAAGATATAACCTACTTCGTTTATCGCTACAAGACAGGAGAATATTTTACAATTAGGGAGAATAAAAAAACTGGTAGAAAATATTGGCAACCATTGGAAAAATCAAACGTAACAGCTAAGAATGAAAATCATCAAAAACAACAATAAATGAGTATTGCCTTTATTTTTGGAGTTCTTTTTTTTGCTGCAATTTACTTTTTCGATAAATCAAAACATGAAAAAATGGTTGAGGTATCGATGCTTAAAAAGCAAGTCCAGAAACAAAATCTAGATAAGATTGAAGAAAAAGAAGCCACATATAAACGCCAAGTTAATAATTTTAAGAATTCGGTTTCCTATGATTTAGTTGGTTTTGTTTGGGATAAAACTTCTCATAAGAATTACCCTAGATATATTAATGGTATTCCTACAGGATATGATTATACAGAAATATCTACGAAAGGAAGATTTGATGATGGCAAAGCTGTAATTTCAATTCTTTTAATAGAGGAATATCCCAATCTAAATATTCATTATTCGGTAAGTGCATTTGAGAAACATAAACAGACAGGACATTCACACGAAATACTCAGGCTACATTCAATAAATGAAATGAACGATATTTACCTTACCTTTCTAAAAATGGCAATGAAGAACAACAAGGAGGCAAATTTGCAACACAATCTGTTTGCTATTGACCGAACTGTTTAGGAATTAATTTACTTATTACTTAAAAGAAATCTAACCATCCCCCGAAAAAAAGATGGATAGTTTATGAAAGCCTTGGTTTTATTGATGTTCCGGGAGGTTCTAAAATAGGAAAACTGTTTTAAAAGTGGTAAATTGTAATAGCAAAAACGAACA